>NZ_JBBOOK010000001.1:1263508-1579386 GCF_038003045.1 Sporosarcina sp. FSL W7-1349
CCCTTCGAAGTCCGGGATGCTACCAATCTTGGATTTACGGAAGAATTTGATGCCGTATTTTCGAATGCGGTTCTGCATTGGATCCGGACACCAAAGGAAGCCTTGCAAAGTATACAAGAGAGTTTGCAACTGAAAGGCAGGTTTGTGGCGGAATTTGGAGCGAAAGGCAACGTCCAAACTATTACAGATGAAATCCAACGCCAGTTGAAAGCAGCTGGATATGAAGATCATGCAAAACGATTTCCATGGTATTTCCCAAGCATCGCCGAGTACACGGCGCTCATGGAAGACGTTGGGTTTCAAGTGGAACTGGCGCAGCATTTTGAACGTCCTACTCCATTGGAGGGCATTTCGGGGATGAAAAACTGGATCGAAATGTTCGGGAGCAGTTTTTTTGAAGGGATTTCGGAAGTCGAAAAGGAAAAAATCCTGGACGCTGTCGTGCAACACTTAAAAGAAAAGTTATATATAGATGGCGTATGGATTGCGGATTATCAAAGGATTCGCATTGTCGGCATTCGAGTGCGTTAAAGTAGACCTATTCCATCAAACCAGGGCCCCGCTTGTTACGGGACCCTGCGCAAGTTATTTTGCGAGCATGGCGCTACTTTCAACCAATCGGTCGTGGATGGTCGATAATTCGCTGACGTCCTTTACTTCGATCAGCACTTCCCCGCCTTTTTTGGAATTCGGCTTGTAAAATATTTTTAGCATTATCTCCTGCATCGCTTCCATATCAGCGATTACCTGTTGATAGAGGTGTTTATCTTCCTTCGTGAATTCCCCGGTTTGCCCGTGTTTCTCTTTCAACCCCGATATAATGGCGATGAGTTGATGAGCGATCGGCTCCAAGATTTCCTGACTCGTCGCATTGTCAATGACGTTTGCATGGATTACCATATCGTTGAGATGTCCGATCGCATCCGTCAGCGCTTCCCCTTTCAATTCCTTCTGTTGAATGATCTCTTCTGAAAGATTCCAATAGTTATAGAGCGAATGACCTACGATGTTCTCCAATCTCATCTGATAATCTTTTCCGTCCATGCCCGTCATCAGCCATGCCCCGATTAGCAGCAACGGAAAAGCGATTATCAGATACCCATAAATGTTTTTCACTTCTATCACTCTTTCATTCATTCCTATTTGAAGCGGGACGCGAAACGCGAACAATAGGTTGCAATTCATGGTGGGTTGCTTCCTAATTTCGACCTATTTTCAATATTCGAAGATTACTAGCTTATCCTATGGGTATAGATATAGGTAGGGCGATTGCTCTTATCTTTCATACTTCTACTATACTTAGAGGAGGACATCAAGTATATGGCAAATCAATCGAAAACATCTCGAACATTCATGGTGGGCGTCGCAACAGCGGCATTGGCGGCGACGGCGGTCGCGCCAATTGCCAGCGCGGCCAGTTTTTCCGATACGGTCGGCAATACGCATGAGCAAGCGATCAATGCGCTCGTCGAGGCCGGCATCATTGGCGGCTATCCGGATGGCACGTTCCAACCGAACCGCACGTTGACGCGTTCCGATGTTGTCAAGATGATGGGGAAATGGCTCGTTTCCTTAGGGTACGAGGTGCCGTCCGACTATAAGACGAATCCCCGTTTCACCGACTTGACGACAAAAACAAATGACGAACTATTGAAGTATTCGGCGCTCGTCAAGGATAACCGCGTATTCGGCGGCTATGAAGATGGTTCATTGGGACCAAGTAAACCGATCACGCGCGAAAACATGGCGATCGTCCTCGTGCGTGCTTATGATGCCATCCATAAAACCGATCTGGTCGCCTATGTGGGGGATCAAACGTTCAACCGTGATGTGACGGACATGGCGAAAGCAAAGGCGGAAGCGCGCCCATCCATCGATGTGCTCGATTATTTCAATATTACCGGGGTCTCCGAATTCATGCCGAAAAACTCGACGACCCGCGGCCAATTCGCCTCCTTCCTATTCAAGGCGTCCAATTTGGAAGCACCCGATCAAAACTTGGACAAGGAAGCACCGAAGTTGAATTATACGGGGGAAAAGAATATTGAACTGGCACAAGGCGCTGCGTTCACCATCCCGACCGTGACGGCGACGGATAATGAAGATGAAGAAGTGAAGGTTGAGACGGTCATCACGAACGAGGACGGCGAACGTCTGACCGGCATTGATACTAACATTCCAGGAACTTATAAAATTACGTACAGCGCTGAAGACAAGGCGGGCAACAATGCGGAGCAATTGGTCATCACCGTCATGGTCAAAGCACCGGCGACACCGGCTGTCGACAAAGTGACTGCCCTCAATGCAAAGAAAATTCAGGTCCAGTTCAATCGAGAAGTCGATAAGGAAATTGCCGAGAAGGCGACTACGTACGGGTTCGTCGGCTTACCAGACCAAACGAAAGTGGAAGCGATCGAGTTGCAGCCTGATAACAAAACAATCGTCCTGACGCTGAATAACGCTTTGCCGAACAATTCGGAGTACAGCATCACTGTCCGCGCGGTTCCGACGAAAGCGGATAAGGATGTAAGCACGGCGCTCTTTACACAGACTCTCTCCTTCAGTGACACTGCGCGGCCGACGTTCCAAAATGTCACGTACCCGCAAGCGGGCGTAGCATTGCTGAACTTCTCGGAGGAATTAAGCACATTGGGTAATGTGAAGGTCTACCAAGGGAATACGGAAGTTTCAAACGTGACTGCAACTCAGACAACGGATAAGACCGGCATCCGCCTCACCGGCTTGCAGGCGAACCGCGACTACCGCGTCGTCCTCACCGGAGCAGCCGATTGGAGCGGCAACATCATCAACCCAAACCCGACGGAAGTGACCGTCCACTCGACCGTCACGGATACGACGAAACCGGAAATCGTTTCGATGCAAGCGACAGGTTTGAATACATTGAAAGTGCGGTTCAGTGAGCCATTGCAGACAATTGCGACGGACAAATATTTAGACGTCTCCGGTGTGGAGCAGCTGGCAAATTCGAAACAGACATGGGATGCGGCAACGAATACGGTGACCGTGACGATTGATCCGGTAACAAGCGGCGGCGTACGAGCTGTCACGGTTTCGAACTACAAAGACCTCGTCGGCAACGCCGGAGAATCTGTACAGCGAAACGTCACCTTCAGCGATATCGTTCCTGCCATCGAGCGAACGGAAGTCGTCCGGGAAGGCGATGACACCTTTGTGGAATTGACGTTTAACCGGGATATGACAGCGGTAAATACGATACCTCAAATTACCGGTACTGTAGTAACCCCTGATAATGTCCGCAAGAATGTCACGATCGCGGGCAGCAATGTAACAGTAAACAACAATGTAGTCCGCTTGAAAGTAAACAATCAGGAGATGGGAACCTATACGCTTTCCCTGCCGAAAGAGATATTCGATCCTGCCTTGCCGAATAATCTGCCGGTCAACTTCACATTGTCTGCACAAACCGATACAACGGCACCGCAAGTTGATGGCGATCCAGTCATTACAAATAATAAAGTGACAGTCAAATACGATCGACCGATGGGGCAATCGGCTTTGAACGTCAATAATTATACAGTTGATGGAGAGAGAATCTTCTCAAGCGCCATCTTCAGTAATAATGATCAAACCGTGGAACTTACGTTGCGTCCTGACAGCATTCCAACTGTAGGGTATCGTACATTGAGGATTAGCTCGGACGTACAGAGCAAAAATGGAATCGCTCTGCCGGCCTATAGCAAGAACATTGAATTTGTGAAAAATAAGCCGTTAACCCTTGAGTCCGCTTCGTTCGAAGGAGACGAGGCCATTGTCTTGACATTCAGCGAAACGATTCAAGAATCCAATACCATCTCAGGTCTTGAATTATTGGTGAACAATCGGATCGTCGAAGGCACCGTAGCGTCCGCATCGGGACCGACTAAGACAGTCGTCATCAAGAAAGACGGTAGCGGCGCACTCGTGACGCCGGAAGAATTCCGATCCGCCAACATTGCGGTGAACGTCACGAACAATAATACAATCACAGACATCTATGGCAATAAGCTGGCAGGTGGCATTTCTGTGAACGTTCCGAATCAATAGGATAAATCACTCCCCCTTCTTTTGCCGGAGAAGGGGGTTTGCTTGTGCTTTAAGGGGTGGAGATTGTGGCGGGATTGCTTGCGTTCAACGGAAAATTCCTTGCACTCAATCCTGGTTTGATTGCACTCGCGAGGAATATACTTGCATCCCGACCTACTTGCACCAGCGGCGGGGTTACTTGCGTTCAACGGGGGATTCCTTGCACTCAACCCCGGTTTGATCGCACTCGTGAGGAATTTGCTTGCCCTCCGTTTTTTCCTTGCACTTGCGGCAGAGTTGCTTCCGTTCAACGGCAAGATCCTTGCACTCAGCCCCGGTTTGATTGCGCTCGCGAAGAGTTTGCTTGCACTCCCACGTTACCTCGCGTTCGCCCTTACCCCCTCCCCTTGGAAACTACCATTTCAAGACACGTCTCCCCTGTCCATTGGGTTTTCCGTGTTATACTAATCTCAGTTGTTCAAAAAAGGGAGTTTTTCACATGCCGTATGATTTGATTTTATTTGACCTGGATGATACGTTGTTTGACTTTGCGGAGACGGAGAAACATGCGTTACATAATACCTTTCAGTTTTTTGGCTTACCGAATGGGCTGGAGGAGTATCGGGCGAGTTACCGGGCAATCAGTTCGGTGATTTGGGATGATTTGGAGCAGAGCCGGATTACGTTGGAAGAGTTGAAAATCGAGCGGTTTCGGCGGTTGTTCACGCAGCATGAATTACAGCTGGACGCGGAACAGTTCGGGGAGTTGTACATCGAGAATTTGGGGAAAGAGTCGCATCTGATTGAGGGTGTGGAGGAGATGCTAGCGGGGCTGTCGGGGTATCGGCTCGCCGTGTTGACGAACGGCTTCACGCTGGCACAGCATGCGCGAGTGGCAGGGTCCCCGTTGCGAAATACGTTCGAAGCGATTATCGCTTCCGAAGAGACGGGCTTTAAGAAACCGCAGGCGGAAATCTTCGCGTACACATTCCAAAAACTCGGAGTCACCGACCCATCGCGTGTGTTGATGGTCGGCGATTCCCTAACCTCGGATATCCAGGGCGGCTGCAATGCCGGGATCGACACTTGCTGGTTCAATCCAGGCGGCCGTGTCAATCCTACTGCTATCCAGCCGACCTTTGAAATCCGCTCATGGCCCGAGTTCAGTCTAGGGCGCCAGGCCGTCAAACTTTGACCTGGTCTTTCATTTCACCGTCTTGAATGTCGCGGTGCTGAAACCGATCAGGTCGCCAGTTTCGTCGAACAACCGCCCTTCCACGAGTGCGGTTGTCCGGCTTTGGCTGATCATCGCAGCAGTTGCCGTCATATTGCCTTCGACGACCGGTTTCAGAAATTGGGTATTCATCTGAATCGTGGCGACGTCGTTGAAACCGAGTGACCGGCAGTACATGCCCATCACCGTATCAAGGACGGACATATACACTCCGCCGTGAACAGTGTCCCGCACATTGTCGAACTCCTTCTTATATGGCAGGCCGAGCACGACCCGCCCTTCCCCGAATTCCAGTAATTCCAGTCCGATGAATTTCCAAAATTCGCTCGTTGTAAAATGTTCTTCGACTTCTTTCAAATGTGTTTCTTCCATTGTTTGATACACCTTCCCCACTCCTCTGGATGCGCAGTTTGTCATTCGCTTTTTCATTATACCCAAAATTCAGCATCCTGGCGTACCGGAAACTTTGGTAGAATGAAATCGGGGAGGGATGGAAATGGGAGAATCCCGTTTGGACAAAGGATTGGAAACGATCCGGCACTATGTGAATGAAGAAGAGGCGGAGCGCATGATGACGGCGGATGCGTTGAAAGGGCTTGCACCCGATCTGCGGCGGTTCATCGTGGAATTCGCGTACGGGGAGATCTACTCACGCCCCGGGCTCGACAAGAAACAGCGACAGCTCGTGACCATCGCATCTCTTGTCACGCAAGGCGCGGAGCCGCAAATTGCGACCCATATTAAGCGGGGCTTGACGGTCGGGCTGACACGGACGGAAATCGTGGAATGCATCATGCAGCTTATTCCGTACACTGGATTTCCGCGCGTGCAAAATGCGCTGATGATCGCAAAAAAAATCTATTCCGAAATGGATTCGGAATAGACGCAGGATGAAACCGGTTCCAAAATGGAATCCGGTTTTTCATTTATCCAAAATCATGACGGATGAGACGACATCCCCCACCTTTTTCCCGTTTTGGGACAATTCCGCGACGACATAAGCGACTGTCCGGCCTAGCCGTTCCACTCGTGCTTCCACATCTACCTGCCCCGGGAATACCGGCCGATGGAACGTCGTATGTAAGTCGATGGACGCAAATGTCTGGTGCGGCTGCAGTTTTGAGACGACCGCGTACGCCATCATGATGTCCGCAGCGGATGCCAAATAGCCCCCCATCGAGACGCCATTCCCGTTGATGAACTTCTCGTCCACCGTCCAGACGCCGCGGGAGACCCCATCTTCCGCATACGTCGTTTCAATTTGCAACGTCAAATCGCAATTCGGCGGTGTCGCTCCTTCCCGCACGACTTCCATCAAATCTACTTTTTTCAATTCTACCATAAAGCAACACTCCTTCTATTTCTACTATCCAATACACCAAGGTTCATTGCAAGAGAAATCGGTCAATTTTTCAAGCTCTTTGCGATGCCCCGGAATTTCCACCAACCGCGGTTTTCCAGCTTCCAATTGACAAGGAAGATCCCGAGGAAAATAGCGGCTCCCCCGATCCAAATTGTCCAATGCAGCTTTTCATCCAAAATGAGCCAGCCGGATAGGATGCTGAAAAATGGTGCCAGAAACAAAAATGCGCTTGTCCGCTCCGGATTCCCCTTCTGGAGCAAATAAAACCAGACCGTGAATTGCACGATCGATGCCGCCAGCGTCAGCCAGATGATAAGAAGGATTGAGTTCGTCTGGACAATGAAAAACGGCTCCTCTAGCAGGAAGCTTGCGAGGAACAGGAAAAGCCCTCCGAACAACATCTGGTAAGCGCTCATAACCCATGTGTCATACTGATGCCCTTTTGTTTTCATAAGCAATGTGGCAATTGCCCATGTGACGGCGGACAGCAGTCCGAACATCGTGCCGACCCGGAATTCCAAGTGCGCGCCCATCGTGATGAAGACTCCGACGAAACCGAATAGCACGCCGATCCATTGTTGCAGCCGGTAACGGACTTTCAGGAAAACCGTTCCGAAGACGATGACGAGCAACGGATTGACAAAAGTTAAAATCGCCGTTTCCCCCGCTGTCACCGTGCGCAGTGCGAGAAAGATGAACCCCATCGCGCACGTCGTCTGAAAAAATCCAACGGCGGCCATCCACCCCCAGTCCGCCCGTTTCACCGGATGCGGTTTCCGCATCCATTTCACCAACACTGCCATGATCAATCCCGCTAACGTAAACCGGATGGCGATGAGGAGTAGCGGCGACGCATACGCCATCCCCCATTTTCCGATAGCGAACGTCGAGCCCATCAAAAATGTCGTCAAGACGACCAATGAAAAAAAGACAATCCGATTCATCCATTCCCCCCTTGTCCGAACGCACACACCCCCTGCACGTATTCCCATTTTACCGAAAGAGGGATGGATTTGGAATAGTGGGATTTTTCAAGGAGTCATCAAAAGGCGGACTCATTGGAAAGGGATATGGATTTCTACGTTTCCTTCCCTTCGAATTGGTGAATAGTAGAATACCTTCGACTGTCCGGCAGAACTATCTTCTGAGGACAGTCCTGTTTTTTGTCACAAATTTGTGATAGTCAATTGGACTCATCCAATGAACCTCTTAAATATAAGACCGATATAATACGTAAGAACCAGATGGTGTTCAATATTCATAAGGAGGCAGTTCATTATGACGATTGGGAAAAAGATTTACATAGGTTTCGGCATTGTCCTAGCTATTTTGGTCGGATTTGCTGTTATGAGTATCACTCAATTGAGCAAGGTTGGCGATGATTACGAGCAAATGCTCGATTTCCGGGTGAAGCAATCAGAGTTAGCGGAGACGAGTCAAAAAGAAATGGCGATGCAAGGGTTGTTCATCCGTGCTCATTTATTGCAGCGGGACCAAGAAACTTTGGATAGTTTACGGGAGCATCAGCAGCTTTTGAAAGATGCGGTGCAAGAGTTGAGCACCTATGTCGAATCCGCCGAGATGAAGGAATGGACTGAGGATATGAAAGCCAATATCGTCTTATTTGACGAAGCGGCTTCGAAAGTGATCGGTCTTGTGCAATCCGGCGATGTCGATGGAGCGCAGCGCATCGTGAATGAAGATGTTTGGACCGCCAATGATGCTATCCAAAATGCCGGCAATCAAATGATCGCCTATCAGAAAAATCAGCTCCAACAAAACCGCCAAGCGACAGCCGATCGGGCGACAGCTGCCGAGAAGACGCTAATTACTGTGACGATTATCGCCTTTGTACTCGGACTCGCCATTGCAACGGTCATCGGGCGGCATATTTCCAAACCGCTTCGGCATCTAAAGGAGGCAGCGGCGAGCATTGCAGAGGGCGATCTGACAGCGGCAGACATTGAATTGAAATCGAAAGACGAAGTAAAAGACTTGGCCATGTCTTTCAATACGATGAAAGGAAATTTACGGAGTCTCATCGAGGATGTTAATGACAATACATTGCAAGTGACAGCAGCGGCGCAACAGTTGGCGGCGAGCACGGAAGAAGTGTCCCGCGCTTCCCATGAAGTGACCGCCAATACGGAACAGATTTCATCCGGCATCCAAGTTTCGGCGAAAGCCGCACAGGAAAGTTCCGTGGCGATGGAAGAGACGGCAACGGGCGTCCAGCGCATCGCGGAATCCGTACAGACGCTGAACGTGGAAGCACAAAGTATGGAACAGCTGGCCGCAACGAGTGAAACGTCGGTCAAACAGGCAAAAGATCAAATGGACCGCATCTTCCTGTCCTCAAACGAAACGAATCACTTGATTAAACAGTTAAGCCGCCAGGTTTCTGAAATAGAGACGATTACGAAAGTCATTACCGACATTACCGAACAGACGAATCTCCTGGCGCTCAACGCAGCGATTGAGGCGGCACGCGCGGGCGAACACGGCAAAGGATTCGCCGTCGTAGCAGACGAGGTCCGGAAATTGGCGGAGCAATCCAAAACGTCGGCCAATGAAATCGTGAATCTAATTGGTGAAATTCAACAGGATGCACAACAAGTGGAGCAAGCTGTCGCGGGTAGCATGGAAAACGTCGAAAAAGGCGTCCAAGTGATCGACGACGCGGCTCACGCCTTCCATAATATTACCGTTGCGGTTCAATCGATGGGCGGACAAATTATGGACATCTCATCCGCCACAGAGGAAATTTCAGCGAGCGCGGAGGAAGTATCTGCCTCCATCCAGGAAATTGCATCTCAGGCAACAGTCGTATCATCGCAAACCGAACAAAACACGGCTGCTGTCGAGGAACAGATGGCCACACTCGAAGAGATCAATTCCGTCAGCTACGAACTCGACCAGCAAGCGGTCAAACTGCAACAGATGATCCAGCGGTTCCAAGTGTGACGCGGCGACAATCGTCCCTTAATTTAAAAGTTCATTTAAAAACAGGAGTGCGATAAATCCTCCGACCGCGATAAATCCGATTCCGAATACGATCAGCAACAATGTACAAACACTTAGGAATAGCTTCTCGAACCATCCTGTTTGCAGAAATCCCATCCACGCCCCTCCTTTTTCCATAAGACGGAATGCTTCAACCAAGGTTCCAGAAGCCACAATCTAAAAATGACCATCCCCCGAACAAAGTGGAGGATGGTCATTTTTTAGCTGTTCCTTATGATTCGTATTTTGCCATTCGTTTTTTATCAAACAGATACACACCGATAGAAATGGCAGCGATGAGTCCGATGGAGGTAAGTCCCATCATGGCCCCTTCCCGATGCGGACCGTCGGATAGCGTTCCGATTCCCACTCCAGATGCGATGCCGACGATAAATGCCATTATGATTACCCGTACCAAACGTCTCATCCTCCCTTGTTGTGTATCTTTCCAATTCTCTGAGAACCTTTCTCATCTCCATCATACTGCAAATGATAATCTTTATCAACCCGAAATTGTAAAGGGGACAGTCACCTTTACAATTTCCAAAATGCAGTCAAATCACCTACGATGAAATCGGGGTATATTTTCTTTGTCTCGATATCTTCTTTTCTTGCAATACCGGTTAAGACGAGGCAGGTCGGGAATCGGTTGATCTTGCCCAATAGAATATCCGTCTCCAGCCGATCTCCGATAATTAAACACCGTTCTCTGTCGGTATTTAATTGCCGAAGCATCCGTTCTCCGAAAAAGAGGGAAGGTTTACCGACAATATCGGTAATCGCCTGTCCCGATGCCACTTCAATCGCCTTGGCAATGGATAACGTATCCGCCATTACCCCGCCCGGAACCGGACAGCTCGGATCGGGGTTGGTGACGATGATGTTGGCTCCATTTCGCACCGCCATAACCGCCAAATTGAGTTTTTCATATGTAAAAGAACGGTCTAACCCAACTAGGACATGGGTAGCTTCTAACGGATTCTTCGTGATTGTCAATGAAAGCTGATGAAACTCCTCGTGAATCGCTTCCTCTCCGACAATATATACGCGAGCGTCCGGATAATGCTCCAAAAAGTACAGCGCTGAAACGAATGGCGTAGTCAGCACTTCGGCTGCTTCCGTTTTTATTCCTAATGCGTTCAGCCTTCGCGAGCAAGCGTCCCTTGTTTGCGTTGGCGAGTTTGTAATAAACAATACCTTTTTATCATAGCCCCTGATCTGATCGACGATTTTTTGGGCTCCCGGCAATCTTTCATTCCCTAATAGGATGGTTCCATCCAAATCAAAACAAAACGCATCAAAATCCTGTATATTCACCAATCCACTCTCCGCCTTTTCCTACGATTCCATTCTGAGCCGTTTTTCCGTTTCCCGATCAAACAGATGAACGGCCTCTTCGGAAAACTTCATATGAATTTCGTCCCCCACATGCACCGCGTCATCGGTAGGGCATTTAATGACGATCGGCTGATTCCCTAGCCGTGTATGTACCAGCATTTCCGCCCCATTTACTTCAATGACTTCCACCGTTCCCTTAAACGGCGTTTCTTCTGGATGAATCGAAATACTTTCAGGTCTGATCCCGACAAGTAATGTTCTGTTTCCATTTTGCTTCACAAGAGCTTGTTGATTCTCCGAAAAATGATAGCTCGCTTGATCGCTGGAACCGATGAAAAACCGCTGATCGCGAATTTCCCCCTCCAAGAAATTCATACCCGGTAACCCGATGAAACTTGCGACGAACATATTTTCCGGCGCTCGGTACACATGCGAAGGGGTACCGATTTGCTGAATCACTCCGTCTTTCATAATGACGATCCTCGTTGCCATCGTCATCGCTTCCGTTTGATCATGCGTCACATAAATGGTAGTGGTCCCTAGCTGACGATGTAATTTGATAATTTCCGTTCTCATCTGGCCGCGCAATTTGGCATCTAAATTGGATAAAGGCTCATCCATTAAAAAAATGCTGGAATTCCGGACGATCGCCCTGCCTAAGGCAACCCTCTGCCTTTGTCCACCGGAGAGCTCATTCGGCTTCCTTTTCAATAAGTGCGTCAAGCCAAGAATTTGTGCGGCATTTTCCACCTTTTTTGTCACTTCACCTTTAGGGACCTTCTGAATTCTCAAGCTGAAAGCCATATTTTCAAACACGGACATATGCGGGTATAGTGCATAGTTTTGGAAAACCATCGCGATGTCCCGATCTTTCGGTTCCCAATCATTCACCCTTTTCCCATCCATGAATAAATCTCCATCCGTTATTTCTTCCAGTCCCGCAATCATCCTCAGAGTTGTCGATTTCCCGCAACCCGAAGGACCAACAAGGACAATAAATTCCTTTTCTTCAATATCCAAATGGAAATCCTTTACGGAATACTCTTCGCTTTTCGAATACTTTTTACGTACATGATTCAGTTGAATTTTTGACATCAATTATCCCCCGACTCGTCATCTTGGATGAATTTCATAATTTCACGCTTTGAATGCTCCGCCCGTTCTACTGTATTCGTCTCTAACACATATTCCACTTCTTTTTCTTTCAATAGCAGTAACAATCGCTCGAACGGAATCATGCCTTCCCCAATTTGCAAATGTTCGTCATGTTCTCCGTGATTGTCATTGATATGTAAGCCGTATAAGTACGGAATGGCTTTTTCACATTCAGCTAAAAAATGTTCACGCTCATTCATATAACAATGCCCCGTATCCAGCATCATCTGGGCACAATGGTCATTTATTTTATGAAGGATGGAAATGAGCTGATCGATGGAAACGCCAATTCCATTTTTCATGGCGGGTATATTTTCAACGACAAGATCCGTTTTGGCAGGCAAATCTTCCAGCATTTTTTGAGCGAACCGCGCTGTCGATTCTATGCCAGCTTCAATCGATGGATTTTCTCCCGGATGCAATAACACATACTTCACGTCCAAGCTTTCAATGACGGGTAAACACTGTTGCCAAATGGCTTCGGTTTCTTCATCAGCCAAAGCTGGATTAAATCCGCTAATCGGCAAATGAAGACCAAACGAAACTCCCTTGTCTTTCGCGCGATCTGAAATCTCCGTTAACCGCGCTGGATCCATGTCGAATAAAAGTCGACCATGATGCGCTCCTTCCCCCATTAATTCTATCGATTTCCACCCGTCGGCGATTAACCGGTCAATCGCTTCATCGATCGGTTCAGAAAATAAAGTATACGTTGAAATGGAATGACGCACGCTGCTCCCCCTCGCCTCTACTTAATGCCTGAATGCATAAAACTTGAAATAAATTGCTTTTGAAAAATAAAGAATGCCAGCAGTAATGGGAAAATGACAAATAACGTGGCAGCCCCGACCACACCCCATTGCGCTCCTGAATCCGAAGCTTTGGCAAACATCGAAAGCCCAACTGTCAAGGGGCGATGGTGATCGGAATCCGTTACGATAAGCGGCCATAAAAAATTGCTCCATTGGTGGCAGACGGATATCAATCCGAACGCGATATAGGTCGGTTTAGCCAAAGGCATATAGACATGCCAAATCGTTTGGAGCCGATTGCACCCTTCCATTTTGGCCGCCTCTTCCAGCTCATACGGAATCCCTTTAAACGTTTGCCTTAATAAAAAAATGCCGAAAGCTGATATGAAATAGGGCATCATAATAGCCCATTTCGTATCGTACAACCCTAATTTGGCGATCGTATTCGAGTTCGGATAAATTAATAATTCGATTGGAATCATAATTTGAACAAGATAGAGAAGAAAAACAATACCTTGACCAACAAAACTCATCCGCGCAAAAGCATATGCCGCCAGTGTCATCGTGACGAGCTGGACAATTAAAACCCCAATGACAATGAGGATCGTATTCAAATAATATTGAGCAAAAGGGGCAGAGTTCCAAGCCTCGACAAAATTACGGAATGTCAGGGAGAACCCTTTCGCTTTTGTATCTTCAAACGCCATATAGGTAATTCCAAACAGTGGAAGCGCCCAAAGAAGGGCTAATGCATACGTTGAAATATTAATGAGCCTGTTCAATGGAATCCTCCTTAACTGTAGTGAATTTTCCGATCCGTTCCAAAAAACTGTACGGCAGCGATGACTAGCATGATGACTAAGACAATTACAGTGACGGTCGACGCCTTTCCATAATCCATAAAACGGAATGTACTTTCGTAGATGTAATAGAGCAGGAGATTACTGGCGTTGTTTGGGCCACCTTGCGTCATCACTACAAGCTGGTCAACTGTTTTAAAAGCATTCGTCATCGCAATAATGAAAGAAAATAACGTTGTCGGCATCAGCAGCGGAAAGACGATTCTTCGAAATTGAACCCATTTGGAAGCCCCGTCTATATGAGACGCTTCGATTAATTCCTTCGGGATATTTTGCAAGGCAGCCAAGTAAAATATCATGAAAAACCCCGCCTCTTTCCAAATCACCATGACCATAATCGCGATGAGCGCTGTACTCGAATTCCCTAACAAATTCAGTTCCCCGGCACCGAATACTTTCAACAATTGGTTGATCATCCCGTATTCCGGAGTATAGAAAAATAACCAAATAAATGCGGCCGTCACCATTGGAATGATGACCGGATAAAAGAAAAACGTTCTAGCAAGACCATTCCCTTTCATCGTCCGATTCACCAAAATCGCAAGCAGCAGTCCTAAAAAAACACTTGTCGGCACCGTCCCGATTGCAAACCAGAGATTGTTCATGAATGCCTTCCGGAACACCTCGTCTTCCAGCATCATCTTAAAATTATCCAAACCGATATAGATCGGTTCCACTGTAGATAAATCCTCCCGAAAAAAACTCATATAGGTGGTTTTTACAATCGGATACAGCGTGAACATGATGAGGAAAATGAGGGACGGAAGGAGAAAAAGCCAAGCTGTCGCATTTTCTTTCACTAGTTTGCTTCTTCTCAATTCCTTCACCTCGTCGAATCTAGATTACTGATATGGTTGTAATAAACTTTCCGCTTGTTGTTGCGCTTTATCTAACGTTTCGTCTACATCCGCGCCATTGATAGCCGCTTGGATGGCATCCGATAAGATTTTGATGATCTTTCCTTGTTCATAAACGGAAATTTCCTTATGGGCAATCTCCAATTGTTCCATTGCAGTCAGCGCTTGTGGAAATGAATCCGTGTAAGCCTGTAGTTCAGGCGTTTCATAGCTTGATTGACGAGTGGCAATATAGCCGGTGTTCATACTCCACTCCGCAGCGCGTTCCGGATCGGCAATCCATTTGATGAATTCGAAAGAAGCCAGCTGTCTTTCTTCCGAAATATCTTTAAAGATATGGAAGTTTCCGCCTCCTGTTGGCGTGGCGAAACGTTCATTTCCTGGTAAAAAAGCGACGCCGAATTCAAAGTCCGCATTATTTTTCACATTAGTCAGGTTTCCGGTCGTCGAGAGCATCATGGCGGTCTTGCCTTCAATAAAATCGGTCGGCACTGTATTCCACTCCAAAACGCCTTCCGGCATGACTTGATGCTCTTTCGTCAAATCGACCCAGTATTGCAGAGCACCTTTAGCTGCTTCTGAATTGAAATACACTTCTTTTCCATCATCACTCATCAAGTTCTGTTGACCATTTTGCAGCGCCAATGCTTGGTAAATCCAATATCCGCTCACAGTAGCAGGCAATTCAATTCCCCATTGCCCTTCCTTTGTCAGCTTTTTCCCATAGTCGATAACTTCATCCCAAGATGTTGGGGCCGCCTCCGGATCTAGGCCAGCTTCCTTAAATAGGTCCTTGTTATAATAAAGCAGCACCGTGCTGCGCTGGAAAGGAACGGACCACGTCTTGCCCTCCGCCTGTGAATTCAGCATGAAACCCGGGAAGAAATCATCCATCATTGTTTGCGCATCAGAATCCGCTGCAATCATCTCATCCAAGGCGAGAATGGAATCTTTTATTTGAAACAGGTCCACGGACAAGAGGACAGCCAGATCGGGAGCTTTCCCATTTTTTACAGCCGTTTGGACTTTGGTCATCGTTTCATCGTAGTTACCACTGTAAACAGGTGTCACCGTCACCTTTTTACCGTTTACTTCGATTTCTTCTTTATTGAAATCTTCGGTGTAGTTGTCAATCACCTTCGTGATTTCCCCGCCGACATTCACTGGGTAATACCACGTCAAATCAATTGTTTCGTCATTCCCCTCTGCTGCATTGCCCGCATCGGTACTTTTCGTATTACAGGCAGCCAATAAACTCATGACTAGGAGTAGTATTGCTGCGATCAATGGAGATTTCTTCATCTTGTTCAACCTTCTTTCCGGATATAGTAATTGCCGTTACGCCAACTCTCTGAAAATCGCTCGCGAGCGTGCCCCCTTCCATTAAAAAGACCACAAATAAACTGTTCGCTATCAACAGCTATTTGCGGCCTCTCTAATCGCACCTATTTGCTATGTACTTTTCACTTGCTAACTATACTTGGGAATTATTAATTTCATATGAATGAATTGCAAAGGTTTAGTAAAGATGGGATAAGCCTGTTTTCCACAACTTGGTGTTCGAGGTTGTCACAGCAGCCGCCCCATGGTCCAAAGCGTCCTTTGCATGATCGGGAGTCGTCAGCAACCCACCCGTAATAATTGGGATCGGCGATGATTTGGACAGCTTCTCTAAAAAATCCGGCACTCTGCTCGGCATGATTTCAATAATATCCGCTTGGAAATGTTCAACATTTTCCAATAGATGATCGTAGACCTCTGTATCGATGAGAAAGATCCTTTGGATGACAAACAATCCTTTTCTCTTTGCTTTTCGGATGATATTCGATCTCGTTGTCACGATCGCAAACGGATGGACGTTTGCTATAAAATCTATGCCATAATCATCCACCTGGAGCCCGCCGATCTTCTCGACATGCACAATGACGGGCAATCCTTCTTTTTGCAGCACATCCACGTACTGTTTGACCGTTAAAATATTCCCCGTCATTAAAATGACCGCCGCAATGTTCTCTTTGTACTGAATCGCCTTTTCTATCGACTTCGGATGTTTGATCGCGGCAATGATTTTCGATGTCCTCAAGTTCTCTTCAAATCTATTTTTCATCATGTGATTCAAGATATCGCCTCCAGAAAAAAGTGTAGGTCCCATTTAGCAGTTCGTCAAACCCATCAATTGTAAAGGTGCCTGTCCCCCTTTACAATTCTACCTCCCCTTTCGTGTATAATGAATCTAAGAAACTCGTGGATGTGATCGCATGACTTCGAATGAAACAGAACAACAGAAACCGGATGAGGAGTTAACGGATGAGGAGCTGCAGGAGCTGGCGTTGGAAGCGCAGCGCGAGTACTGGGAGCAACGGGCGCAAAATCAGGGCAAACCTGCATCCCGGCGTCCGTTCCCCCGTTGGCTGTTTTGGCTGATGGCGACGGTGCTGCTCGTCAACACCTTCGCTTTCGTCTTTGAACTCGTCTCTATCCCGGCGGTAGAATTTCTGAAAACGTCAGCGCGATTGTCGGCGCAGGAAGATATCGCGGCCTACAAGAAATCCGTCGTCGTCATCGAAACAGGCGACAGCAAAGGGACCGGATTTTCGATTTCCAGCGAAGGGACAATCATGACCAACTACCATGTTATCGAAGGCAACGGACAAGTGACGGTATCCTTCCCAGACGACGGGCGCTATGTGGCCAAAGTGACAGAGACGTATCCCGCCATCGATATCGCGCTCTTGGAGGCGGACGGCGAGGGCCTCCCCCATTTGGAACTGGCGGAACAGCCGGACTATCCGGAAGGCGAACCGATTACATTCATCGGCAATCCACTCAGCTTCTCAGGTATTGCGAATGAAGGACAGATAATCGATTTTACCCAGCTAAAGGACTGGGAAGAGCCGGTCGTCATGATCCGGGCGCCGGTCTACCGCGGCAATAGCGGCAGTCCCGTGTTGAATGAAGACGGGCAAGTGGTCGGTGTCGTGTTTGCGACATTGGAACATGATGACTACGGCCACGTTGGGTTATTTGTGCCCATTGAAGCGGTGAAACGTGAAAGATAGAATCTAACTTGACACACTAAGCGAATCTGGTTAGACAGCCTCGGGCAGATGGTACGAATTTTAAGAGGAGTTAATTCAGAAGGAAGGCAGTCTACTACCGCTGCGTCCTGAAAGTGCCTTACTGTAAAATCCGGACGCCATTTTGCCGAGGCATAGTGGATAATAGAATAGGAGGGAAATGCGATGGAGCTGATCATTACTTTCGGCGTGATCATTGTGGCGATTGCCGTCCTGACCGCAATTGCCAACGGATACTTTCATGCCAAGGAGAAGAAATTCCTTTATTCCAAAAAACTGAAGCCGCCGGTCTGGGCCGATCGGGAGACGAAACAGCTTTTCCAACAATTCAATCGAGCCTGGTCGTATAAAATCGAAAAGACGGTCAACGTCCGGATCCAGAAGGCGAAACGGACCTTGACCGACGCGGAATTGCGGGAGCGCTGGTATGAGCTGAAGAAATTCCTGCTTCTCGCCAGCGTGTCCAAAGGGTTGCCGATGTTTTCGAAGAAAGTCGATGACGTCTGGCACTTCTTCCTTGAAGAGCATGTGTTGTATGAAGAGTTCTGTTATCAGTTCATCGGGGAACCAATCGAGCATCACCCGCATGAAAAACCGAAGCATTTGCCACAGGAGCGGGCTTGGTTCGATCTCCTGTACCTTTCGTTCTTTCCGGTTTCGTCGCATTCCCATCTATGGGGCGATTTCTTGCAGGAAAAGGAAGAGCACCAAGGATGGATCGAGCGTATCCTGCGCGATCCGGAAGGTATCAAAACCCAGTTCGGCCGGCAGCATGCGAGCGCGCCGACCGTCGAAGCGCTCGATGCGTTCTTGGATTTTGCCGAGAAGCAATTGGAACTGCCGGATCCGGCCACGCAAAAACGGGTACCCCACGTCGACGGCTATTGGTACGGCCCCGCCATTTTCGGCGTCTCGGCCTACGGAGGGTATGAGTATTATGAAGAACAAAAGAAGAAAAACGATGGCGGGGGCAGCGACGGCAGTGCAGCGGGGGCCGCGGGTCCTGTAGACTGGGAAGACGAGCAACATGAGGACTGGCATGACATCGCCAGCGATGTTAACACTTTTGAAGCCATTCCCGCTAGCGGAGGGTCTTCCGATTCCGGCTGGGGCAGTTCAGATTCAAGCAGCGGATGCAGTTCGTGCAGTTCATGTAGCGGCTGTTCGTCATAATTGATTTTAAGAAGTTGAGGAGAGTACGAAGTGGATAAGAAACAGCAGCAGTTAGTACAGTCATATTATGAACAATTCAACAAAAGATGGTTTGATGAGAAGTATTTTTACGGATTTTTACAATTGGTGCGGGAGGAAGCGGATGATATCCCGACCGTGAAGGCACTCTGCGATTTCATCTTGGACCGCGGGCAATCCGCCGGCCCGGTGAAGGATTATTTGACGGAATGCCAGCAGATCATCGGCAATTTAGGCAATGCAAAACGTCCGAAGCGGATCGATCCGGTGTTTTCATTCAAGGAGATCCGCAACGGCTTCAACACGCTGTTCGCGAAATGGGGATGGGAGAAACTGCCGCATGATGTCATCAACGATTTCATCCTCTGCCTCATTTCCCTTCTGCAAGGCGTGCCTCTGATTTCGGAGGCTTCGCAGAAGAAGGTCGGCCACTTAAGCTTCGCCGCCTCAAGCAAAGAAGTCTTCTTGATGGGCAATATGCGGACGCTTCACAACGGGCGCATGATCCCGGTGACGTTCCCCGTCCTGTCGGTGAAAAACATGTATGAGAAAATTACGCCGCGCGATGCAAAAGATACGCCTTATCTTTTTGACGAAGAGCTGATTGAAATCATCAATATGGAAGGACAAATGGTCATCACGTTCCCGACTATTGGAAACTGAAAGTATAGATAGAACGGCAATCCCGTTGCGGATGGCCGTTTTTTCTATGCCTCGACCGTCTCCCCCAAGGATTCGGTACTCTCTTGGATGGATATAGTAGGAATATCATCCTTTATTCCCAAGGGGGAACCGAATTGAAAAACAGTTGGAAAATCTATACGAATGACCTAAAAAGCGTCTTGTCGAATTGGGTTGTCCTGCTCATCATCGGCGGCTTGACCGTGCTGCCGTCGTTATATGCCTGGCTGAATATTTACGCTTCCTGGGATCCGTACGGCAAAACGGAAAATATGCCGGTGGCCGTTGTGAATGAAGACCGTGGCGCCACGGTTCGCGGGGAGCGGATCGAAGTCGGGCAGCAACTCGTGGACACGCTACAAGATAATCATGATTTCGATTGGCATTTCACGGGCCGCCGGGAAGCTATGGACCAAGTCACGAATGGCGATTATTTTTCGGTGCTCGTCATCCCGGCAGATTTCTCCGAAAAATTAGCCTCCGTCGTCTCGGATGTCCCGCAAAAAGCAGAAATCGAATATTATGTCAATGAAAAAATCAATTCCATCGCCCCGAAGATCACGCAAAAAGGGGCTTCCGTCATTGTAAATAAAATTAGCGGCCAATTCACTGCAACGGTGAACGGCATCATTTTCGATTTATTCAATCAGTTAGGGATTGAATTGGAAAATGATTTGCCTGATTTGGAAAACTTTGAAGCCTATATATTCGAAATGCAGAAAAAGCTGCCCGAGGTGCATGATTTGCTGATTGGCATGACAGAGGATGCCGCCTCCGCGCAGACGATCATCCATCGGGCTCAGACGTTGATGCCGACCGTGCAAAATATGACTTCGGAAGGGCTCGACACGTTGCAGGACGCTTCCGCCCTACTCTCCAGCGCGCAGAAAAGACTGGCGGACATCTCCCCGGGCGTCCGGGAGGATTTGGAGAAAGCGTCCAAGGTCGCAAAGGATGTGGATTCCTTTTTACAGCGGGTGAACGGCGTATCACTCGACTTCAAGGAATTGGACCGGGTCAAAACGACACTCGACAATCGTTTGTCCGAGTCCATCGGCGTATTGAACGAAATATCGGAAGATGTGCAATGGCTTAAAACCATCAACCAGGAGAACGCGGCGGATGATGCCGTCTCCACAAGATTGGACGATGTATCGGCGAAAGTGAACAACGTCCAATCGTTTTTGCAGGAGTCGCAGACCAATGCCCGTTCGCTGAATTCGCTATTGCAAGGGAAACAGGAAGACCTCCGGAAAACGTTGACTGACCTGCAAAGCATTGCCGCGAACACATCATTGCGGTTGGACAGCTTCATCCAAGAATACAATGAAGTCATTGAACCGACGATCCGCAAAGAGACGGAGCGGGCCCGTTCGGTTCTGCAGCAGGCCCAAACAACGTTGACGACGATCCAGTCTACGCTGCCGAAAGTGAGCGCGACCTTGACGAGCGCATCCGGTCGGATTTCCGAAGGGCAGACGATGATCAAGGATGCATTGGGGAAATACCCCGTCGTCCATACTCGGGTCAATGAACTGGCCAGCCGGCTCCAGCAACTGCAGGACGAAACGGATCTCCAGGAAATTATCGAATTATTGCGCAATGACCCGGAGGCGGAGCGGAATTTCTTTGAAGAACCCGTCACGTTGAATGAACACAAACTGTTCCCAATTCCGAATTACGGCACCGGGATGACACCGTTCTATACCGTACTATCCCTTTGGGTCGGCTGCCTTCTGCTGATTTCCTTATTGTCGACGGAAGTGAAATCAGAGGAGCTGCCGACAGCGAGGCAGTTGTATGTCGGACGCCTCCTCACCTTCTCGACGATCGGCCTCTTGCAGTCGATCATCGTCACCGTCGGCAATTTAGTAGTCGTCGGCGTAAAACCACAAAATCCGGTGTGGTTCGTGCTGTTTGGCCTGCTCATCAGCCTGTTGTTCATCATCATCGTCTACACGCTCGTCTCTTTATTCGGCGATGTCGGAAAAGCGCTCGCCATCGTCCTGCTCGTCCTTCAGATTGCCGGGTCCGGGGGTACCTATCCCGTCCAGCTGTTGCCGGACTTCTTTCAATGGATCAACCCGGGACTTCCCTTCACCTATGCAATAGACTTGATGCGGGAAGCGGTCGGCGGCATCGTTTGGCCCCGGATCACCCGGGACCTCTCCTTCCTCCTGCCAGTCGCGATAGCCATCTTTTTAATCGGGTTCTTCTTCAAAAAGAAGATCAACGAAAAGACACGCCAGTTCTTAAAGAAGTCACGGGAATCGGGTTTGCTGCATTAGAAAAGCCGATCTGGAATAAACCGCCGGTGCCTCCTCAAAATGGATGGAGGAGCCGGCTTTTTTCATGTCCATATCCACTTCACAAATACTAATTAGTAAGGAATAATAACAGGGTACATGAATGGTAAACAGCTAGGAGGTAGCACAACCATGAGAAAACTAGTTTATGTATTCATGGCATTTCTGCTGATGGTCGGATTGATTCCTGCGCAGCAGGCGGAGGCCAAAGGATTTCCGGACGTCACACAATATACGGAGGAAATCAATTATTTAACGGATCAAGGTATCATCACCGGGTTTCCGGATGGCAAGTTTAAACCGAAAGAGAATCTCACCCGGTTGCAAGCGGTGACGATGATTTTGCGGGAGAAAGGGATCACCGACTTCACGGCGCCCGACCCTGGGTTCACGGACCTCAAACCGGGCAACCACGGCTATGACCGGGTCGCCAAGGCGGTCCAGCTCGGGTTCATTTCCGGGAAGACGAACCCGGACGGCAGTAAATATTTTGATACCGGCGCTCCACTCACCCGGGGGCAGATGGCGAAAATCCTCGTCGAAGGGTACCAGCTTCCGAAAACGCGGGATGTCCGATTCACCGACGTGCCTGCCAGCAATGGCTTCAAAGATTATATTAGCGTGCTCGCCACTGAAAATATTACGACCGGCTTCTTGGACGGCACATTCGGGCCCAATCAAAAACTCACCCGCCAACATTTCGCCGTCTTTATGGCCCGGATGTTGGAGGATCGGTTTAAGCCTGCGTCAAATCTGATGGTGCATTATATCGATGTCGGTCAGGGGGATGCGATATTAATCCAGTCGCCGGCTGGGAAGAATATGCTCATCGATGGCGGGAAAGAGTCCGCTGGCGATAAAGTTGTCGCGTTCCTGAAATCCAAAGGCGTCACGGAGCTTGACATCGTAGTGGCAACCCATCCTGATGCGGACCATATCGGCGGTCTGCCCGCTGTGTTGAACAGCTTCCCGGTCAAACAGTTCATCGACAGTGGGAAAGCACATACGACGCAAACTTACTACGAATTACTGCAATTAATTGATGCGAAAAATATCCCGTTCACCGTCGCGAAGACCGGCCAAACGCCGGATTTCGATACGAATCTGACTGCAACCATCCTTCATGCGGACGATCAAGCGGCCGAGAGCAATGATGCGTCCGTCGTCGTTCGCCTCGTTTACGGATCGGTCAGCTTTCTGTTCATGGGTGACGCCAGGGTTTCATTGGAACAGGAAATCATGCAAAATTACAATGTACGGAGCACCTATTTAAAAGCGGGCCATCACGGGTCCGACACGAGCAGTTCCGCGGCATTCCTCAACGTGGTGAAGCCGGCGGGGACAATTTTATCGTATGGAAAAGAGAATTCTTATGGCCATCCGCATGCCGATGTCATTAAACGATTGCAAACAGCGGAATCTAGCATCTACTCCACCGCTGTGTCGGGCGACATTACGGTGACGACGAACGGCAAAACCCATACGGTCTCGGCGAAAGCATGGTCGGGCGAAACAGCTCCGAAGCCGGAACCAGCACCACAGCCAAAACCAGACCCGACACCGGTGCCAACACCAACACCGGATCCTGGCTCGGGAACGTATGTCATTCCGGGAGCACCGACGACTTTTGCGAACTGCACGGCTATGAAAAAATATTATCCGAATGGGGTGAAGAAAGGACATCCGGCATACGCATCCAAGCACGACCGGGACAACGACGGGTGGGCCTGCGAATCATGACAAGACAGGAGATATTCACACTGGATCGGATCGACGATGGCATTTACGTATTCCTGAAACGTTCGGATGAGCGTGAGGAATTGCTCCTCCCCTCTTCTGCCATTCTCGTCGAGCTGAACGAAGGCGACATCGTCCAAATTCGGCAGACGGGAGATCGGTACGAAATCGAACCGTTGCAGAAGGTAACGATGGAAATGAAAAGCAAGGTGGAAGAGCTGCTGGAGAAATTACAAAACAGGAAAATGTAATGGATAATCAGAGCGGTTCCGAAAGGCAGTGAGATTCTGTCGCCGGTTCCGCTCTCGTTTTGACACGAATCTGTAATAGGTAGGCACTTCTAAAGGATCAAATCCATTTCTTCCAAACCGATAAAATTGTGTAAGATAAGATGCTAATGTCTTATTAGTAAAATCAGAAGGAGTTCTACATATGTCAATTGCGAAGAAGATTTACGGAGGGTTCGGTCTTCTCTTGGCCATCTTGCTCATGTTCGGCGGCTACAGTGTCTATCAATCGAATAAGACAAGCGGGGAATATGAGGAAATGTTCGATGTGCGCGTCGTCCAATCCCAATTAGCGGAGGCGATTCAAAAAGAAATGGCTATGCAAGGCCTGTTTATCCGCGCCCATATTTTACAAGGCGACCCCGAGTCACTCAATAACTTGAGAGAGCACCAGCAATTGCTGAAAGACACCGTTCGGCAATTAAGTGCAGACGTCAACTCAGAAGAAATGAAGAGCTATCTCGAAGAAATCGAAACGAATATCACGCGTTTCGACCAAAGCGCGGAGCAAGTCGTGGCATTGGTTAAAGCCGGGGACGTGGCGAATGCCCAACGACTGATGAACGGCGATGCGCAGGCAGCAAACACCGCCATCTCGGAAGCTAGCGGGAAAATGGTCGCCTACCAGGCGAATCTCCTTGCGGAAGACCGCATTGCAATGGAACAGAATGCTGCGTCCGCAAAAAGGGGGATGTTCATCTCTATCCTCGTCGACATCAGCCTTGGACTTGTAATCGCGACATTCATCGGCCGGAGCATTTCCCGCCCTGTCAAGATCCTTGCCCAAGAAGCGGCCATCATTTCAAGCGGTGACCTGACTTCCGAAGATTTACAAGTGAAGTCAAGGGATGAACTGCGAGATTTGGCAGATGCCTTTAATACGATGAAACGGAACTTGCATACCGTCATCCAAAATGTTAATGACAATGCCCTGCATGTCACATCTGCAGCGGAAGAACTCTCCGCGAGTACCGAAAACGTATCCAAAGCATCGCAAGAAGTGACTGTCAATATGGAACATATTTCAGCAAGCGTAGCAGTCGCCTCGAAAGCCGCAAAGGAAAGTTCCGCCGCAATGGAAGAAACAGCGGTCGGTGTCCAGCGTATCACGGAAGCGGCCCAAGAACTAAACCGTCATGCAGCCGAAGCCGAAATGCTCGCAGGCAACAGCGAGACATCTGTCCAGTCGGCGAAGGATCAAATGGCGGTAATCCATGAATCTTCGAATGAAATGAGTGTCCAAATCCAACAGTTAAGCAGACAAATCGTTGAAATTGAAAACATCACGAGAGTCATCACTGACATCACCGAACAAACGAACCTGCTGGCCCTGAACGCAGCCATCGAAGCAGCCCGCGCCGGCGAACACGGTAAAGGCTTCGCGGTCGTTGCGGATGAAGTCCGGAAACTCGCGGAACAATCGAAAGCCTCGGCAAGCCAGATCGTCCAACTGACGACGGCGATCCAGCAAGATACAAAAAATGTCGAATTGGCCGTCGATATCAGTTTGCACAACGTCGAAGAAGGTGTTGGCGTAATTGACGAAGCCGGCCGGGCCTTCTCATCCATCGCCTCTGCAATCCGGCATATGAGCGGGCAAATCATCGACATCTCGGCCGCCACAGAAGAACTGTCGGCCAGCGCGGAAGAAGTGACGGCCTCCGTCCAAGAAATCGCCGACCAAGCCGCCTCCTCTTCGAGCCAAGCCGAACAGAACACAGCTGCTGTCGAAGAACAGATGGCCACCTTAGAAGAGATCAACTTGGTCGCCCACAGCCTCAGCCAACAGGCGCTCCAACTGCAACAAGCAATTCGGGAATTCAAAATTTGAAAATGGTGCCAGGCACTCACACAATTCTGAATTGTTTGGGTGCCTGGCACTTTTTTTATAGGTATGATACTTTTTTAATATTTCATCATTTCGTCACTTGACCGATAATTAAGAAGAGTAGCTATTTTAAAGGACTTTCGACATTCTTGGCGAAAACAGATACATACATAAAGGGGGCGATGATCATGACAATCGGCAAAAAAATATATGGGAGTTTCGGCTTAGTATTAGCCATTCTCTTGGCATTTTCCATATTCAGCATGATGCAATTGAAAAAAATCGATCAGGAATATCAGCATCTGCTCGACAATCGGATGAAACAAGTCCAGCTATCAGATGCAATCCAAAAGGAAGCAGCGATGCAAGGCTTGTACATCCGCGCCTATTATTTGCAACGCGACATGGGATCGCTCTCCGCCCTAGAATCCCATCAGGAAGCGTTGCGCCATTCCATCGATGAACTGACTCCATTCATTCATTCCGAAGAAATGGTTACCGCACTTGGACAGATTGAAAAGAATATGGAGAAATTCGACGCGGCCGCAGCCGAAGCGGTGGATTACATCAAAAAAGGCCATTACAACAAGGCAGAACCGATTATGAACTCGGAGATCCGTAGCGCTACAATCGGCGTACAGCAAGGAAGCGAACGCATCCGGGCATTCCAAGAAACCTTGATCGTCCAAGATCGGGCCATCACGGAAAATGAAATTGCCGTTGCCCGACAATCGCTGATCATCGCATCCATTGTCTTCATTCTCCTAGGATTCCTCATCGCGACGTTTCTCGGACGAAGCATTTCCCGCCCTGTCAAGCGGTTGGTGCAAAAGGCCGTTCTCATTTCGGGCGGCGACCTGACACAGGACGACATCCGATTGCGGTCAAAGGACGAACTCGGCGATTTGGCAACCGCTTTCAATGAAATGAAAGGCAATCTGCATGCGCTCATCCGCACGGTGAACGACAACGCGATCCAAGTTACGGCATCCGCCGGGCAACTGTCCGCTAACACCGAAGAAGCGGCACGCACTTCCGAGGAATTGAGCCATCATATGGAAACGATGGCCGAGGGTGCACAAACAGCAGCCGCTTCCGCAGAAGGAAGCTCCTCCGCGATGGAGGAAACCGCGGTCAGCGTGCAACGCATCGCGGAATCGGCACAAACCCTGCAAACCCGGGCAATCGAGACGATGGGACTCGCGGAAACGAGCGAACAATCCGTCCAGACCGCGAAGGAACAGATGACAGTCATCCACGACTCCTCTTACAAGACAAACGAACTGATCCGGCAATTAAGCAGACAAATTCTTGAAATTGAGAACATTACGCAAGTCATCACCGACATTACCGAACAGACGAACTTGCTGGCGCTGAACGCGGCCATCGAAGCAGCCCGCGCCGGTGAGCATGGCAAAGGCTTCGCAGTCGTCGCGGAGGAAGTGAAGAAACTTGCGGAACAATCCAAAGCGTCGGCAAGTCAAATCGCCCAGCTCACGACGACGATCCAGCAAGATGCGAAAAACGTTGAACAAGCCGTCGCGGGCAGCCTGAAAAATGTAGAAGAAGGCGTCGGCGTAATCGACGAAGCCGGCCAGGCCTTCTCGGCCATCGTCTACGCCGTCCAACAGATGAGCGGACAAATCGTGGATATCTCTGCAGCTACGGAAGAAATCTCAGCGGGCGCGGAAGAAGTCTCCGCCTCCGTCCAGGAAATCGCCTTCCGATCGTCCCAATCTTCCGAGCGCACCCGACAAAGCACCGCCGCAGTCGACCAGCAACTCGCCACACTGCAAGAAATCAACGCGGTCGCCCACAACCTGAGCCAACAGGCGCACCAGTTACAGCAAGCAATCCAGGAGTTTAAAGTGTAATGATCGAGGACACGCATGCCGGCATGGTATCATAGGCAAAATTGCTATTGTTTTAATAAACCCCACCTCTACACAGGTTTCACATAAGAGGTGGGGTTGCTTTTTTAATACAGTTTTCCTCCCAAATCAACCCGGCTTATCCCCACTAGACCATTCCTCTCTTAATCTCCTCATCGCCCGCATAATCATCACTGCTACCTCTTCACGAGTAGCCGGCCGTCTTGGATACGTGCCATTCGTGATTCCGAGATTCACCGCCTCCTGGAACTCCTGTGCCAACCATTCGGAAGGCGGTGCGTCTTTTTCATATGAATCCGGCAATTCCCCTTCCCCCTCTCCACCCGGTCTTTCCCGAAGCCCGAAATAAGCGGCCAGCCCTTCCGCAATTGCCTCGCCCTGCGCCTGGAGCCTTGCTGCCGAACGCATCACGAGGATGTCGATCGTTGAATCCATGAATCCGCCTTCCGTCAAAATGGCAGGCATCGATGTTTCCCGCAACACATGGAGATTCGCCCGCTTCAAGCCGCGGTCCGCAAGCCCCATCGCGCGCACGATCCGGGGATGGACGAGACGGGCCAATTCGACTGATTTCGGGTTGGCCTGCGGATGATCATACGTATACGTTTCGATCCCGCTCCAATTCCCCCATGTGCCGCTGTTGGCATTATGATGGACGGCGACGTAGATATCTGCTTGCCAGCGGTTCGCCCGATCCGTCCGTTCCTGAAGCGGCACATCCCGCTTTCCAGTCGGATCGTCCACCCGCAACACTTCGATTCCTTCAAACGACTGCAACTTGGCGATACACGCCATGACGACTTGATTATTGAACTCCCATTCCTGTTCCCCATCCGGTGAACGCTTGCCCGGCGTCGGCAGCCCATGCCCGGCATCCATCACAATCTTTACCAAGATTGACCTCCCCTTTCTTCTTTCACCTCCTATATAGCTTCTTTCCCGCCGATTGGATACAAAAAGACCGAGTCCATTTACTGCAACTGTTCCGGCGGGTCCATCAGGTCATGGCCATGCTCGATTTCCTTGAACAAGGGACCGATGTTTTCCCCTTTCGCCATTCCGTTGCCCGTATTGGTGCGACCCAACTGTACTAACGCCTCATCCAATTTTTGCAGCAGGCGATCCACGTCCTCCTTCGTCGCCGGCTTTTTCCTCTCCGCCAACTGATAGCCAAGTTGGCCGCTCGGCTCGATCGTCGCCCATTGCACATCGGCAATCGTACCGATCCCCTTCTGCCGCAAGTGCATCTCCAGCTGATCCACCGAGAGCCGCAACTTCCGCAAATTCTCCACCTGCAGACGCCCGCCTTCAATGACAACAGCCGACCTGCCGGTAATTACTCCTTCCGCCCCGTCCCATTTCAACTGAAGCACTTCGATGACCAACAGCGTCCCAATCAATACCGCCGCCACGGCGAATGTCGTCCATACACTTTTCGAAGCCACGGGCTGAATCAACAACGTCCCGATGGAAATCATGATGACCGTCTGCGCAATTGTCATCTGCGAAATCGACTTCCTCCCCGACAACCGGAGCAGGAAAATGCCGACTACCAATATCAAAATCACTTGCCAAATCAAGCTTATATCCATTCCAATCCCTCCTCGCATACTCTTCTTCAGTATCGCTCAGTGGGTTCTGTTCCATTCAGCCGCTCCCCGATGAAACAGGGGAACTCCGGCACTTTCCCTGTGAATGTAGTGTATGTGGCTTGAAGCGTGCAGGTCGGGCAGCGGGATAACGTCTTGAACAGAAATGACACAGTTGGAAATTCGGGCTTGCAAGCAAATAGTACGCGAAGGCAAGCATATGACCGGCGAATGTTAACAAGAAACACACTAATGCAAGCAACCGGTATCCAAGCGCAACCAACCTCGCCGCTATAACGAAAAACGTTCCGAATCCCCTTCAGACGGGAACCCGGAACGCTTTTTTTCATTCTTCATGACGGCCGATGCAACGTTCACATTCATACAACATGGACTCGCGATGCTCCTCGATTTTTGCACCGCATTCCTTGCAAATCTTTTCACTGTGGTTGTCTTTCTTCATCTTGTTTTCCTCCTCTTAATTTTATTTTCGGATTTCACTGTTTTGTAACAGTTATCTTTAATTACCCCTAGTATATAACAGACGAAACATTTTGTCACTCCATTCTGACAAAACAGTCTATTACGCGACCAATCACCGTATGGCCGGACAAACCGAAGAAAGCCCGATCAGCTCGAATAAAACCACGTGAATAGTCCATAGTAGGACGGAAAGGAGTGTGTAGAATGGGACGAGACGAACATACAACAGGCGGGAAAAATTCCCGTTCGCTGCCGCAGACACCGAAAAACCAGAAAATCCAGCCGAAGAAAATGACAGAGGAAATCGCCAACGAGTTTGCCGAATTGCGCCAACCGAATGAAGCAAAACAAGCGAAAGACGAGAAAAAACAATACAGATAAAAAAGCGCAGGATGCCAGCTCTTCCCGACAAGCTGCAGCTGGCTGTAAACATACCCAATTAAAAATTTTCCTACGTAACAAAGCAGCCGGACACAGCGCGTGTCCGGCTTTCTTTCAGATTTAGGAATTTATAAAACGTAAAGCTGTGGATATCTTGATAATCAGGCGTGTTTACGCTTTTGTTCTTCCGCCCCCTGCAATGCATGCCGTTCCCGGTAGGCCTGAATGCCTTTCCGGAATTGGGTTTGTCCCACCCCATGAACGAAATGAAACAGCAAAAACGCGAAAGGGGGCATTAACCAAAGCAAAAACCACCACGGACTATCCCGAATGCCGAGCGCCAAGCCGCCGAAGACACCTACGAGTACATAGAGGGCCGCAACATAACAAATACTAGCATAGAAGAGAAGAAACACGATGTTCACATACAGCAAGATGAGCGCCTGGACTCGCTTTCGATGGTTTCCCAGATGCCGGACGAGGTGCCAAGATTCCCGGATATCACGCGCCGACCGCCGGAACACCGACCCGACCGATTCCAACAACGGTCTCACGTCGGACCGCCCCCAGCCTTCAAAAAGCGATCCTGCACCCATCGATATCCACAGCTGTTCCAGTAGAAAAAGCGGCTTACCGCTCCGCCCTGCTTCAACAACTTCCGCGCAAGCGGCTTCACATCCTTCTGCGCACTCACTTTCCGATCGGATAAATAAATCCCCAGCAACCCGCGGATGATCAGCTTATGGAATCGGGCATCTGGCAAATTGGACGCATACGCATCCGCCACATTGAAAAAATATAATAAGCGATCGAATAGGTCCTCCACAGTGTCATAATAAAAACAGAAATTCAGATCGCCGCCTTCCCGATCCTCCTCCTGGTCAATCAAATAATCCAGCATAATATGCAGCCCCTGGATGAACGGAAAATACCCCTGATAGATCAGATCCGGATAAGTATCCTGGAAATCCGGCCGCAGCGCATACGACACCAAGCAAAAAATCCCGAGCGTTGACCCGGCGCAAGCCGAAAACTCATGCCATCCCATCTCAGGCAATCCGTTCCGATGTTTCGCAAACCATGCCTGCAAGCGGTCCACCCGCTCTTCCTGCCGCACATGCTTATGTATTTGCAAATCCGAATACACCCGGCATAATTTCTGTAAATAAGGCTGAATGAATTCATAATGCGGCATCGTTCCGAGTACCGACTGGCACGTATGCATCAATTCCACCAAATACCCACCGTCGTCCCGATCATTCCGGAACCGATAATACGCCCGGACCGGCGCTCCGACAGTCACTGCATCCTCCATCGCTTCATGCAGCGCGGCGAAATCATCTGGATCGAGCGACGTGCTCCGATCGCAAAGATTATCCAAATAATCGCTGATCGTCTGGTACGCCACGATAAAACGGATCGCCTCGTCTTTCCGCCCGAGCGCCGTCAACGCCAGAATTGCCCCGCCTTCGCAATGGAACGTCTTCTGCTCGATACTCGCCAGCGCCTGCCGCCGCAACTCCGCATTTGGAATCAAGTCGGCGCGCTGTTTCCAATAACGCAGTTCCTCATGGACGACCGGCATCACATCGCGATACACACGGCTCATCAACGCCATTGGCTGTATAGGTACGGACATCTTCGTAACACCTCATTCCCTCGTCGAACCCTTGCCAATTCCTAGCTTTTTCTCAATCTTACCATTTTCTAGAGGTAAACAAAAGATAGGCTCCCTGGCCGACTAATAGGAATTCCGACGTCACATCCGTCAACTTGAAAGAAATGCTGTGAGATGATGAAAACAACTCTTTCTCGTCCCGCACGTCTTGGGATTCATCTTCTCACTTCTCCTGTCGCTCATCGCCCTCGGCGTAGTTAAATCCGATCTGACTTTCAAGGAGGGCACGACGATTTTAGTTGTCACCGCGATCGTTCCTGTTCAAAGGAAAACGTCGACAGCAAAACGCTTTACATGAACATCGGATACGCCCTATTTTTTGGGCTTGTGCCCATTTTCAAAAAGTTATTTGCGATGATTTAGGTTAGTTGATAGAAACCGGGTCGCCTCTTAAGCGGATCCGGTTTTTCATTTCTTCCAAGTGTCAATTTATTTCTTACTGAATGTCCTTCTGAAGGTCTTTCACTTCCTTCGCAGACAATTTGGTGACATGGGCGATTGTTTCAATCGGCATGTTTTCCGCCAATAGTTTTTTTGCAATGTTTCGCCGTTCCTCCATTCTCCCTTCCTGTCTCCCTACTTGTCTGCCTTCTATTCTGCCTTCCAATTTCCCTTCCTGTTTGCCTTCCAACCTTTCCATTTCGAATACGCTAGCGATTGTCGGGGAAGCGTTTTCCTTATTGTATAGTTGCATCAGTTCTTTCTCCTTTCCAAGTATAGGGTAGATATCCTGGACTAATTGCTGTTCCCATTCTTTGGGCAGCCGCAATAGAAAATCGACGAAATGAAAGACCGCTTGTACTGCCTTGTGGGAATAATTGGGATTGCGCACGACTTCCCGCATCAGTCTGCGTTTGAACAGATACCTCTTCCGTTCTTCATCTTCCGTCTCGTGCAACACTTTTGCCGCCAGAACAATTTTGCTGAACAGTTTGTCGGAACGTCGCAACTCCTTCCAGTCATATTCAAGAATCTTACGATTAGTATACGCATAATGAAGCGTCGTGCCAAAATAACTGTAGCTGAATTCCTCTGGCGCGTTATTTCGATGAGGCGAAGTGTGGATGGCCATTGCGGTAATCCGTTCCCCATAACGATCGAAAATCCGATAGAAATATTGGAACATGCGCAGCGAAAAATCCGTTTCGTTCGAACTTTGCACTTCCACATGCACTAAAATCCACTGAGCTTCCCCGCTTTTCAGATGGACTTTTATCAACTGATCCGCTGAACGACGCCCTTTCTTTTCATCGACCACTTCCTGAAACAATTCTTGTTGCAGAAAATCCTGTCCCTTCGAGAAATCGACCTGTCCATGCAATTCCGGAGCAAAGAATACGAGGAATTCTTCAAACAACTCTCCAATGACTTTTTTCCACAAACCATCCTGACCCACAGGCCTCTTTTCATAAGAAATCGGATTTTCCTTGATCATGATTGAAACCACTATCAAACACCTCCATTTATTTCTGACTATTGAATCAATTATAATCTAACAGAACGTATGTTTCAATAACTTTTAATAACTATGTACAAACTTGCACATGCACTTCCATTTCTTCAAGTCTACTCTTTCCCCGGCAAAATCCCATTCGTGATTTCGTGTAGCACCTTTCTTAAAATCCAACTCCATAGGCTGAGCGTCAACAAGACAATCAGCACAAAAACGACAAACCGGACTGCTGAATATGAAAATTGCCGGGCGATCCAGTTTCCTCCGTAATAGATGCTGACAAACGCGATACCTACCGCAGCGAGGAAGGAAAGCAAGGCGAACACCGACTGGGAGAAGGATAATTCCCTTACGACCTTCCTATTTTTCGCAACAACATAGATACCCATCACGATACAGAACACCGATACTAATAAATCTTCCAATGAAAGCACCTCCCTTATGTAAACAAGTGAACCCAGTCAAACCGGATCGCCATTACCAACACAGAAATGAAAAACAATCCTTCACTACCCGTCAAAATGGCCCGTTTCGGTTCAGGCCCAGCAGTCTTCTCGAAAAACACCCGGACGCCCGTGTCCAAACCGATTTGCAGCATCCAGACAATCAGCAACAAGTCGGGGGTCGCATCGTGAGAAAGAACTTGGTTCAACGTAAGCAAGAGGAGCACAAGAAAGACAAGCCGGAGCCCCCAGTCGATTTTCCGATGCAATCCGTTGACGTGATTGTATGATAAAGTGCTCTTCTCTTTTTCCAAATTAAGCGCCTTGCGCAACCCAAGCTGAATGCCGCTATTCAACGCAAATATGCCTAATACGAACAGCATGAACTTGATCCAAAGCATGAATTCTCCTCCCCGCTAATACTCTGGTATACAATACGATTTACAAGGATTGGAAGTTTCATAACAGAAACAGGAGCCTCCCTTAAAATCGATCACTTTCAAGACGACGTCGGGACTTGTCCCGACATATTCTTTATTTAAATCCCTCTTAAGTTCTTTGGTTATTGGTGGGGTCAAGTTGTCCCGACTACAGCGGGTCAGTTCGTCCCCTCTGTCAGGGCCATGTTGTCCTTCTCCTTCGGAACATGCTGACCCGTCCAAGGGGACACTTTAGTCCGACACGATTTGACATTTCGATTGAAATTCATGAAGAAATAAATTCATAATATCCCACTCCTATGTATACTGACTTTACTTAGTAAATAGGTACTGAGTAAGGAAAAGGATACAGGGTTGGATGAAAATTTTTTTGGAAAATGAACCAGCAACCAACTTTTTTATTTTTTTAATAAGGATTTTCTTGTTAAATGTTAAAGATTTAGAGGAATGATTCCAGGATGAGGTAAATGAGAATTCAAATCGTGGATAGCTAATCAAATCTCTTGCAAAATTTCTCTTCAGTCTCCTACAAAGGAAAAATATACCATACAACACAAATGTCTGATATCATAGAAAAAAGGATTCAGGCCGAATAGTTCTATGAGTCCCCACATATGAAAATGAAGAGAGGGTTTGATATGGCAGAAGCTTTCCTAGAAGGCATTAGCGCAGTCTTATTACCACTTCTATTGTCATCCTGGTTTCCGTTTTTTCTCCTTCTGCTACTTGCATCCGCGATTTTGAATAGAAAACTCCCGGTAATCAAAGGAGCCATCGGCGAGCGAGCGGTCAATCGGAAGTTGAGGAAATTAGGAGCGGAGTATACGGTGTACCATGATCTCTATGTACCCAATGGCGAAAGGGGGCTGACGCAAGTAGACCACGTCGTCACTTCCCCATTCGGCCTATTCGTCATCGAGACGAAGCATTACAGCGGATGGATTTTTGGGGATGAATACCAGCAAGATTGGACGCAAGTCATATATAAACGAAAAGAAAAGCTCTACAATCCGATCCGGCAAAATTACGGACATATTCAAGCAATCAAATCGTATATGGAAAAGGAATATTTAAGCGAAATCCATTCTATTATCGCATTTTCTGATAGTGTGCAATTCAAATTCAAAAATAATTTTAAATCTGCCAAGGTTGTTCATTTTGGCAATCTACTGGATGCAATTAAAGAACAGCATGACAGAAAGTTAACCGTTACAGAGCTTCAGGAAATCAACCAAGCGCTGGATCGATTAGCCGGGCAAGATAAAAAAATGAAACGACAGCTCAAAAAAGAACATGTGCAAAACATCAAAAGAAAAATCCAGAGCCGTCCAACAGGAGCAAAATCGAATGGACAATCCGCGTGTCCACGGTGCGGCGGAAATTTATCGAAACGAAATGGAAAGTACGGAGAGTTTTGGGGTTGCAGCAATTTCCCGAAATGCAGATATACTGGGAAAGTAGCGTAAGTCGACATTTTTTTAGAAATATTAATGAATATATAAAACGCTCCAAGGCACTGATGTTTCACACTAAAATTTTGGGCTTTAGTAAAAAACGTGATGTTATCGCAACGGAATTCAGGTGGCTCACGCTTGTTTCCCCAAATAAAATCTGTACCTCAATTCATTTTTGAAGTACAGGTTTTTCATTTTCACCCAAAGCCACCCAAATCAACCGCTTCACTCCACCTTTTCCACCGAAATCGTTTTGATTTGAAGCGGGGAACTTTCCATCACTTCCCCGTTGTAAGTCACTTCCACCCGGTCCCCGTTCTCAAAGGTCTCTTCTTTATTCACCGACAAATTAATAGTGACTTCCGATCCCGAGCGGAGAATCGACTCGCCTTCGTCTACCAGAACGAGTGCCGAGTGACCACGGCTGTCTTGAATCATTCCCGTGAAGGTGAATGTCTCTTCCTTTCTATCGCATGCTGCCAGCAAAGCGATCAGCACGAAGCCAATCACCACTTGTCGTATACCCAAACAATCCCTCCTTCGCCCATTGGACGGCCTTTCCGCTTATTGGTTACAATTTCCGTCTCGCGGTTTGCCCCCTTCCCATCCAGGCAATACTAAAGAAAAACAGTTGGCAGGTGACAAAGCGGATGGCATCCAAAACAATTCATTGGGAAAATCGTTCCGCGTTTGCGAAGCGGAACTTGTGGGCGGGCATTCTGTTCGGGCTCGGATTTGTGGCGTTCATTGACGAAACGGTATTCCACCAATTGCTCCATTGGCATAAATTTTATGATAAATCGACGGTCGCCATCGGGCTCGTGTCGGACGGGCTGTTCCATGCGTTCAGCTGGTTTGCGACGGTCGGCGGGCTGTTCCTCGTAGCGGATCTGGCTCGAAGGCAGGCGCTTTGGCATAAGATGTTCTGGGGCGGCAAGCTGCTCGGCGGCGGCGCGTTCCAACTCTATGACGGAACGATCCAACATAAGGTAATGAGGATCCACCAGATCCGCTACAATGTCGAAATTCTTCCGTATGACTTAGTGTGGAATATCTCGGCAGTGATCCTGATTTTGATCGGTATGCTGTTGATTTCTTCTGCACGTCGCGACGAACGGCAGGCGAAAGGAGCGGTCGTCCATGCATCCTGAACCGTTCGTCTGGACGTTCACCGATTGGTTTTTCGGCATTCCCGCCCTCCTCGCCATTATCCTATACACGACGGCCGTCCGTACAAGCAACCGGCGCAGCAATCTCCGCCTGTGGCCTTGGCACCGGACGCTGTTCTGGCTACTTGGCGTGCTGTTAGTCGCCCTTGCGCTCGTCGGACCACTCGCCCGTCGCTCGCATGATGGTTTCGTCGCGCATATGGTCGGACATCTGCTCCTCGGGATGCTCGGGCCGTTACTTCTCGCACTCGCCGCCCCGATGACGCTGCTGCTCCGGACGCTTCCTGTCCGCGCGGCGCGGAAAATGAGCCGGCTTCTGAAAAGTCCGGTCGCCCGCTTCTATACGCACCCGATCGTCGCGTCAATATTGAACATCGGGGGACTCTGGCTATTGTATACGACGCCTCTATATGAAGCTATGCACCACCATATATGGCTTCATATCATGATCCACATCCATGTTTTCGCAGCTGGCTATCTTTTTACGATCTCCCTGCTTTATATTGATCCCGTTGCGCACCGGCTCAGCTTTCGGTACCGCACGACTATCTTCATCTTTGCATTGGCGGGGCATGGCATCCTGTCAAAGTTCCTGTACGCCTATCCGCCCGCGGGTGTCCCGGTCGAACAAGCCCGCTCCGGCGCGATGTTCATGTATTACGGGGGCGATGCGGTTGATTTGATCCTCATCATCCTGCTGTTCCAGCAATGGTACAGGTCGATTCGCGTGCCACAGCTATCCAACGCCTGATGAGGAAATCCCCCTGGAAATGGGAGTCTTCATTACTCCACCTCCTTCGTCCTTACATATAGTACAACGAAGGAGGTGTTTTTCATGTCAAAATGCTGTGACAGCACGGTTTCGTTATTCTTCCTCTGCATCTTGGCGGCTTATTCGCTATTCGGGCTTTTTATCCTGCTGCCGCGATTGCTTCCTTGTTCTTCTCTCCTCTTGACAATTCTCCTCATTGTCATCGCCATCTTGGTCGCCGTCTTCGCCTTGGCCATTATCCTGAAAGGACTGGCCCGCCTATTCCGCCGTTACTAGCACGAAAAACAGCAGCCCCTCCCCCGGCTGCTGTTTTCTTATAATAAATAAAACCCAATGCCCATAATGATGTACGCCGCAAATAATATCAGCCCTTCAAACCAGTTCGATTCGCCGTCATTCGATAAGTTGATAACGAGCAGAGCGGCGGTGATCATTGCGACGAGCTCCGGAATCGTAAACACGAGCGGCATCGCCACTGGCATGAAAATCGAAATGAGGACGAGAATCGGCGCCACGAACATCGCCACCTGCAACGTCGAGCCGACCGCGATTTCCACAGACACATCCATCCGGTTCTTGATAGCCATCGTAATAGCCGAGACGTGTTCCGCCGCATTCCCGACAATGGCGACGATGATGACCCCGATGAACAACTCCGTCCAGCCGAATTTTTCGCCGAGCGTTTCAAATGTATGGACGAGCTGTTCCGAGACGAACGCGACCGCCACCGTGGCGACAAGCAAGACGAGGATCGATCGCCCCTTCGTCCACTCCGGTTCCTCCGTCTCTTCCGCCGGCACATCGGACGAGGAAAACACCCCTCGATGTGTGACAAGCTTAAAAAACAAGCCGGCCAAATAAATCGCGATCAAGATGACCGAGATGCCGATGCTCAAATTGAATGTCGTCCGTGGGTTCATCGACATTGAGAACACTTCTGGAATAACGAACGCGACGATGATCGCGAAAATGAGCAATCCGGAATTATAGCGGGCATCATGCAGACTGAACTTCTGTCGCTGGAATTTGATGCCCCCTGCAAAGAAGGACAAGCCCAGCACGAGGAGCAAGTTTCCGAGGACGGAACCCGTCAACGACGCAAGCACGATGCCGACCAACCCGGCCTTCAAGGTGAAAATGGAAATAATCAGTTCCACGGCGTTCCCAAACGTCGCGTTGAGCAACCCACCGATCCGCGGCCCGCTGACAATCGCTAAACTTTCCGTCGCCCGACCGATATAGCCGGACAGCGCAATGATGGCAATGCAGCAAAGCACGAACATCGTGATTGCGGACCAATGCAGAAACGCACCGATGCCCACAAGCGGCACCCCGACGAACGCCAATATCGCCATGATCCGATCCATCTTCCGCACCCCTTCCCAAGCGAATTCCTTCCTATCATTCCCTTCCAAGAATCCGGGCAAACCAACTGCAATTGATTCGGCCCCGCACGCTCTCACCGGGATGAATAAAAAACAGAAAATCGCATAGACTACTAGTCACAGAGCCGCGGCACGCTCTGTCCTGCACAGGGGCACTTTCGGCAGAAGGTGGAAAAGAAAACTTTGCCCTCCGGCCGGGAGAGACGATTCCCGGCAGTGCCGCTCATTCTGACCCGGACAACCGTTTCATCTCCAACTTCTCCAACCGCTCCTCCAGCTCCTTATTCCGCTTAATCCCCTCGAGCGCATACAGCATCGACAACAAAGCAAGTAGAAACGAAGCGTACATAAACCATTCCATGCCGCCCTCCTCCTTTCCTATCCTATCCGGTCCTTTACTCCCTATCATCCCCAAATGGCAGGTCGAATTAAACCTAGTCTCCGAAACTAGAGTGCCTGCCCCTATTAAAAATAGATGGAATATCTTCGAATGGAAGGAACAACGCTGGGTCGTTACTGTTTTTCTGGATTACTTGCCGAATCAATTAGATGCAGTTACGACAGGGTTTATGACAGCAGACTGAACGATGTGTTAAAGCGATGGCGTTTGGGGTAGGTTCTTACTATGATCCTATATATGAAGAGGTGCAGATTGACATGTCCCCATCCGACCATCGCAAAATCGGCCGCCTCGTCATCTTCGGCATCCCTTTGATCATCTTGCTCGGCCTCGCCATGCCTCCGATGGTCGTCTGGACGGCAGGTGAAGAGGTCGTGTTGAAAGCGAGCGCGCCGACACAGGAAGAAACCGAGTCATTCGTCTTATTGCAATACGCCATTGAGCACGTCCCGGAACCGTTGATCTCCGATAGTTTGAAGGCTGTCCTTGCGACCAAAGACACCACCTCGCCTATCAAGGTATTCGGCCAACTGGACAAGCAGGGAACGTATCACGTCCTGACCGGCTTAACCGACCGTAAACCGGAACACGGTCTTTACCTATCCGGCAAACTGTATACCGTCGAACGAGCCAACGCCTACACCGTAGATTTTGGACTCTCCCGTTTCCACCTGTTGGAATCAACGGAAGATCCCCCGAACGGCCCGTGGACGGCCCGCGTGAACGTCAAATCCGGCTACGGCGTTGTCAAAGAAATTTCCAACCGGATACCGGATTAGCCCCTCTCCTCTTGGGCATCATACAAAGAAGGAGGTGGAAGGATCATGGGTCAACGCATCCTTTGTGAAGTCAACAACTGCACGTATTGGGGCGCCGGCAACAAATGTCACGCGGACGTCATCTACGTCGTCAGCCAACACGGCAAACAAGCCGCCGACAGCGAAGAAACCGACTGCAAAACATTCAAACCGGAAGACTGATCGCCATCCACACCCGCCAAGAGCTGAACAAAAAGTTCAGCCTTGGCTTTTTGGTGTTGTGGTCGGATTGTTGGATGCTTTTCATCGTTTGTGGACTCGCACTGGTTCGTTGGAAACCTCTCTCGTCGTTGGACATTGCCTTCACTTCGTTGGACACCCGAACCGATTCGTTGGAATCCCCCACCCTCGTTGGAAACTTTCTGCCTTTCGTTGAACATCTCCTCTCCTTGGTTGGACACCACAAAATCCACGAAGAATCCGCTAGAGCGGCAAAAACTCTCCTTGACAACCGCTTTAAATATATAGATAATTACGACAGTTACACCAATTTTGAAACAAAGGGAGAATGATCACGAAAAGGGGGATTCGTATGAATGCAGAAACGCAAACATCGTATGATTTGAAAGAAATGGTGAACGAGCTCAATCAGTATCTGAAGCTCAAGACGATTCCGATTGGGATGAAAATGTATTCGTCTGCCGAAGAAATGGAAGCGGTTCCAAAGATTCGCCGGCCAGGACGCCGTCACTTGCTCGATCAGATTGTCGCTCAATCGGCGCGGCTTGGTTGGACGGTCGGCATCACGGCCAATGATCTGGCGATGAAGCAATGCGGCGCTATCGCAGGACTCCTGCCTCAGGACGAGGACTGGCTATCGGGGGAAGCTATGGATGGAGTCTGGTTCGGCACACGCGAAGATTCAGCCGCGCACCAAGAAAGTTTGGACGTCGTCAAATTTGGGAAATATAAAGCACTTGCCGTTTCGCCTCTCGAATCGGGGCGAATCGAGAATCCGGATATATGCCTGCTCTACGGGACACCGGGACAGATGATCCTTTTAATCAACGGCCTGCAATGGGTCGGATTCCAGAAGTTCGAATGGAGCGTTGCTGGGGAAAGTTCGTGCGCGGATTCATGGGGACGTGCCTTGTCGACCGGGACGCCAAGCCTATCCATCCCGTGCTACGCGGAACGCCGGTATGGCGGCGTGCTGGATGATGAACTGCTTATGGCCATCCCGCCTGCCGACTTGGCGAAAGGGATCGAAGGCTTGAAAAAATTGGCTAAAAACGGTCTTCGCTACCCGATCCCGCAATACGGAATCCAGTCCGATCCGACCGAAAGCCTCGAGCCGATTTACCCGGACTGGGTGCGGCCGACGATTTGATTTCACCTATTCAAAAGGTGTCGGGAAATTCCCGGCACCTTTTCTCATTCCACCACTTCGCCCTCTTTCCGGAAGAAGCCGAAAATCCCAACCGTTTGCACGATGTTCGTGAACGCTTTCGGGTCTACTTCCGTGATGATCTTCTCCAAATCATATAATTCATAGCGCGTGATGACGACGTACAACATATGCTTATCCTCTTTCGAATAGGCCCCTTTGGCAGGCAAGATCGTAATCCCGCGAACCATGGTCCGATGGATCGCCTGTTGCAATTCGTCCGCCTCGTTCGTTACAATCATAGCGGTCAACTTCTCATGGCGCGTATGAATTGCATCTATGACAGCGGTCGTTACATATAAGGTCAGCATCGTATAGAGTGCATTTTCCGGTTCATACAAAATCCCCGCCAAAACAATGATGACGCCGTTCAGAATGAGAAAATACGTACCGATCGGCTTGCCTTTCTTGCGGGACAGCAGCATCGCGATGATATCCAAGCCTCCTGTCGATGCCCCAAGTTTCAGCGTGTAGCCAACACCGATTCCCATCAGGACTCCGCCAGCGACCGCATTCAAGATGATGTCATCCGACACCGACAACACAGGCAGCAATTCAAGGAATAACGTCATGAACGCGACCGAGACGATGCTGTAAATCGTGAATCCCTTCCCGACTTTAAACCAGCCGAGCAGGACCACCGGAATGTTCAAAAGCAGTAATAAAACCCCTGTGCTTAACGCGACGCTGAAATAATCATAGAGCACACTCGACACCAATTGAGCGACACCGGAAAATCCGCTGGCATAGACATTGGCATTGATTAGGAAAAAATTCAATGAGAGCGCAACGAGCAATGAGCCGAGGATGACGGCGATAATGCGCTTAACTTCGATAAAAAACATGGCGGGCCCCTCCCCTAGACAAAAAAATGATGCGATGCCTTGGCACATACCATCATACTACAGTTCTCGGAAACCTTGCACCCTGATCCCCAATGTCCAAAGAACCTGAATTCTTGGAAAGGGAGCGCCGCTTGGATGGGTTTCAGTGCAAGTGATGTATAACTTCTCGGATTCATTCACACAGTACAAAAACAATTGTCAATATAGCATGTGGAGAAACACGGAACAGCCATTTGAATTTCCGCATGGACTAGTCCGATTTCACGTTGCGGAGGGACCCGGGGACATACGTTGAACTCGACTCGCGATGGGTTGCGACAAACATTACAAAGAATACAAAAATACCCCTTTCGCGCCCAACCATCGAAAGGAGGTATTTTTTCTTAGTCTTCCTGATCCACGTCTGAATTCCGTCTGCGTGTCAGATCATGTTCTTCCCCGAACTCAGTATGGAGGTTCGGATTCGTAAACCGTGGCTCCCGCCGCACTTCCGTCCGATCTTGGCGGCTTTCCTCCGGCTTGAACAACAGTCCCAAGCAAATAAGTCCGCTCAAGCCGACGAGCCCATACACGACACGTGACCAAAACGCGCCCTGCCCGCCGAATAACGTAGCGACCAGGTCAAATTGAAATAAGCTGATCAATCCCCAGTTCAGCGCCCCGATAATGACTAATGCCAATGCAATCCGTTGCAATGTCCCCATAATATGCCTCCTTTCCCTATATGGGTTATCATTTGCCATCTGGGAATTTTCATACATAGAAAAGGACAGTACGCCTGAAAAGAGGAGAAATTTGCGGCAGTACCGTCATTTTGCAAAGAGCAGATTGGGATTAAATACTTATTATTCATACTTTTCCGCATTAAGTCTATACGCCTATCAATAGTTGGTCTATAATGGAAATCATATATAACAAATGGGGTGATGGGATGCGATTGACTGTGGGTCGGAAGTTATGGGGAGGATTTCTGACGGTGCTCCTTTTTTTGGTCATTGTTGGATTGGCGGGATACGGATCGCTGTCTCAAATGAATGAACAGTATCGATTTTTGATCGATGACCGGATTCAGAAGGTTTTATTGCTGGAGGAAATGGGGGCCCTTCAAAGTAATATGACTGGAGAAATCCGCGGTTTTTTATTATTGAAAGATGGTGTGCATCTGATGAGCCGGATGGAGTTGAGCGACCGTTTCGAGCAGATTCATCAACAACTGACGGAGATGACGGCAAGTACCGAGAACAAAGCTATCTTGGAGGAAATCCGCGAGGCCAATCAAAGCTATACGGGCATTTTGGATATGGTGCTCGTCGATGCCAGTAACGGCAAATTTGAAAGCGCTTTAGCGAATATGCCAAACGCCTCCGGGTATGAGCGGCAGATTGCAGATCAGATAGCACAACTCATTGAAATTGAGAAAGCGGAAATGGTCAAAACAGAGAGCGCGCTGGAAGCCCAATCGGCCCAGACACGCACCCTCATCATGGCACTGATCGGTGCCGCGATTTTGACGAGTGTCCTAGTAGCGTACTTCATCGGCCGCAGCATCGCACGTCCGGTCAGTCAGATGACCGCCGCCATCACGGAAATCGCCCGGGGCAATCTGGCGACGGAGCCGGTAAAGATCCGGAATCGCGACGAAATTGGAGATATGGCGAAAGCGTATAACGCCATGACGGAGGACTTGCGGAACATCATCATGCGCGCCCGGGATACATCCGTCCAAGTGGCGGTCCAAGCAGAAGAACTTTCCGCCAGTTCCGAAGAGAGCCTAGCCGCTTCAGAAATGGTCGCGGACATTTCGGAGCGCAATCTGACCGGAAGCGACGAACAAGTTACGATTGTCGGCGCCACGACATCCGCGATGGAAGAAATGGTCGCAGGAATCGACCGAATCACCGGGGAAAATGAAGCGATGCTCCGCTCCTCCGAAGAAGTGTCGCGCCTTGTCGCACAAGGCGCAGACTATATGGATAATGTCACGGAGCAAATGAACCGCATTCATGCGGCGAGCGACCAGACCGCGGATTGGATGAAGGAGATGGCGGAGCATTCGAAAAGCATCCGCAACGTCACTGGCCTCATCACCGCCATTGCTGAGCAGACGAATCTGCTCGCCTTGAACGCGGCCATCGAAGCAGCACGGGCGGGCGAACACGGGAAAGGGTTCGCAGTTGTTGCAGAAGAAGTGCGCCATCTCGCCGAACAATCCCGCACTTCTGCCGCCGAAATCGGCCAGACGGTGGATACGATGATTGCGGATGTCGCCCGCATTGTCGAAAGCACCGACGAAAGCAATGAACGGGTGCAGGAAGGGCTTGCCGTGACGAAGCAGACGAACGAAGTGTTCGACCAAATCGAACATGCCGAACGGGATGTCGCTGAAAAAATCACCACTGTCACCGCCGCCATCGAACAAATTCGACAGATGACCAGCCACGTCGTAAAAGGAGCCGCGAAAGTGCAAGATCTCGCCCAGCGTGCCTCTACCGAAGCCCAATCGACGAGCGCCGCGACTGAACAACAACTGGCCGCCAACGAGGAAATCTCCTCCAACGCCCAAATCCTCGCCGAACTCGCCGAGAAACTGCAATTGGATATGGAGCATTTTACGGTCTGACGGGATGGGGGTTTATTACTTTGAATACTACGTTGGGGAGTCGCCGCGAAACGTTTTGGATTTTGACAAGAACGTTATAAGGTTTGGCAGTACGTTTGGGAGTTTATAAATAACGTTTTGAACTACGCCAAAAACATTGGGAGGTTTGGCCGATACGTTGAGAAGTCGACAATATATTGCAGAGTCCCTGCTAAACGTTTTGGGCCTTATCGAAAACGTTAAGAGGTTCGACAAAAATGTTGTACCTTCCTTTATAAGATTGTGAAGTACTGATGTTACGTTGAGAGTTCAGCAATATATTGTGGAGGCCATATAATCGTTGTGAACTTCGACAACTACGTTATAAACTGCACCAAATACTTTGTGAGGTTTAGCAAAAACGATAAAACCGCAATTCAAACAAAAAACCCGCCCCGCCTATTCAACTAGGAGGGACGGGTTTCAATTTTACAACACGGCGAGTGATTCGTCGCGGACGTCGCTAATGAACATATGACCAGGAGCGTGCGTGATCATGATGGACGGTTTACTTTCCATGGCGACCGCTTGGGGTGTGGCGCCGCATGCCCAGAATACCGGGACTTCCCCTTCTTTGATTGGCACGGCATCTCCGAAATCCGGTTTTGTGATGTCCGTTATCCCAATCTGGCTTGGATCGCCGATGTGGAGCGGAGCCCCGTGGACCGACGGAAACCGAGTCGTGATCTGGACGGCACGGATGGCGTCTTCCGGTGACATCGGCCGCATGCTGACGACGGTCGGCCCTTCAAACACGCCTGCTTTTTCACTTGGGATGTTCGTCTTATACATCGGCACATTGCAATTTTCCTCGATGTGGCGGACCGGGATGCCCGCTTCCAGCAATGGCGTTTCAAATGTGAAGCTGCACCCAATCAGGAAACCGACCATATCGTCTTCCCAATATTCGGTGATGTCCGTCACTTCCTCCGTAAATACCCCATCTTTGTAAATCCGGTATTTCGGAATGTCCGTCAGCAAGCTCGCCCCGTCCGCAATCTTGCTCGGACGGAAAGAGCCCGGCTCCGTCACGTCCAATAGAGGGCAGGACTTTGGATTCCGCTGACAGAACAACAGGAAGTCAAACGCATGCTCTTTTTTCAAAATGGCGAGGTTCGCCTGGGTGTAGCCTTTCGACATACCTGCAGTCGGACTCGTGATCACTTGTTTACGAATTAGCTCCCGCACTTCGCTCGGAGCCATATTTTCATATGTTCCCATCATATCACTCCTTCTGTTCATCTATTCTTTATTTAAACAGCAATGGTATTTGTTCAAACAATGTAATGATTCCCAACACGCCCATGATGAGCACGACGATGATTCCAGGGATCGTCAACCACTTCGGGTGTTTATAGGAACCGACGATATCTTTCTTATGCGCTGCGACCAACAATGTTCCGAGGGCGAGCGGCAAGATTAGGGCATTCAATGCACCAACCAAGATCAGGACATTGACCGGCCGACCGACGAATGCGAACGTCAATGTCGAAAGCAAGATGAATAAAATGATAACCCAGTTATGGTATTTCTCAATCATCGGGTGGAATGAACGGATGAACGACACTGACGTGTACGCCGCTCCGACGACCGATGTGATGGCCGCCGCCCACATGATGACACCGAACATCCGATACCCAATATCGCCTGCCGCCAACTGGAAGACCGAAGCCGGCGGGTTGTCCGGGTCGATGGCAAGTCCTTGGGACACGACGCCGAGCACCGCAAGGAACAACGCCACCCGCATGATGCCTGTCACCAAAATTCCTGTAACTGAACTTTTTGTCACTTCGGGCAAGGATTCGACCCCTTTTACGCCCGCATCCAAAAGGCGGTGTCCGCCAGCGAAGGTAATGTACCCGCCGACCGTTCCACCGACTAGCGTTACGATTGCAAAAATACTGATTTCAGATGGCATAACTGTATTAACCAGCGCTTCCCCAATCGGTGGAGAAGTTGTAAATGCGACATACAACATGAGAAGGATCATGACGAACCCAGCAGCCTGGGCCACTTTATCCATCATTTTCCCTGCCTCTTTGAAGACGAATATAAAAATGGCAAAAGCGGCACTAATGATTGCCCCTCTAATTGGATCGATGCCGAGCATCGCATTCAAACCGAGCCCCGCTCCTGCGACGTTACCGATGTTGAACGCCAGTCCCCCCATAACAATGAGGATAGCCAGCACGACGCCGAGCCCCGGCAATACTTTATTCGCGATTTCTTGCCCGCGTAACCCGGATACCGCTATGATGCGCCAAACGTTCATCTGGGCAAAGACATCCAATATTAGGGAAATTAAAATGACGAACGCAAAGCTGGCCGCCAATTGCTGTGTAAATACGGTCGTCTGCGTCAAAAAGCCAGGACCGATTGAGGAGGTCGCCATCAGGAAGGCGGCGCCGAGCAAGACGCTCCGGCCCGCTTTCGGCTTCCCTTGGTTCTGCTTCAATTGTTCTTCGTTCATAAAAATGCCTCCTCTACATACCCTCCGGTCCACTTATCATTCAGCTCTGCTGAATCAAAAAGCAGCGACCTGGATGCTGTTCTTTTCTAATTGATTTTTTACATACTTTGCAAAATCAAGCGCATGCGCCCCGTCTCCGTGGATGCAGATTGTATCTGCCTGCAATGCCACTTCTGTTCCTTGCTGGGACGTCACTTTCCCTTCCGTCACCATCCGCACGACTTGCGCCGCTGCTTTCTCCGTGTCCGTAATCAGTGCATCCCCCTGCAATCGTGACGTCAGTGAGCCATCAGATTGGTACGTCCGGTCCGCAAACACTTCGTGGGCGGTGCGCAATCCGATCTTCTCCCCCGCTTTCGTCAATTCGCTTGAGGCCAAGCCGAATAGGACTAGCGATGGATCGACATCATACACGGCCTGTGCAATCGCTTCCGCGAGATTCCGATCGCGGGCCGCCATATTATAAAGCGCGCCATGCGGCTTCACATGCTGCATCGTTTCCTTAAAGGTGGCCAAAACTCCTTGCAGCGCACCAATCTGGTAGACAACCATGTCGTACCCTTCCTGCGGCGTGATGTTCATATCCCGGCGTCCGAAGCCGTTCAGATCCGGCAAGCCGGGATGCGCCCCGATTTTCACACCGTTGTCGATTGCCAGCTTCACCGTTTCCCGCATGACTGTCGGATCACCGGCGTGGAAACCGCACGCAACATTCGCCGAAGTGATATATTGCAGAATATCCTTTTGCTCCCCTAGCTGATAACGGCCAAAACTTTCCCCCAAATCACAGTTCAAATCAACACGATACATGCGATCCCCTCCAACTCATTTTCTATCGAAAGCGTTTACAGCAATCAGGTTCCGAAATTCGAAACATTAGTTTTGAAATTCGCAAGATTATCTTAACACAATTTTTTTTTCTTGAATAGCCAATTTTTTTGGTAGAATGAATCAATTCGTTTTATCTTGTTTTTTGCTATTTTCGCTTTATAATGAATTACATGGTCCAAATTTTAGAACGCCTGTACCGAATTTCGAAACAACAGGAGTTGTTACTATGCAAAAATATCCATTGATCCAGCCGTTGGGCGATTCAGCTTTGTTCGTCCAACTCGGCGAGGGCATCGCCCCAACTATGCATGAAAAAGTGAAAAACCTAATGCACCTCCTGACCGAACATCCCTTTGAAGGATGGATCGAATGCGTCCCGGCTTATAATAATATCACTGTCTATTATGACCCTACCCGGGTTCTCCATTCACTAAGCCTTGGGGCCGGCTCTTCATTCCAAAAGGTGAGCGCTTACATACAAAAATTGATGCAACAATCGGAGGAACAAACTGCCGACAAGGGACGGACCGTCACCATCCCCGTCCTATATGGCGGCGAATACGGCCCCGATCTGGCGCATGTCGCTGAGGCGAACGGCTTGACGACAGACGAAGTGATCCAAATCCATTCGGGGAATGAATATCTCGTCTATATGATCGGCTTCGCACCGGGATTTCCATTTATGGGCGGCATGGATGAACGGATCGCCACCCCACGGAAGGAATCGCCGCGCATGGCTATCCATCCGGGGTCGGTCGGGATTGCCGGCAAACAGACCGGCATCTATCCGCTCGAAACACCCGGCGGATGGCAAATTATCGGGCGCACGCCAATCGATCTGTTCTTGCCCGAACAGACACCCCCGACCCTCTTGCAAGCAGGAGATATTATCCGATTCGCTCCGATCTCCCCCGACGAATACAAAGAAATGAAGGAGGGGAAACGATGACGATCCAAGTTCTGCACCCGGGTGCATTGGCAACGATCCAAGATAAAGGGAGATACGGTTACCAGCAATTCGGCGTCATCGCCAGTGGTGCAATGGATCCCTACTCGCTGCGGATTGCCAATTGGCTTGTCGGCAACCCGGAAAACGAAGGAGCACTCGAAGTGACGATGTTCGGGACGAGTCTGCAATTCGAAAGGGACACCATTGTCGCCATCACAGGAGCCGACCTAACCGCATTACTCGATAGCGAACCGGCCCCGACATGGCGTCCACTGCTGATCCGGAAAGGGTCGATTCTGAAATTCAAAGCGGCGCGGCAAGGAAGCCGTGCCTATGTAGCGGTAGCTGGAGGATTTGACGTGCCTGCAGTGATGGGAAGCAAAAGCACATACTTGAAAGCGGGCATCGGAGGATTTCAGGGAAGAGCTTTGAAAAAAGGAGATCTTCTTGGAATCGGCACAGAGCTAACCGAACGGAATCAAGAAGTGTACGACCGGCTCAGCGAAATTGGCGGGATCGCGAAATGGTCCGTGCGTCATGATGGATTGCTCCGGTTTGGCAAAACAGCGCGCATCCGAGTCGTCCAAGGGACCGAATACGACCGATACGATGCGGCTAGCAAGCAGGCTTTATTCAACAATTCGTATACGTTGACAACCGATGCGGACCGGATGGGATACCGGTTCACCGGCCCGGCCCTGTCGCTGGAAGAGCAGTTTGAGCTGCTGTCGGAAGGCGTCACATACGGCACCGTCCAAATCCCGTCGAACGGCCAGCCGATCATTCTCATGGCGGACCGCCAAACGACCGGCGGCTACCCCAAAATTGCCCAAGTCATCACCGCCGACTTGCCGACACTCGCCCAACTCCAACCGAACTCCACCATCCAGTTCGTGGAAGTGACTCACGAAGAAGCGGAACAGGAACTGCTCCGCCATGCTCGGATGTTGGAGGCTGTCAAAATCGGCATCGGGCTGAAATGATCATGAAATAGCAAACGCAGAGGCTTTGGATTCTCTGCGTTTTTATAGTAATTAGATCTAAGATAGATCAGACTTGCTCATACTACTTCATGTCATTTCCAGCAAGGCCTGAAGATGCAGACATCCTTGTCGTGAAAATTAAATAGCGGAACACGGGATCATAAGGAGAGGGGCGCAGCTCTAGAAGCACGCCCCTCTCCTCTTGTTGAATAAACCCCAAACCTGTGGGTCTCCCGTTCCAAATTGCCCCTTTTCACACAAGCAAACCATTAGCCAAATTCCGGCATCGCTGCAAATTACCTATTGGACCGCTGTTAGATCCTTTATTGCATTTTTATAAATGGGTTCTTCTGTTATCTGATGTCCTTCTACAAGTGAGACATAATAATGTCCATTCGATAACGGTTGGAAATGCTGGTTTTCCTTTTGCTTTTCAAAGTAAATCGTATATTTCTGATTGGCCGTTGAAGTAAGCTCCCAACCCCCGCCTGCTTCCATGACGACGTTTGCCGATATTCTTTTCACCACATACCCTTTTTTGTCTTTGGCTACTTCACCTGCAAAATATGTATTTTCATTCAACTGAATCGCTAATACTTCTTCCTCTTTTGTCGTTGTCAGTACATCGACAGCCCCCCGAATTCCCTCGTTTTGAATAAAATGTTCCAACGCTTCTTCTTTCGTGGAAAAGTGGGCGATCGCCGTTTCTTTCCCACAGGCAGATAACAGGAAGACAATTGTCGTCAGTAACACTGCAATCAAACGCTTCATCGTCCTCTCCCCCTTTCGTCTATCCGAATCGTCCATCTGCGCACAGTTTTCAAATGTTTGCGCCCCTGCCCGTAGCTATGCTCCGCAAGTTAAACTGGCTTTCATACATGTCAAAATAAAACCCTTTCTTCTCTAAAAGCTCACGATGTGTTCCCGACTCCAGGATTTCTCCTTGATGGATCACGAAAATGCGATCTACATTTTCGATGGTCTTCAACCGGTGGGCAATGACAAAGCTTGTTCGCCCTTCCATTAATCGGTTGATGCCTTTTTGAATTTCGATTTCCGTATTTGTATCAATGCTTGATGTTGCCTCATCGAGGATCAACATATCAGAATCCGCCAAAATCGCCCGGGCGATTGCGATTAGCTGCCGTTGCCCTTGACTTAGATTAGACCCTTCCGCTGTAACAGCTGTTTCATACCCTTTCGGTAGATGCTTGATGAAGTGATGCGCGGAAGCCATTTTCGCAGCGGCCATCACTTCTTCGTCCGTCGCGTCTAAACGGCCGTAGCGGATATTATCCAGAATCGTTCCTGTAAACAAATACGTATCTTGCAGCACGATTCCGATTTTCTTGCGCAATCCGCTTACTTGATAATCACGTATATTATGGCCATCTACCAGTATGTTTCCTGATGTTACGTCATAAAACCTCATTAGTAAATTTATAATCGTCGTTTTTCCCGATCCCGTCGGTCCAACAAGTGCAATTTTCTCTCCTGGTTGAACGGTAAAATTAATCTTTTTCAAGATGCTTTTCCCGTTTTCATATTCAAAATTCACATTGGAAAATTCAATATGGCCTGTTAATGAATCCACAACGATGGCGTCTTTTTTATCTTCTATTTCCGGTTTCTCATCCATCACCTCAAAGACGCGTTCCGCTCCCGCCACCGCTGATTGAAAGGTGTTCAGCAGATTGGAAAGCTGACCGATGGGGCGGAATACTTGGCGCGAGTAGGTTACAAAAGCCGCGATAATCCCAACAGAAGCATATCCGTAAACCGTCATGATCGCGCCAATTGCAATGATAAGACAGAGCCCAATATTGTTTATGAAGTTATTGATCGGACCTAAAAACCCCGACACAGCATCTGCCGTATACGCGGATTGCCGCAGCCGCTGGTTCACTTCTTTGAATTGCTCGTTCATTTTTTCCTCTTGCCCAAACAAAGCAATTTCTTCATTCCCTGAAATGGATTCCTCGATAAATCCGTTTAAATCCCCCAAATCTCTCTGCCTTTTTATGAACGCACTGCTGCTATGCTGAATCACTTTTTTCGTCGCAAGAATGAAAACCGGAATGACGAGGAGTGTTACTATGGCCAATACCCAATTGAGCGAAAACATCGCAATGACGACTCCAGAGAGCATGAGGACAGATGAAATAATTTGGACGACGCTTTGGCTTAACGCATGATTCAAACTTTCAATGTCGTTCGTTCCCCTGCTCATTAAATCTCCATGTCTGCGATTATCAAAGAACCGCAAAGACAATGTTTCGAATTTATCGACTAAATCTTGCCGTAAATTCCGGGTTGTCCGAAGCGATACCCGAACCATCATAAACGTTTGAAGCCATGTAAATAATGCAGTTGCCAAATAGATGGATAAGAGCAGGACTAGTAATTTGAACGTCCCTGGGATATCCTTCGGTATGATGTAATCATCAATAATTTTTCCGATTAAATACGGAGCAAGAAGTCCCAATAATGTTGAAATGACCACAAAGAGAACCGAAGCTACTAACGGCGCTTTTTGTTGCTCCATGTACTTCCAGATTCTTCGCAGCGTACCCTTCCAATCCTTAGCCTTGACGATTGGACCGCTGAATCCCCGAGGACCACGCGCGCGTCCGATGGCATTCGTTGCAGATGGGGAATGGGGTTTATTCATACGAATTCCAGCCCCTTTCCGTTTTGCGACATATAAATATCGTGATATAAAGCGCTTTCCGTTAATAAATCCTCATGCGTCCCAACCGCTTCCACCATGCCGTCTTTCATGACAAGGATTTGGTCGGCATGAATCATGGAGGAGATTTTCGACGAAACGATAAATACAGTCTTGTCGGAGTAATGCTTTTTCAATGCTTGCTGCACCGCCATTTCGGAAAGAGCATCGATAGCAGAAGTCGAATCATCCAGAATCAATATCTTCGGATTGGAAAGGAAAGCCCGAGCCATGGATAAACGCTGTTTTTGGCCGCCGGATAAATTAGTGGCGCCTTGCAAAAGCCGATGGTCGAACTTGTTTTCCAAACGTTGAATAAATTCGGAGGCGGCAGCGGCTTCTGTCGCTTGTTCCAACTCATCATTCGACGCGTCTTCTTTTCCGAAACGCAAGTTATCCCCGATCGACCCCGAAAACAACGTCGCTTTTTGCGGAACAAAACCGATGGCGGTCCGGAGTTTTTCGAGCGGTACATCATTTACATTCACCCCGTCGATCAAAATCTCTCCGGCATCCGGATCATAGAGTCGGGGTATCAGTTTAACAAGCGTTGATTTTCCGCTGCCAGTTAAACCGATTATGCCGATTGTCTGCCCAGCTTCCGCTTTAAACGATATGTTCCGCAACACATACTCCCCATTTTTGCTATAGCTGAAGTTGACATTTTGAAATTCCACTTCGCCCGTTATGTCCCGTCCGCCGCTCAGATCCTCCTGTTCTTCAATATCGATCTTCGTATCCAATACTTGAACAATCCGTTCAGCCGATGGGAAAGAACGCGCAATTTGCATGAGCACATTGCTGCTACTGACTAACCCATTCATCATAATATTTAAGTAGTTGATAAAAGCTAAAATGACACCGACTTGCAGCGTTCCCTCTGTAACTTTTATTACGCCCAGCCAGAGCCCCGCAATTACTCCGATATTGACAACAAACATCATAATCGGCATAAGCGTTAAAACAAACTGTTCAGCTGTCATATTCCATTTCATGAACGAATGATTGACGTCCCGAAAACGGTCCTTTTCATAACCATGCCGGTCAAATGCTTTAATGACCCGTATACCGGCCAAAATTTCCTGAAGCTTTGTATTCACTTGGTCCATGGCCTTTTGCACATGTGAAAAAAGCTTCCCGGACTTTGAAGAAAAATAATAAATACATCCAATCAGAATCGGAATCGAAACGAGCAAGACAGGGAATAATTCACGTGCTGTCATCCATACGATTACAACAGAACCAATGAACAATAAGGGCCCCCGCACAAATACGCGCAGCGTCATAATAACCGCCTGCTGCAATGTCGCGATATCATTGGAAACAATCGTAATCAGCTTGCCTCTGCCAAACGAATCCGTATTTTGATTTGAAAATCGCATTGTCTTTTGAAAGACATCCCCTCGAATATCCGATGCAAAATTCACAGCCGCTTTCGCCGCATAAACGGAGCTTCCCGCTCCCCCGACCAATCCTATAACCGCGCTGATCAACATGAATAAACCAAGCTTGATGACATAGCCGTTATCTTCATTGACGATACCAACATCGATCATCTTCTGCATAATCGTTGGCTGAACTAAATCCATCGCGACTTCAATACACATGAGCAACGGCCCTAACACGGCAAAAACTTGGTATGGTTTCATATACTTCAATAATTTTTTCATCGCCTGCATGAAGGTACCCCTACTCTTTATGTTTGCCGAGCTGTTGTAACCGCTCGGTCATTTCATCTATAAAAGCAATTAATTCACGTATATCTTCTTCGCTTCCGCGTGCCTTCTTCATCGTTTTCCGAAGTTCTTTTTCATAGTTGCCAATCGCCGTTTTCAGAAGCGTAAATTCCTCTGAATTCCTCCATTTCATCTTCTCATTCCAATGCTCCCAAAAATGATCGGCCCCGAAGTCCCCATTCATATCAGCCAACCGCTTCTCCCCGGCTTCACTGAGCGAATAAATTTTCTTGGGCGAGCTTGTATCCAATACGATCAGCTCCTGATCCAAAAGCTCCTGCAAAGCGGGATAAATCGTACCGGCACTCGCTGAATACGCCCCATCCGATCGTTCTTCCAACTCTTTCATAATCTGATAGCCGTGCATGGCTTCTTCCTGAAGCAAATGTAAAACCGCGGTTTGGACAAACCCTCTCCGTCTCCTCATAATATCTTCACCTCTGTCATTTATATCGATAATATTAAACGATATATCGGTAATAATCAATCGCAAGCAATAAAAAACTTCTTCCCGATGCAACTCAGGAAGAAGTTTATGAAATCAAACTGCCTATTAAATCCCATTCATATTTCGTTCCTCATACCCCAACCGTTCTGAAATCTCCTTTGCCGCCTCGATCACTTTATCCCGCAGAATTTCAACTTGGGCATTTTGATAATTTGCTTCGATGCCGGCGATGCTGATGCCCGCAATGACCTCCTTTTTGTGGTTGAAAATCGGTGCAGCGATGGCCGATGTATGATTCTCGAGCTCCGAATGGCTAACCGTATACCCTTCGCTCCTCGCTAGGCGAATCGACTCCGCTAACACACTCTTATCGGTGATCGTGCCCAATGCAAACGGTTTCAACTCCACCTGCTCCAAATACGAGGCGATTTCGTCCTCCGGCAAGTGGGACAGGATGACACGGGAACACGCTCCCGCATACAGCGGGCTCCGCCGGCCGATTGCCGTATAGAGCCGGACTTTTTGGTACATATCAATCTTCTCGATATAAATCGCCTCTTCCCCTTCCCGCACGATGAGGTTGATGGCCTCCTTCACCTCTTTATGGAGCTCTTCCATGATGGGATATGCAATTTTCCGGATATCCAGACGCGCCAACACCAAATGGCCGAACTTCAAGAACAGCAACCCGAGCCGATATTTCGTATCGGCTCCTTTTTCCAACAGGCCCATCTCCTCTAACGACTGCAACATGCGGTACACGGACGTTTTCGGAATGCCCGAGATTTCAATGATTTCCTGGAAAGTCAACTCCGCATGATCGATGAATAAATTCAAAATCTCCATCGAACGGACTACCGTTTTGTTTTTATTGTTCATACGTTCTCCTTATGTACGGGAAGTTCTCTCGGCCTCCCATTATAATTCACAAAATAAATGCTCAATCCGACAAGTGCCAAGCCAATGAGCAGCGTAAACGTCAACGGCTCTCCAAAGAACACCGTGCCGATGAAAACAGCAATAATCGGAACGAGAAAGGTGAACGAACCGACCTTGCTCGCCTCGCCCGCATTGACCAAAGTGTAATAGATCACATAGGAAATCGGGATGCCGAACGTCGCGCCATATCCGATGCCCACCAAAACAGGGATATTCCACTCAATGGCTGACCAGCTTTCCGTAATGGAACCTACTCCAAGCAACACAGAACCACCGATTATACTTTGCATCGCGACCATCCAAAATGCATTGATTTCCCGGCTCACTTTCTTGACATACACCGTTCCTAGCGCCCAACAGAGTGCCGTCAACAGACCGAGAACAACACCGATAACCGAGATGTGCACATGCAGTCCATCAAGGCTGACGATGATGATACCGATGAAACCGACGAACAATCCGAGAATCTTCACAGGCGCCATATATTCCCCGAGCCACAACCACGCGAAAATTCCAAGCAGCACCGGCTGGAAATAGACAAGCACCGAGAACAATCCCCCCGGTAAATAGATAAGACCGACCGTCTGTAATCCGAAAAAGAGGATGGAATTAAATATGGCGGAAATGACGTACTTTTTCCAGTGTCTCCTCCACTGAATTTCACTTCTTTTGGCAAACACAAAAGCAGCCAGCAATAAACCGCCAATCAACGCGCGCATTCCCGCAAACAATAGAGGCGGTGTATATGGCAGCGCCATTTTATAGACGGACCAGCTCGCCCCCCAGAAAAAAATGAGGAGTAACAGAGCAATCGTCGTTTTCGAAAATATCTTACTCACACAACAGGACTTCCTTTCAAAGCTGAGCTTTTGCGGCCAATCCATCCAAAACAAGCAATCAGGCGCAGATTGACCAACTAATCTTAGAGATTCTTTCTCTACTATACATGAAAAATCAGGTATCGTGGACCATTAGAAAACAATTGAAAACTTTTTTAAAAAGAAAGGTTTATGAAATGGTGAGGCGGGTAGTATAACAATACAAGGCAGAACGACCGGCGGAATTTCGGGGCAGACGAGCAACCTGCACGTAATTCCGGCGTAGAAATGCACAGCCTTGGCGGAAAATTTGCTTTGCTGGCGACAGGGACACTCGTACGAAACGGAGAGTCATCCGTTTCAACCACTCGTGAACCAAGCAGTAGAGGTGAAGTTTTTTGTGGAAGTGCTACTGGGAGACTGACACCGTGAGGAAAGGAAGATCGACGTCCTCGCCGAAACGGCATACGGGTCAGATCGAACAAACTGCACTGGCGGGCGTTACAAGATCGTCAGAAAGACCAGTTTGTGTTAAAGAAAGACTATCAAATTTTCCGGTGCTCCCCAGTATTTCAGGGGTATGAAAAAGCATGGTTCCGCGGGACCATGCTTTTTCTATGTGTAATTTTTTATTTCTTATTGAACTTTAACAAGGCTACATGTGTGGCTTTAATCGGTAAATTGCATCCGTTTGAAGTACTATTTTGCGCTTCAAAGTACGCTTATTCTAAAAAATGAAAGCACTTATACAAGCTGAAATGTTTGGAGATAATTCTTTTATTTAATGGGTATACGTTTGGAATTGTGCATTAATCTAACTGGAATCTGAATATCTGGTTTTTCTGTGGGTTCCCCTAATAATATAAATCTAATACTTTCTTTTGCTTTATGATTTTCTAAATTCACCGGGAGTACCGCTTTGGAATTGGCTGGTACTAGAATTTGTTCCAATTTTTCCGCACTATAATCTGAAAATAAATATAAATTACCTTTCAATTCGAGATCCAGATAATTATTAATCAGTAAATAATATTTTTTTTCCTCGATAGAACTAACTTCGGTTGACAACTCCTGATCATCGTATAAAAACAAAGAAATCATATCGCCTTCATGAGATTCTTCCATTTTTTTAACGGGTTTAAAACTATCTTCAAATTTGGCTAAATTATTATTATTATTTTGTACATCTAGAGAGAAATAACTTCTTGTAATTACCTTCTGTGATTGCATCATTTCTAATTCATCGAAATTTTTATTATCAATATATTTTTCACTAATTATATATACAATGTGCTTCCCGTTTGGCAATCCTGATAATGTAAAATCTACTTTGACCTCGCCTTGTTTTGGAACGGTAAATATATGATGCCTGGTTTTTTCATCATTAATCTCCATTATGAGTGGTGAACTATCTTCCTCAATTATTGCATACATTATTCTTTTTTCTTCTTTTTGCACATTATTGGTTATGATATATGTAGCTTGTAACTTTCCCTCTTTATTTGTTTCAAAAGCTAATTGATCACGATCAATTTCAAACTTGTCGTCTATATATATTTGCACACTTCGTTCTTCAACAGTTCTTTCTACAAGAGTCCATTTGGGTTCTTTATTCATAGAATTCTCCTTAATCTCTTTCTCTTGAAAGGTCAGAAATAGAGTTATAATTAGAGATATAGTTACTACTATAAAAACAAAAAAATATATTTTTTATTCTATTTGTTTTAATAAGAACTTGAGACATCTACTTCGATTCCCACCATCACGACGATCATAACAACTCGCCGGCATGGGTGACCCGATTGCGGCCCCGATCTTTGGACGCATAGAGGGCGCGATCTGCTTTTGATTGCAAAACAGTTCCGCTATCGCCTGACATATTCGTCGCCACCCCTATACTGATCGTGATAGGCGGCGTCCCCCAATTGGCTTTTTCGACATGGGAACGGATTCTCTCGGCTATTTTCATGGCCTCTGATCGATCGGTATTTGGAAGAATCATTGCGAATTCTTCTCCCCCATAACGGGCGACAATATCGTTGTTCCTAGTTTCTTCCTTTAAAAGGCGTCCAAATTCCTGCAACACTCTGTCGCCCATCATATGCCCAAAAGTATCATTAATATTTTTAAAGTAATCAATATCGATCAGCAAGAGGGAGAGTGGCTGGGATCGGCCTGCGTATAATGCGATATAGGAAGTCAGTTGTTCGTGCAAGTACCGTCTATTTTTGAGCCCGGTCAGTCCATCCGTATCGGCCAACTGCTGTAGTTTTTCATTCAGATCCAGTAATTCCTTCTGCTTGGATTCCAATTCATGCCGCAGGAGATCCAACTCGACTATTTGTTTCTTCTTCATCCGGTTGCGCGCATCCGTTTCCTTTTTAATAGCAAGAAGAGCCTGCTCATACTCATGCCGCCGCTTCATCGGAACACATACGCAATCATTGAACACCTTCCCATCCCGCTCATTTCGCAACGCATTCAGGAGAACGGGGATTTCTTGTCCCGACTTTTCTTTAAGCACCATATACATCTCTTCTACCTTATTTTGCATCCGGATCATCGGAAAAAAGTAGAGCTGGTAAAAGGACCGGCTTGCGGTCGGCAAAATGAGGTTGATGTGCTGTCCTTGAATCTCCTGATGATGGTAACCGAGCAGCCGAAGCAATGTTTCATTGATTTCCTGAATGATCCCTTCGTCATCAAGTGATATATAGCCACATGGCGCAACGTTTAATTGTTCATCCATTCGACTGGAATCCCGCAGTTGAAGTTGTCAAATAATCATGAATCAATCGGATCGTTTCCTCCGGATGGCTCATATGAGGGCAATGTCCCGTCGCACCCATTAAGCGAAACGTACTATCCGAAAGAGTGCGATGCATATATCTTCCCACCTCAATTGGAGCAACGGCATCCTCGGAACATTGAAGGATGAGGGACGGTACCTCCACTTTCTCTATATCTTCCCGATTATCGGAGAAGAAGGTCGCAATCGCAAATTGACGAGCAACGGTTGGATCCGTAGAGCAAAAGCTCTCCTCCAATTCTTGCGAAAGCTCCGGCCGATCCGGATTTTTCATAATGATTTGCGAAAGGTAATTCGCCCAACCGATATAATTCATCTCCATCATATCGATCAACGCATCCAGATCCTCTTTTTCAAATCCACCAAAATAATCCGGATGATCATTCAAATAACAAGGAGATGGCCCAATCATGACTAGTTGCTCGAATCGATGGGGTTCTTGAATGGAAGCAAGCATGCCAATCATACAGCCCACCGAATGTCCAACGAACACCGCTTCTTTCAACTCAAGCGCAGCGCATATATCGAGTACATCCTGTGCATATCCGTTCAAATCACTATATCTACTGGGAGAGTACGCATTGTAATCCGATTTCCCCGAACCGACATAATCGAAAAGGATGACACGAAAATGTTCTTCGAAAAACGGGGCTACCAACCTCCACATATTCTGATCACATCCGAATCCCGGCGCGAATATCATCGCCTTTGTCCCTTTGCCCGTGATGTTCACGTTATTACGAAAAAGGATATTTTGATTCATAAGGAACCCCCCTTAATTCAAAAAAGTACAAAACTAGACTATTAGTCATATTCAATTCAGCAAAAAGTAGTTCAATGGTTCTAATTTGTAGTATATTATAAATCGCCTATTCTTTCAATTAGAGAGGCGGAACTCATCCATTCCCTATCTCACAAAACAATTCATCATTACCCTTTACCCTAATTCACTTCTTTTTTTAAACTGAAATAATTACAAAACAACAACAAAAATGTATCCAATAATGGCTTGACAGCTGGCAAAGTGCCCGATGATACTCCTGGAACTCCATATCATAATGATAGCATGCAGGACGATTCCACTGTCTACTATTTCCCAAGTACTGAATCCCGATCTTCCGGACAAACTAACAACAAAGGAGGAATGAAAATGGCTAATAATAACCGCATTTTAGTGCCAGAAGCCCGCCCTGCGTTGAATCAATTGAAACAGGACGTCATGCAGGCAAAAGGGTATCAAGTCGACGACCCGGACGGAGCCAAATTTGAAATCGCCGAGGAACTGGGGATCCCCTTAACCCGCGGCTATAACGGAAAACTAACCGCAGAACAAGCCGGCAAAATCGGCGGACCGATCGGCGGCAATATGGTAAAAGAAATGATTAAGCTCGCACAACAGCAATTGGCCCAGAAATGAAACAAACGCTGGCCCGCCTCGTAGCGGACCGGCGTTTTTTCTTGACTGCTTCAGTGAGAAGTCAATCACGCATGATTCGTACATCTGTTGCGATCTCTTCTTCATCCAGATTGATGACAAGCCACTCGCTATCAATCGAAATCAGCCCACGCTCATTGCCAAGATAATACACCAATTGTCCAGGCGCTTCGAAATAAGACGTGTCCGATTCTTTACCAAGGATTCTTTCTATCGATAACACATCCATTCCGATCAAATCATATTGCGACAGCATATCATCTACCATCCAAACGCGTTCCCTCGGCTCTGCTGCCCACTTGTCCATCGTGAAGCGGGATTCTGCTTCATGCAGCCACAATTGACCGAAAGCACCGACACCAAGCGATAAACATAAGATAAAGGCAAAAGGTGCAGTCCAATTCGCCCCTTTCCTGCGATACCTATATAGCAGGATTAATAACACAACAGGCAGTACAACAGCTGTTATGCTGAGTCCATTAAAGCTGCTATGCATGACATCAATCCACCAGAAATAACCTAAATAAAGAAGAATAAATAAAAAGACATACACATTCCAACCGATATCCAAAGAGCAACCCTCCCTCTATAACATAACGACTTGATTACCGAAATGTTTCAGAACCAGCCATTGCAACTGGCATGCTGACGGTAAGTTCCGTCTCACTTTCCTCACAAAAAAAGCACCGGCGCAAGGCCAGTGCAAATCCGATCAATATTTCGATCCGTGATCTCCGTATTCATCGAGCAACTCCGCGAAACTTTTATTCTTCTCCCGTTCTTTCCGTTCCTGCAAGAGGCGGGCTTGGCGCTCCTCCTCCTTTGCTTGTTCGGCTGCGGAGAGTTCCTGCTTCGCCGCTTTCAGCTTGGCAAGCATATCCTCGTTGAGCGCGTCCGATAACGTGAGTTCCCCGCTATTGACACGCTTGTTGGGAGTGGCGGCTTGTTTACGTTTCTTCGCCATTTCTTTTCTTCACCTGCCTACCTTCATGGACGTTTTACAATCGTTGCGACTCCTTGCCCTCCGCCGATGCACAGCGTAGCAAGGCCCGTTTTGGCGTCACGGCGCTTCATCTCATGAAGCAGTGTCACCAAGATCCGTGCACCGCTTGCCCCGATCGGGTGACCGAGCGCAATGGCACCCCCGTTGACATTCAATTTTGAATGATCGAAACCGAGTTCACGGTCGACTGCGAGCGACTGGGCCGCAAACGCTTCGTTCGCTTCCACAAGATCGATGTCCGCCAACTCCATATCCGCCTTCGTCAATACATTTTTCACCGCTTGGACCGGGCCGATTCCCATGACGGACGGATCTACGCCTGCTCCCGCGTTCGCTGCAATCGTCGCAAGCGGCGTCAGGCCAAGCTCGTCCGCTTTCGCTTTGGACATGATGACAAATGCAGCGGCTCCGTCATTGATGCCGGAAGCGTTGCCGGCTGTGACACTGCCATCCTTCTTGAATGCAGGACGCAGTTTGCCGAGCTTCTCAGCGGTCGAACTCGCTTTCACATACTCATCTGTATCAAAAATGATCGGCTCGCCTTTCCGCTGCGGAATTTCGATCGGCACAATTTCGTCTTCGAAACGGCCTGCCTCGATGGCAGCTGCCGCATTCGCTTGCGAACGCGCAGCGAACTCGTCCTGCTCCTCACGCGTAATCGAGTAGCGATCGCATAGATTTTCCGCCGTGATCCCCATATGATAATCATTGAATGCACACCATAATCCGTCTGTAATCATGCTGTCGACGACTTTTTGATCCCCCATCTTGAAGCCATCCCGCACATTTTTCACCAAGTACGGCGCCTGGCTCATGTTCTCCATGCCGCCCGCCACGACGATTTCCGCATCTCCTGCCACAATTGCCTGTCTCGCTAAATGGACAGCTTTCAATCCGGATCCGCACACTTTATTGATCGTCATGGAAGGGACAGTTTCCGGAAGTCCCGCTTTCATGGACGCTTGCCGCGCCGGATTCTGGCCGAGGCCCGCTTGAAGTACATTCCCCATTATGACTTCATCGACATGTTCCGGTTCCACTCCTGCACGCGCTAACGCTTCTTTAATCACAATTGCCCCAAGTTCAGGTGCAGATACATCTTTCAACGAGCCCAGGAATGACCCGATCGGCGATCTGACCGCACTAACGATAACCACTTCTGTTGACACTTTCTTTTCCCCCTTATTTTGGATGAATCCATTGATTCTACTAGCATCCCTTCAGTACAATAGAATTGAGGAGGGATGGTATGTTCATTTTACCAAACAATGTGACAATTATCGAGGTGGGACCTCGGGATGGTCTACAAAACGAGAAGAAATTTGTCGAAACACAGGAAAAACTGGGGTTTATCAAGGCGCTGCAGCAAGCGGGCATCCAGGAAATGGAGCTCACTTCATTTGTATCGCCGAAGTGGGTGCCGCAAATGGCGGACGCCAAAGAGATTGTTGCGGAAACACCGCGTGTCGGACGGCAGTTCGTCTTGGCGCCAAATGCTAAAGGCGCGGAACTCGCATTGGAGGCGGATGCGCAAAGCGTCGCTGTTTTCGTAGGGGTGAGCAATTCATTCAACAAAAAGAATATCAATCGGTCGACCGAAGAAGCGCTGGATGCGCTGGAACCGGTCATCGTGAAATTGAAACAGGATAATATTTTTGTGCGCGCCTGCATTTCCACTGCGTTTTATTGTCCATATGAGGGAAAGATGGATATAGAGGATGTCGTGTCGCTCTGCAAACGGTTCGTCTCGATGGGGGCAGACGAGCTCAGTGTGGCAGACACGATCGGCAAGGCGAATCCGCAGGAAAGTTATGCGCTGTTTTCACGATTGAAAGAGGAGCTACCTAACGTTCTCATTACGGCCCATTTCCACGATACGCGGAAAATGGCCATTGCTAATATTTATGCGGCGTTGCAAGCAGGCGTCGACCGGTTCGATACGTCTGCGGGCGGACTCGGGGGCTGTCCTTTCGCACCGGGAGCCACGGGCAATGTCGCGACAGAAGATGTCGTCCACCTGCTCGATACGCTCGGCATTAAGACGGGCGTCGATGTGAAACAGGTCTGTGAAGCGGTAGCGCTCATCGCACCGCATGTTTCGCGCCCGATCGAAACCGGGATGTACAGATTGTTTGTCAACGACCAGCTATAGGAGGTTGAATTGATTGAAACGGCGCATCCTTTATATAAGCGGCGTCATTTCAGGCGTGTTTGCTGCCATCGCGACCTTGTTCGGCATTGTCGCGACGAATCGGTTGATGTTCATTAAAATGAAGGACCAAGAAGTGATTTTGAAGAGGGAAACGTTGGCGAAGCGGTTCGACGAAAAATGGTATGAAACCGTCCGAAAAGAGGAATTATGGATTGATTCACCGATCGGCTACCGGCTGCGGGCGGTCTATCTGAAACCGCTCGATACGGATCGGACCGTCATTATTTGCCACGGCGTCACGGAGAATAAGATCAATTCCATGAAATATGCCCGACTATTTGAGCGCCTCGGTTTTAATTCCATTGTATACGACCATCGACGGCATGGAGATTCCGGCGGAAAGACGACTAGTTTCGGCTTCTACGAAAAGATCGATTTGCGGGCGATTGTCCATGCCGTGCGGAAACGAATCGGGCCGGACGCCTTGCTTGGCATCCACGGCGAATCGATGGGAGCCGCCACTACGATTTTGTATGCAGGGACGTTTGAAGACGAAGCAGACTTCCACGTGTTGGATTGCCCTTTCTCGGATTTTTCGGAGCAAATCCTACATATTTTACGTCAGAACACACCGATTCGGACGACGATGGCCCTGCGGATCGCAAACCTTTTCTTACGTGTCCGCGACGGCTATACGTCGAAGCTTGTCTCGCCAAGGGAAGTGGTCGGAAATATGACGAAACCCGCCCTCTTCATCCACAGTCTGGAAGACGATTTCATCCTTCCGGCCATGTCCGAAGAGCTCTACGAGTTGAAACAAGGCGATAAGATGCTAAAGCTGTTCGAAAAAGGAGCACATGCCAAATCATTTAATGACAATCCAGAAGCTTATGAAGAGACCGTGCGCACGTTTTTAGTTCAATTCGGATTTTCTCCATATGAAAAACGCTGTTGACCAAGTGCCCAACAGCGTTTTTCATTTCAATCTTGGAAAAAGCGATCCATTACTTCTTCCGTGCTCTGATCCTTCGTTGTCACAAGGAAACGTGAGTAGACTTCCATCCCCATTTCGATATCGTCATCCAGCAGTTCAAAGCAGTCCAGCACTTTGACAAGTTTCCAATGGACGGTTTCCCCGTATTGGTTCTCATAGGACTGCTCATTGTCCTTCCCAAGTTGCTCGCCGAGAATGCAAGCTTCCTCCGACGATGAGGCTTTCACTAAAATATGGCTCTCTTCATAAGTTTTCATCGTCGCATTATAATCGGCATCCACCCGCACCGGTTGCCCTTCATGAACGGATTCATATAAAAGAGCGACGGTAAACCATGTACAGTTATCAATTGACATTGGGAACCCACCTTTCCAATTTCCCCGCTTTTAATATGTATTACGTAATCTTCTCTATCTGTTTCTTTTTCAAAAATCCGGGCTTTGTCTCGGACAACAAAATGGCGGTCAGGATGAAACACGCGCCAAGCAGCATCTTCAGCGTCAGCACTTCGCTTAGGAGGATGACGGAAAACACCATTCCCCAAAACGACTCGGTCGCCAGGATGATTGCCGCCTTCGTGTCGGATATAAACTTTTGGGCGATCGTCTGCAATAAAAACGCAAGCGTCGTCGAGAAAACCGCCAAATACAACAGTGGCAAGGCCCCGTTCGGATCCATGGAAAATCCTGTCTCCCCACGGAACAGGACGACAACGAAGCCGATCACCGATGCAGTCGCCATTTGGAGAAGTGTCAACAAGACAGGATCTTCCTCCTTGACAAACCGCGCCGTGAAAAAGATATGAAAAGCGAACCCGACGGCACAAAAGAGTGTCAGCACATCCCCGACATTGACCTCTGCCGAAAATTGCAAAGAAAGCAAAGCCACCCCAATCAAAGCCAACACAGCCCCAGACAGTTCATACCAGTCAATTTTCCGCTTATAGATCAACCAACCGAGAAACGGGACGATGACTACATTGACTGCCGTGAGGAAGGCATTTTTCGACGGCGTCGTATATTGCAAGCCGACCGTTTGAAGTGCAAACGCCACATAGAGGAAAAATCCAAGAGCGGCCCCTTTCAACAAAGTGCTTTTTCGGATTCCCTTTAATTTCTTAGCAAACACCACACCTAACAAGAGGGCGCCGATGAAAAATCGAGCCGCCAGGATTTGATAAGGGGTATAATGCTCCAACGCCACCGCGCTCGCCACAAAACCGCTCCCCCAAATGATGGCCGTCACGAGCAGCGCCAGTTCCCCGATATACTTTCGCATGACATCTTCCCCCTTTCCGCCAACCCATCCGTCGGTAATTCCAATCCCGTCGGATAGAGATGAAACAAAAAACCACCTCTCCTGTGTGAACATCCTACAGAAAAAGCGGTTCGTTGGGAATCCCTATCCAAATCAACCCCCAAAAGGTTGTGCTTTTTACAGAACTGTCCCGCCTACTCGGCAGAACGGGATTCCTTTATTTTTTATTGCTGATTTTGTTCATCTGATTCATCATTTGATTAATCTTCTTTTGTGAAGGCTTTTGGCCCATCTGCATCATCATCATCCGTAACATCTCTTCATTGATTGGCGGGTTATCTTGCAAATATTTCATCATATATCGACGGGCAATGAAAAACCCAAGAGCTACACCACCAATTAGCGCGACGATGATCAATAGGATCCACCATACTGGATTCATCCGCTATACCTCCTTCACTTCAGCAATTCGCATATACGCTACCATCAAGGATTATACCCCATATCCGGCACGAATGGCAATGACCAGATTGCAAATGTTGGAGCGGATCGGGACAATCATCTTACCGCTGGAACAAATAGGCGAGAGGCGGATTCATTTAAATAAAAAAAAGAGCCTCCTCCGCTTGGTTGCGTACCGGTGGCCTCTTCTTGTAGGTCTTCTATGCAATTGTTCATAAGGATACCGTTTCGCCCCCGAAACCAAAATCTGCGGTCTTGACCGGCTTCAGCCAGCCCCATTCCCGACGATCATCCATAATAGCGAAGAAACGGTCATCTGATGCGGACAACGCCACGAACAGATCCAAATCGAGCATCCGGGATCCATCGCAATTCACATGAAGGGCATGAGACGACAAGGTAATGGAAATCGACCCTTTCACCGGATGGGTCAGGCGATATGCGCCGTCCATCTGCTCCATTGTCGTAAATCCCCTTTCCAAATTGGAAATGATAGCGCTGTCAATCAACTCCTCTTCCAAGTGTTCGCACAAGTAATGGATCTGCTGTTGATCCACTGCCCGCCGTCCATCTTTTTTCAGAAGATCATACAATTGCCGTTCTCGTCCGATAATATACGATTGATACCTTTCTTTCACTCTGTAAATGCCGTACGATCTCATGACATCCACCTCCTATTTGAAGCTTACACGATGCTGCATGAAAAGGTTGTCAGTTTGCGGAAAGGAATGACTCTATTATTGTCGGAAATGTTCGACAATCGACAAAGGAATAAAAAGGCTGTTCCGTAAACCAAATTCCCGGGTATACAGAACAGCCCATGACACTTCTAACAGAGCTCTCCCGACGGAACCGACTATGTCGAGATCCGTCGAAGAGTCCTCAAACAATTATTGAATTCTTAGAATCTGCCAGTCAAGGCAAGATCCTTATTTTAGCTGTGGATTAGCGTTGGACCAATGATTTTACTTTGGCGACGACATTCTCTTCGGTAAATCCATACTCGCGGATGACAGTATTGCCTGGCGCGCTCGCACCGAACGTATCGATGGCCAAGACATCACCGGCGTCGCCTGTATACTTATGCCAGCCGAGAGAAGAACCCATTTCAATCGCCAGGCGAGCCTTCACTTCTTTCGGAAGGATCGATTGCTTATAGGCTTCATCCTGCTGCTCGAACAGATCCCAAGACGGCATAGAAACGACTGAAGCATCGATTCCTTCTTCCCGGAGTTGTTCCTGAGCGGATACGGCAAGATTCACTTCAGAGCCAGTTGCAATCAGGATAGCATCCGCCTGTTCCTTCGTAGCAGGTGAGACGACATAAGCGCCTTTTTGCACGCCGTCCATCGCGGATTCCGCTGTTGTCGGCAGAACTTTCAAGTTTTGGCGCGACAGCACGAGGACGGTCGGACGGTTTTCCGAAGTAACGGCCACGTTCCAAGCGGCAATTGTCTCGTTCGCATCTGCCGGACGGATAACGGATAGTCCCGGCATAGCCCGCAAAGAAGCCAAGTGCTCAATCGGCTCATGAGTCGGGCCATCTTCCCCGACAGCCACGCTGTCATGAGTGAAGACATACGTTACCGGAACGCCCATCAGGGCGGATAGCCGGATTGCCGGACGGACGTAGTCACTGAAGACGAAGAACGTACCGCCGAACACATGAAGGCCTCCGTGGAGAGCCATTCCGTTCAGAGCGGCGCCCATTGCGAATTCACGGACACCAAACCATATATTCCGCCCTGCGTAATCGCCAGGGAGGAAATCTCCAGCGCCTTTAATCGTCGTTTTATTCGACCCGGCAAGGTCTGCGCTTCCACCGAAGAAGGAAGGGAGCACTTTAGCAATCGCATTAATGGCATCCCCGGAGGAAGACCGTGTCGCATGCGATGTACCCGTTTCATAAGAAGGAAGAGCTTGTTCAAAGCCTTCCGGCAGCTTCCCGGCAATCGCATCTTTCAATTGCTGTGCGAGCTCTGCGTGCTTCGACTCGTATTGCTCGAACAGTTCGTTCCACTGCTGTTCCTTTTGCACGCCCAGCTTCTCGGCGGCTTCTTGGAATGTTTCATAGACGCCGTCTGGAACATGAAAGTCCTCTTCAAACGTCCATTTGTAATATTCCTTCGTCAATTTCATCTCATCTTCCCCAAGCGGCATGCCGTGTGCATCGGCTTTGCCAGCCCGGTTCGGCGATCCGTACCCGATGACCGTCTTCACTTCGATGATCGTCGGTCCACCGGAATTCTTCTTCGCATCTTCAATTGCTTTGGAAATCAACCCGATATTATTGCCGTCTTCCACACGCAAATAATTCCACCCGTATGATTCAAAACGTTTCTGGATATTTTCCGAAAACGCCATTTGGAGATCTCCATCGAGTGAAATATCATTGCTGTCATAGAGGACGATCAATTTATCCAGCTGTAGATGACCCGCCAGTGAAATGGCTTCCGACGCAACACCTTCCATCAAGTCGCCATCTCCGCAAAGGGCGTACGTATGATGGTCGACGATATCGAAGCCGGGTTGGTTATAGGTAGCAGCCAGGTGTTTTTCCGCCATGGCCATCCCGACTGCCATGCCAATCCCTTGTCCAAGCGGGCCCGTTGTCGCTTCCACTCCGACAGTGTGCCCGTATTCCGGGTGCCCCGGGGTTTTGGATCCCCACTGGCGGAAGTTTTTGATTTCTTCCATAGGAAGGCCGTAACCGGCAAGATGAAGCAAACTATAAAGCAACATGGACCCATGCCCTGCGGATAGGACAAACCGATCGCGGTTAAACCAGTCCGGGTTTGAAGGGTTATGGTGCATATGTTTTGTCCATAGTGTATAGGCCATTGGAGCCGCGCCCATCGGCAAGCCGGGGTGCCCGGAGTTCGCCTTCTCGATTGCATCGATCGAAAGCGTCCGTATTGTATCAATTGCTAATTGGTCAATCTGTTGGGTCATGCAAAGTACATCCTTTCCCGTTCCATCTATTTTCTACACCTTCCATTTTAGACAAAGGGCGGCATAAATACAATTGACAAAATACTTTCGCATGTCAATTGAGATATTTGCCGTCACGGACGCGTTTCACTTTTTCAGGTGTCACGTCATTGCCCTCTGGATCAATTACTTTCACATGTTCAATGGTATCCCTCATAGTGGAACGGAAGGTTTCCAAATACTCTTTCCGCAATTGGGTCTGTTCTTTCGCTTCTTCGATTGAAAGCCCGGTTGTCTTCGATTTTTTAGATAATTCATTGATCCGTTTGATTTTCTCTTCTGAAAGCATGACTGTTCCTCCATCCAAATATGAGCTTAAGAGAAACGTATACAAATTGGGCGGAAAGTGCAATCAATTAGCCTTCGCGCCCTAGCTCATACTCTTTATATCTCCGATGGACCGTCGCCTTGCTGATGTCATGGCCTAATCCTTTCAAAACGCCTGTTATCTCTTCGTATGTCAGCCCTTTTTCACGCAACGCCACAATCTCGCCAATCGGGACCTCGATTCTTTCTCGCCCCTCCATATTACCCCTGTTTTTCAAATTTCGTTCCGGTCGATACCCTTCCCGGACCGCGCGTTGCATCCCTCGTCGGATCTTTGCGTTATGGAGCTTGCGCTGATACTCTTCGACAATCGACAAAATCTCCAGAAGCATCGTATCCATTTCATTGAGAGCGATGGGACCGTTATCGTGATGCGAATATATGGCGGTATCCGTCTTAGCCAGCAAGTGCAGGATGGCCATCCGCGCATTCCCCCGGCCCAGCCTCGTCTCATCCTGGACAAGGACGGCATCGATCCCTTCATCACGCACATAGTCGAGGAGTTGCAGCAAGCCTTCCCTTTCTATATCATACCCGCTATGCTTGTCGACAAACGCCTCTATCATTTGGAAGCCCAGTTGTCCGGCTAACGCCTCCAATTCCTCTTTCTGCCGGCTCAACGACATTTCCTGAGTGTCTTTTTCCGTGCTGACACGGCAATAAATAACGCATGTTTTCACGTCCAGGCTCATTGTCCGATCCCCGCCATCTGATGTTTTCCTATATGAGGCAAGTCCACTTCCCCGACAGGCAGGCGCAGCGTATCGCCTTTCACGATCATGTCATTCGAAAGATCATTCATCGCGATCACTTCCCGTATCCATTGGTCCCTCGGCATATCATCAGTTGAATAGACAGATGAAAGTCCCCAAAGCGTGTCGCCTTCCGTAATGGTGATTTCCGTATAAGACTGCTCTTTCGCCATTTTATACGTTCCCACCAATGTCGCACCGATACAAATAGCAAAAATAAGTATGATATAAGAGTTGTTTTTAATGAAAGCCATGTTAAAAATCCCCCCGTACGAATATAAGTTCGGAATACTTGTTCTCATTATACGAACATACACTCGTACTTGTCAACCTCTTTTTTCGAACTTGCGTTTGCTTATTAGCCGAACACCTGTTATACTGGAAATTAAGAAAACCTATAATTTACTAGATTGTTAGTTGAGAGGTGAATGATTTGAAGAAGATTTCAAAGAGGCAAGAGGATATTTTGACTTTCATTAAAGATGAAGTCAGAGCGAAAGGGTACCCGCCATCCGTTCGTGAAATCGGGGAAGCGGTCGGCCTTGCATCCAGTTCTACTGTCCATGGCCATTTGGCAAGGCTGGAAAGCAAAGGGTATATCCGCCGGGACCCTACGAAACCGCGCGCGATTGAAGTGCTCGATCCGGAAGGGCTCGATGCGATGAAACCGGGAGTGCTTCATGTTCCGCTTGTCGGGAAAGTTACAGCGGGGCTTCCGATCACTGCTGTGGAAAACATTGAGGAGTATTTCCCCCTTCCTGAATCATTCGGCACGAGCGAAGATAACCTGTTCATGCTGGAGATTGTCGGGGAAAGTATGATTGACGCGGGAATCTTGAACGGGGATCATGTCGTCGTCAAGCAACAGCAAACAGCCCAGAACGGCGAAATCGTCGTTGCCATGACGGATGAAGACGAAGCCACGGTCAAACGGTTCTTTAAAGAGAAAGACTATTTCCGCCTTCAACCGGAGAACCCTTCCATGGATCCGATCATCGTTAACAATGTCACCATCCTTGGAAAAGTCGTCGGCGTTTATCGTATGATTCATTGAATGTAAAAAGAGCTGCCCTACGCTTAAATGGCGTAGTAGGCAGCTCTTTTTTGGTTGAAGGGGGGAGAAGGGGGTATGATAGTATCCATGTTAGCCATGACAGTTCGGCCGATTGCCATGACAGTTCCAACTTTCTCCACGACAGTTCGCACGAGTCATGTCAGTCCCCCCTCCAACGCTTACTACCCTAGCAAGTTCCCTTGAACCAGCTTCCATGTCGAGGCCAGCACTGCGGCTTTCACATGCTCATACGTCAATCCACCTTGGACGTACGCCGTATATGGGGGACGGATCGGGCCGTCTGCGGTCAATTCGATGCTGGAACCTTGGATGAAAGTGCCGGCCGCCATGATGACATCGTCAGCGTAGCCCGGCATATAGGACGGCTCCGGCGCAAAATGCGCATCAATTGGCGAGTTCTCTTGGATCGTTTGGCAAAATGCAATCATCTGCTTCGCCGTATCAAACGACACCGATTGGATCAAATCGGTCCGTTTCTCCGAATAATGGGGCGTCGTCCGCATGCCGTAGCTTTCCAACAACGCAGCCGTGAATAAAGCCCCTTTTAGCGCTTGGCTCACGACATGAGGCGCTAGGAAGAAACCCTGATACATTTCCAATAGCGTATCAAGCGAAGCACCCGCTTCCGCTCCGAGCCCAGGCGACGTCATCCGGTATGCACATTTTTCCACAAGATCTGCTTTGCCTGCGATGTATCCGCCGGTGCGTGCCAATCCCCCACCCGGGTTTTTAATGAGAGAGCCCGCCATCAAGTCTGCTCCGACCTCGGTCGGCTCCTGCTCCTCGACAAATTCGCCGTAGCAATTATCGACGAAGACGATCACTTCCGGATGGATGTCTTTCACAAAACGCACCATTTCTTCAATCTGTCCAACGGTGAAGGAAGGGCGGTCCGAATATCCTTTCGAGCGCTGTATGCCAATCATTTTCGTAGTCGGCTTGATACTCGTCGCCACTTGATCAAAGTCGACAGAGCCATCTTCCAGCAAATCGATATGGCGATAGCCGATCCCATAGTCGGCAAGCGAGCCGGTATCCTTCCCTTTCCCGGATACGATCGACTCCAACGTGTCGTACGGTTTTCCTGTAATGTACAGCAGTTCATCGCCGGGGCGTAAAATACCGAACAGGCTGATGGAAATTGCATGCGTTCCGGAGATGATCTGATTGCGTACGAGACAAGCTTCTGCGCCGAATACATCGGCATACACGCGTTCCAACACATCCCGGCCGCTGTCGTCATAACCATATCCAGTCGAGCCGGTCAGATGGAAATCGCTCACTTTATTATGACGGAAAGCGGCGAGCACTTTCCGCTGATTGGTAAACGCAGTTCGTTCAATCGTCTTGAAGTACGGAGCCAGTTTCAGTTCCATGGCTTCCGCTTGTTCCCAAAGTGATTCATCATATCGTTCCACTTGCATATTGATATTCCCCATTCTTTTAAGTATTCTTTCCCATCTTAACAGTCCTTTGCCAGAGGTCAAGATGCGGCTTTACTCCACAGGAAGATTATGCAATATTGTAAACAATAGAATCTTAATGGACCGGGCTTTCGAATGGAGGGGCTCTTTTGGCTTGGGATGTGTTCAGTTTTATCGGGGCTGCGGCATTTGCCATATCAGGGGCAATTGTCGCAATGGAAGAGGATTATGATTTTTTGGGTGTCTATATATTGGGCATGATCACTGCTTTTGGCGGGGGTGCGATGCGGAATGTGCTAATCGGCGTGCCGGTGGATGTATTATGGAGCCAGCATTTCCTGTTTTTTGTGGCGACGTTCTTGATTGTCCTCATTTTCTTTTTCTCCAAATACGTTCTGTCCCCTTGGAACCGGTGGGGCTCCTATTTCGATGCGATCGGACTCGGCGCGTTCGCCATCCAGGGGGCCATGCTTGCCATCGATTTGGACATGTCCTTGTTTGCGGTCATCGTAGCCGCAGTGTTGACGGGTTCGGGGGGCGGCGTTTTGCGGGATATCCTGGCAGGCCGAAAGCCGCTCGTCTTCAAAGATGAAATTTACGCAAGCTGGGCCGCATTGGCCGGGTTTCTTGTTGGACTGGGGCTATTCAAAAGCGATCTCGCTCTTTATTGCTTGTTGATCGTGACCGCTGGATTGCGCATCCTGTCGGTCGTTTTTCAAATCAAATTACCGAAAGGAAAACTGCAGAAGGAATAAATACAAAAAACGGAACCGGGCACCAACCAGACCCAATTCCGCTTTTCCCCTTATTCATCTTCTTTCAATACGACCGGTTTGGATGGGACGTATGTAGAAATCGCATGTTTGTAGATCAATTGCTGTTTGCCGTCTGATTCAAGCAGAACCGTGTAATTATCATACGATTTGATAAGTCCTTTCAATTGAAATCCATTCAGTAAGAATACCGTTACAAATGTATTGTTTTTCCGTAACGAATTTAAAAAAACATCCTGCATATTTCCTTGCGCCATTTGTCGAATCCTCCCGTTGTCCAGCCTATATTTCTATTACCTATTGTACTTAATTCGCTTCTACCTTTCAAAATCCTTCATCAATTCAGATATTTTCTCTAGAATTTCCGTTGTCCCTTGTTCTGCGTCAAACCAAGCGATTTCCATTTTGTTGCGGAAATACGTCAATTGTCGCTTGGCGTAATTCCGTGTGTTTTTCTTGATCGCTTCGACAGCGGCTTCGAGCGTAGTCTCGCCTTCCAAATAACTGTATAACTCCTTGTACCCGATCGCCTGCACGGACTGCACTCCGCGGATTCCTTGCTCCCATAAACTTCGCACTTCATCGAGAAGCCCGTTTTCCATCATCAAATCGACCCGGAGATTGATACGTTCATATAACAGCTCCCGGTCCATATCAAGCCCGATGATCAAATGGCGGTACAAAGGAGCCCGCCCCGCATCATCCTCATGGTCCGCCTTCGTCTTCCCGGTCACTTCGATGATTTCAAGCGCCCGGATGAGCCGTCGATGATTATTTGGGTGGATCTTCTCTGCACTTGCCGGATCAGCGGCAACTAACCGTTCATACAATGCGGCGGCACCTTGCTCTTCCAGTTCCCGCTCAAGCCGCTCCCGCACTTCCAAATCGGCCGCCTCTTCCGTGAATCGGAAATCGAACAGGACCGACTGAACATACAATCCGGTCCCGCCGACGATGATCGGAAATTTCCCACGTTGCTGCACCTCGTCAATGCAACCCCTCACCGCTCTCTGATAATTGGCAACCGAAAACGGCTCATCCGGCTCTTTGAAATCAAATAAATGATGAGGCACGCTATCCATTTCCTCAAAGGTGATCTTGGCCGTACCGATATCGAGCCCTTTATATACCTGCATGGAATCCCCATTAATGATTTCCCCGCCGAACCGCTTCGCCAGCTCGACGCTCAACGCTGTCTTGCCGGAAGCGGTCGGTCCGACGATGGCCAAGACATCCAACTCAGTTTTCATGTTTTCTCATCCATTCCTCCACTAGTTCAAACACTTGCTGCCGGTTCGTTTCATGCAGCATCTCATGGCGCTTGCCCTCGAACAGCAGGACCGTCACATCTTGGACTCCCGCATCATCGTATTGCTGGGCAGTTTCCCACACGCCTTTCCCATAGCCTCCTACTGGATCAGCATCTCCCGAAAAGAGAAGGATCGGCAACGTTTTCGGGACTTTGGCAATTTCATTCGCTTTATTGATGACGGCAAGCCCATCGAACAGATCAGCAAAGAACCGGGTAGTCGGGACGATGCCGCATTTCGGATCGTTGACATACGACTCCACCGCCTCTGCATCCGTCGACAGCCAATCGAATGGCGAGATCGCAGCGGGGATGTTTTTATTATACCTGCCGAAGATGAGCTTGTTGACAAAAGGATTCGGCTCGTCGAAACCGCTCTTTTTCCCCGACAAGTAAGCCGCTAATTGCCCTGCTGCCCGGCCAAGCCCCGGATCCCCGCCCGTCCCGGACAGAATCGCCAATTCCACTTCCGGTCCATGCAGCTGGATGTAGCGCCGCGCGACGAAAGACCCCATACTATGGCCAAATAAAACAAAACGGGGTGCCGGATATTGCACCCGGATTGAGTGGATCACTTCGTAACTGTCCTGCACTGCACGAGCGAACCCATCTGCATCCGCCAAATGCCCCGGCTTGCCGTTCTGATCGACCGTCCTGCCATGCCCCCGATGGTCATGTCCGGAAACGAGATACCCATGCCCCGCCAAGTAGTTTGCAAACTCTTCGTATCGGTCGATATGCTCCGCCATGCCATGGATCAGGTGAATATGCGCGCGCGGAACCCCTTTCGGTTCCAAGACGAATGCATGAATCAAAAACCCATCCGAAGCAGCTATTTGCAGTTCATTCAATCCGTTCCCCCCTTAAGTTCCGCTTCCGCGAGATGAAGGTTTAACTCCTGCAGCAATCGGTGCTCCTGGGCTTTCGAATAGGAGAGCAGCCGTGCCATGAAGGCTGTTGCTGCTTCTTTGACAGTTTTGACCCGATCGATATGAAAGTACAGATCCCCGTGCCGCCGGATGAAGAAATCGGACGGCGTTAACACCATTTCATGATGGATCGCATAGAAAATCTCCGCCTTCAATGAAACCGGCAACGCGCTCCCTTCCTTTTTCAACGCATGAGCATACAGGAACACCGGATCGACATTGGTCCCGTAAAACGCGGCCAGCCGACGCCCTTCCTCGGGTGACAGCCCAAATTGGACTGCTTCGTTCCCTTTCATTTCAATGAAATCCCGGTAATGCCGATCATCCCGGAAATTCCCGCCCGACAATGGAAGATGCTCTGTCACGCACGGTCCGGCAGATGCCGCATGCAGCCTTTTTGTGACCCGGTTCACCACAGTCTCGGCCATTTTCCGGTAGCCCGTCAGTTTGCCACCCGCAATCGTAATCAACCTGCTATCCGCTTCCCATACTTCGTCTTTCCTCGAAATATCCGACGGATCCTTGCCGTCTTCGAATATTAGCGGCCGGACGCCCGCCCATGTCGACTCCACATCGGTCCGCCTGATTGGAACCTCGGGAAAGAGATGATGCATCGCTTCTAGTAAATAACGGACATCTTCCTCCGTCGCCAACGGGTTCGCGGGATCCCCTTCGTAAAACGTGTCCGTTGTGCCAATATATGCCTTGTTCCCTCGTGGGATGGCAAAGATCATCCGGCCGTCCGGCGCATCGAAGTAAATCGCTTGGTGCAAAGGGAACACCGACCGATCGATGACCAGATGAACCCCTTTCGATAAACGCAGACGCTTATCATTGGAATAGGCATCCTTTTCCCGCACTTCATCAACCCATGGCCCCGTTGCATTCACGACGACGCTCGCATGGACGGGGAACGTCAGGCTTTCCCAGCAATCGTGGACCGTCACGCCGATCACCTTGCCGCTGTCATATATAAACTGTTCGGCTTTGGCGTAATTCAGACATAACGCTCCTCGTTCTGCCGCTTTTTTCATCGTCTCGATCGTCAAGCGGGCATCATCCGTCCGGTATTCGACGTAATGGCCTCCGCCCAACAATCCATCCCGTTTGAGCAAAGGCTCCATCAGAAGCGTCTCTTCGGGTGTCAGCATTTCCCGGCGCTCGTCCTTCTTTACCCCAGCCAGCAGATCATAGACGAATAAACCCGCTGATGTCATATATTTGCCAAACGTGCCGCCTTTGTAAAATGGAAGAAGCATCCGCTCCGGCTCGGTCACATGAAGGGCATTCCGATAGACGATATCCCGTTCATGCCCGGTCTCCGCTACAATTTTCACTTCCAATTGCTTCAAATAGCGCAAGCCGCCATGGATGAGCTTGGTCGAGCGGCTCGATGTTCCGGCGGCAAAGTCCTGCATCTCGACCAAAGCGACCGATAATCCCCGAGTCACTGCATCCAAGGCAATCCCCGCCCCGGTGATGCCTCCGCCGATGACGAGCAGGTCGAATTGATGATCGGCCATCAAACGGGCGGTTCGGGGCCGTTGCACAGCTGAAAACATACGCTCACTCCTTATTTACTGCTTCAAAGCTAGGGTGCCCTGTCCAGCTCCGAGCGTCCTCCCGCTTTTGTTGTCACATGACGCGTTTGAACATCTTTTCGATTTCATACGTTGTGAAATGGATGAGAACCGGTCTGCCGTGCGGGCAAGTATACGGGTTCTCGGCTTTGGCCAAATCCTCTAGCAGCCGTTCCATATCGGCAATCGTCAAGTAGTGGTTCGCTTTGATGGACCGTTTGCAGCTCATGAGAATCGCCGCCTCTTCACGGAGCTTCCCAATGTCAATCTTCCGGGTGTTCAACACTTGCTCGATGATATCCTCGATGATCGCCGCCTCTTCCCCGGACGGGAACCAAGCAGGATACTCCTTCACGGCATATGACGACGGACCGAACTCCTCCAGGAAAATGCCGACCTCTTCCAAATGCTCCCGGTTTTCCTCGATTTTCGCCCTTTCATCCGCCGAGTAATGGAAAATGAGTGGGATCAATAATAACTGACGCTCCCCATTCTCAGCTTTGGCCAGTTTATCCCTGAAAAATTCATATTTGATCCGTTCTTGAGCGGCATGTTGATCGATCATGAAGAACCCATCTTCATTCTGCGCTATGATATACGTCCCATGCACTTGCCCGACCGGGACGAGGGACGGAAACCTCTTATCTTGTTCGGATTCCGCTTCAAGTTCGGCGGGTTCCTCGACCGTTTCCAAGGCGCTTGCTGTTTCATTCACCACCCAAGGGGTTGATTCTTCCAGCTCTCGGGCCACCTCCATAATAGCCGGTTCCTCTGGGGGGGCCGCCGTTTCAGTTGGTTGCGGAATTGTCTGCGTGACGACAGCCGAAGCTGTACGGGCAGGGCGGAAATCCTCCCAAATATTCACTTGCTCGGAATGCCTTTTAACAACCGGCTCCTTTTTGATGGCATCCGGGACGATGACCTGTTTCTTGATGGCTTCCCGGATCGCTTCCTTCAGCAAGACGAGCAATTCCCCTTCCTTGCTCATGCGGATATGCTGCTTGGCCGGATGCACATTGACATCAGTCAGCAGCGGGTCCCCCTCGATGTTGATGACGGCAATCGGAAAACGGCCGATCGGCAAATACGTATGGAATGCGTCAAGCACGGCATGGTTCACGGGATGGCTCTTCACCCATCTGCCATTGACGATCAGCGTCATATAATTGCGGGACGCGCGCGTCATCTCCGGCAGACTGACATAGCCCTGCACGCTGTAATCGGCGTTGCTACCGGCAAACGGAATCATCTTCTTCGCGACCGATATTCCGTACACATCGGATAGCACCCGGCGTTGATCCCCGTTTCCCGACGTCCGCAAGATCACTTGGCTCGCATGCGCCAGTTTGAATGAAATATCCGGATGGCTTAACGCGAGGCGGTTGACCAAATCGATCGTATGCCCGAGCTCCGTCTGAATCGTCTTCATATATTTCAATCGGGCGGGCGTATTAAAGAACAACTGGGAAACCGTGATATCCGTCCCTTTCCGGAAAGGCGCATCCTGATGTTTCGTCAGGCGGCCTCCATCCAACTGGACTTCCGTACCGGTCGTCTCCCCGTCCGAGGTGAACAGCGCCACTTTTGACACCGCCGCAATACTCGCGAGCGCTTCCCCGCGAAAGCCAAGTGTCCGGATCCGGAAGAGATCATGTTCATTATCGATTTTACTCGTCGCATGCCGTTCGAACGCCTGCACCGCATCTTGGCGGGACATCCCCTTGCCATTGTCGGTCACCCGGATGAACGTCAGTCCCGCTTCTTCCAACGTGATTTCAATGATGGTGCTTCCGGCGTCGATGGCATTCTCGACAAGCTCTTTCACGATGGACGCCGGACGCTCGACAACTTCTCCCGCCGCAATCTTATTGGAAAGCATGTCGTCCATCACTTTGATAATGTCCATAGTCTCACCCTTTCGACGTTTGTAGCTTTTCCTTCAGTTCATAAACAAATTGCATCGCCTGCATCGGCGTCATATTCAAAATATCGGTTTGTTTGATGCCATCGAGCACCGCCTGCTCCTCGGCCGACAATGCCGGTTTCTCCTCTTGGGACAGATCAAAGAATGTCAGTTGCTCCGGCTCGCTTTCCCGAACCGGTTCCTCCCGTTCGAAATGGTCGAGCAAATATTTTGCCCGCTCCAGCAACGGTGCCGGAAGTCCTGCGAGATCGGCGACATAGATCCCATAGCTTTTATCTGCCGCCCCGGCCATCACTTTATGAAGGAAAACGACCTTCCCGTCCTGCTCCATCGCCGCAACATGAACATTTTCCAACCGATCCAGTTCCTTATCCAACTGGGTCAGTTCATGATAATGAGTGGAAAATAACGTATTGGCTCCGATTTCATGATGGATATGCTCCATCATTGCCTGGGCGAGCGCCATGCCGTCATATGTGGAAGTGCCTCGTCCGATTTCATCGAATAACAGCAGGCTCCTTTCCGTCGCATTCGCAATGGCATGCTGCGACTCCATCATTTCCATCATGAACGTACTTTGGCCGGACGCCAGATCATCCGCCGCCCCGATCCGCGTGAAAATCTGGTCGGTGACAGGCAGGAGCGCCTCTTCACAAGGCACATAACAGCCGATCTGCGCCATGACGACCGTCAATGCTACTTGCCGCATATACGTACTTTTCCCGGACATATTCGGTCCCGTGATCAGAAGCATATTGGCCTCTTCCTTCAACTTACAGCTATTTGGCACATATAGGGAATGATCCATCATCTTTTCAACGACAGGGTGACGGCCGTTCTTGATTTCCAACGCTTTGCCGTCATGGAATGCCGGTCTCGTAAAATTGCGCTTTTCGGACACTTCTGCGAACGCAAGCAGGACATCCAGTTCACTTAATACGCCGGCCAGCTGCTGGATCCGGCGGATATGGCGCTTCATCCCATCCCTTACTTTCGTGAACAGCGTATATTCGAGCTCCAGCCCATCCGCTTCCGCATTTAAAATCAAATCCTCTTTTTCCTTCAATTCAGGCGTTATGTACCGTTCGGCATTGGCGAGCGTCTGCTTGCGCTCATACCGCTCGTGGTCCGCTAAATGGATATTGGACTTTGTGATTTCAATAAAATACCCGAATACTCGGTTATACCCGATTTTCAACGTTTTGATGCCTGTCCGTTCTCTTTCCAGTCGCTCCAGATCTGCAAGCCACGCTTTGCCGTTCTTCGAAGCGTCCCGGTAATTGTCCAGTTTTTCATCAAACCCATCCCGGATGACCCCGCCTTCCTTGACGGAAATCGGCGGATTCTCCGCGATGGAAGCCTCCAATAATTCCAACGCATCCTGGCACGGATCGATCCGGCCCGCAAACTGGCGGAGAATCGGCTGTCCCGACTCCTCCAATTTCCGTTGAATTTCCGGTACGCATCGCAAGGAATTCCGCAGTTGGGCCAAATCCCGGCCGCCCGCACTGCCCATTGAAATCCGGCCAGATAGCCTCTCCAAGTCGTACACTTCACGCAAATGGGTCTTCAGTTCATCGCGGAGAAAAAATTCCCCGATGAGCTCCGCCACGGCATCCAATCGGTTTTCAATCGCCCGGCGATTCGCAAGCGGCTGATGGATCCACATTTTCAGTTTACGGGCACCCATCGCCGTCACCGTCTCATCCAACAGCCAATACAGCGTCCCTTCCTTTGTGCCGTTCCGGATCGACTGAACGAGCTCCAAATTGCGCATCGAATTGGCATCAATCGAAAGCTTCGCTTGTTTCTCAATGAATTCGAACGGCCGAATATGGTCAAGCGCCGTCTTTTGCGTCCGATTCACATACGACAGGAGCATCTGACACGCATCAAACGTGTCGGGTGGGAGCCCGTCGAACAGGTCTGTTGCGGACGGCTCTTCCCCGGTATGTTCTACGGACAGCAGGATGTTCCGCTTCGCCATACTATCGCCGAGCGTCAGATGAAGACTCTCGCCGACGACGACTTCGCGCATCCCCAAAGCGCCGATTTCGGCAATTAATGACCGCTCGTCCCCCTCGACAATCTCCGCCTTCCCTTCCCCGGTGGCCAAATCCAAATACGACAGGGCGTAACGGGAATCGCTGATCTGATCCGCCGACCCGATGAAGTGGTTCGTATGCGCATCGATCGTTTTCCCTTCCGTCATCGTGCCGGGCGTGATCACTTTCACCACTTCCCGCTTCACGATTCCTTTTGCAGCCTTCGGATCCTCCGTCTGCTCACAGATTGCTACCTTATGCCCTTTCCGCACAAGCGTCTCGATATAGCCCGTTGCCGAATGATACGGAATCCCGCACATCGGAATCCGATCCTCGCTCCCCGCGTCCCGGCTCGTCAGTGTGATTTCAAGCAATTGTGACGCCTCTAGGGCATCCGTGAAAAACATTTCATAAAAATCACCAAGCCGAAAAAATAAAAAAGCATCCTCATACTCGGACTTTACTTGCAAATATTGTTGGATCATCGGTGTATATGTAGTCGTCGTCATTGTTGTACCCTCACTAATTAAAACTTTTTCTTTAGTATATCATCCATTCCGGCAGAGGGCACGGGCCCGTTTTCGTCTGATTTCATTAACAACAAAAAAAGCCGGGATGGTGTCCGGCTTAGAGAGAGGATGAATCTTTTCCTTTTTTATGGTCGTCTTCCTGATGGCCCCGGACGTCCTCATGTGAAGAGGATTCATCCTTGAACGGCCATTGCTCTTCAAAGTGGCCATGCGGATGTACGGAAATGAGCACTTTCGTTTCGCCCACGACTTCCGCCAGCAACTCGCGCTCCACACAAATATTGAATTTCTCGCCACAATCCGAAATGGTCGCCTTCGTGCAATTCGGGTGTTGCAATACCGTGACCAAAATATCTTCCTGGCCTGATGTAGGCTCATCCCGGTAATTCAAACGAATCTGGTCCTTATACGGGACCGACTCGGTGAAAACGGCGGTTTTGGAATGGTCATTATGGGAATACCAGACATTGACATCAAATTTGCCAGTCACTTCGATATACTTCCCATGCTTTTTCGCCTGATGCGTGTGGTTGATGACCCAGCAGCCCAAAATGCTCGTCGGGCGATTCGGGGGCTTGAGCACCACGTCTTGCTCTGTCCGCTTCTTCCCTTTTGCGATGACTGCCTTCGTCACGATCTGCCGTAAATTTTTCAGTTCGATTCCTCCTCCATTCGCTTCAATCCATCCTATGCAAATGGAGCCCAGAAAGTGAAAAAAATCGGCGTAAAAATTAATTTACACCGATTTCCGTTTTATTCCCCTAACTTACCGTATGTCGTCGCCTTCACATGCGATCCGGTTTCGCCGCGTCGCAAATCGCCTCCTGTCGAGATAATAATTTCATTCGTCACTGTGTTTGCGATTGTGTTGGACACGAGTTGAAGCAGGTCATTCACTTCTACTTGCGACTGCTTGAATTCTTGAACGATCGGTACTGCATCGATCTCCTCCTGCAGTTTCTCGATCTTTTCCTCGATAATTTTCAATGCCTTTTCTTTTCCATACTGTTGGAAATTGACCGCTTGCTTCTGCAATGATTTCATGCTCGCAATGCTTTCACGAACTTTTTGATTTTCATTGATTTGCGCTTCGGCCCGCTTGAAAAATTCCACTTCTTCCGTATTGGCGATCATTTTCGCGATTTCTTTCGATTTCGCGATGATGTCATCCTTCGTATACAATTTTTCCATTAGACTATCACCTTATCCTTTTCTACGACGCCAAGATATTCACCGTCGAGCGACCATGTTTTGGCTTCCGTGATTTTGACGTACACAATCTCACCGATGACTGACCGCGGAGCTTTGAAATTGACGAGCTTGTTCTTCTCCGTGTAGCCTGCCAGCACGTCGGGGTTCTTCTTACTCTCCCCTTCGACGAGCACTTTGACTGTTTTGCCTTTATACGGCTTCATCGATTCGGCGGACATGTCGTTGACCAATTTATTGAGCCTTTGCAGGCGCTCCCGCTTCACTTCCATCGGGATATTATCGACCATTTTCGCGGCCGGCGTCCCTTCCCGTGGCGAATAAATATACGTATAAGCCATTTCAAAACCGACTTCCTTATACAGGGAGAGCGTCTCTTCGAATTGCTCGTCCGTTTCATTCGGGAAGCCGACGATGATATCCGTCGTCAACGTGACGTTCGGGATCGCTACTTTGATCTTCCGGACCAATTCCAAAAACTGTTCCCGGTTGTATTTCCGCGCCATGATTTTCAAGACTTCGCTGGAACCCGATTGTACCGGCAAATGGATATGATCCAGCAAGTTCCCGCCTTTCGCGAGTACTTCGATGAGATGGTCGTCAAAATCGCGCGGATGGCTCGTTGTGAAACGGATGCGCGGAATATCGATCTTGCGAAGCTCGTCCATCAGATCGCCGAGACGGTAGTCGATGTCCTCGAAATCTTTGCCGTATGCGTTGACGTTCTGCCCGAGAAGCATGATTTCCTTATAACCTTCCGCTGCGAGCTGGCGCACTTCCTGGATGATATCCTGCGGCCTTCTGCTCCGTTCTTTCCCGCGCGTATACGGCACGATGCAGTATGTACAGAACTTGTCACAGCCGTACATGATGTTGACCCATGCCTTAATATTGCCGTGGCGGACCTTCGGAAGGTTCTCGATGATGTCCCCTTCTTTCGACCACACTTCCACGACCATTTCCTTGGATAAATACGCCTCGTTCAGAATATGGGGCAGGCGATGGATGTTATGCGTACCGAAGATCATATCGACCTGCTGATACGTTTTCAATATTTTATTGACGACCGATTCCTCTTGGGACATGCAGCCGCAAACCCCGATCAGGACATCCGGGTTCCTCTGTTTCAACGGCTTCAGATGGCCAAGTTCCCCGAACACTTTATTTTCTGCGTTTTCCCGGATGGCACAAGTGTTCAATAAAATGACGTTCGCCTCTTCCACATCGTCTGTCGCTTCATAACCGAGGTTCTGAAAAATACCAGCCATGACTTCCGTGTCATGCTCATTCATCTGGCAGCCGTATGTGCGTATATAAAATTTCCGGCCCACGCCCATGCCGCGGAACCGTTCTTCTATTTCAAAATCATCGTGGTAGGAAATTTCCTCTTTCCCACGTTTTTTCGCTTCTTTCAAAGACGGCGGGGTATAGACCGTTTGGAAATATTGACTGTAGTCCTTCTCTTCCGCCGGTTTTGCTAATCCCGGCTTCACAAGACCTGCTTGCAGGCGTTGCTCTTCATTCATTTGCAAATGTCCCCTTTCTGACCTTGCGGGATTTAGACAGTTCGTACCTATTATACTGAAACGTATGTCAGGTTTACAAGGTTAGGCTATTTTGTTGGTGCTTTGTCACAATACGGCGAAGCTCATGAAGACGATGAACATTGTCTGACATATAAAGGTATTGACAGGAATAAAAATACATAGTAAATTAACACTGTTAAGTTAACGGTGTTAAGTGAGGTGCTATATGTGAATCCAAAAAACGTCAAGGATGAAATTATGGATGCCGCCCGCCATCTTTTTTTAGAAGAGGGGTTTTCCCATGTGTCCATGAGAAAAATCGCAAGCAAAATTGGCTATACCCCAACTACTATCTATCTTTATTTCAAAAATAAAGAAGAGATTTTGGGAAATTTGTTGGAAGAGGGATATGGCCTGTTTTATGCGAAGCTGAAAGAATCCCATGAGGCCGCGCTTTGCCGATCGACTGAAGAGAGACTGTTCGACATGTGTGAAGCGTATATTCAGTTCGGATTAGACCAGCCGGATTATTATAATCTGATCTTTACTGAAAACTTTGAAACGAATATCCGGTCCATCGAAAATAGCAATCGCTATCACGGTTTTTTGCTGCTTAAGGCTGTTGTAGAGGAGTTATTCGATGACCAGACATTCGTGATGAACGGGCAAGATCGGGAGACATCCGCTCTGTATATAAGCAATTCCATTTGGGCGAGCTTACACGGAATCACCGCCTTGCTCATTACATTCCCGCAATTTCACTGGGTCGATCGCGACAGATTCATTCAGATCCATCTGAAATCCATGATTCTCGGCTATAAAATGTTGGATCGCTAAATCATACATTGGAGGTGGAAGCATGCAAAGATTGCTTTGGTGGATCATGACGTGTCTGGCGATTGCCGTAGCCGGCTATGCACTCGTCCAATATTTTGTCCTGGATGCGAGCCAAGCCGGGTTCGTTCAAATGAAGGAATTGTTTCTCGCTCGATTAGGCGCCGTCTGGTTTGCAATGCTGTTCATTCACGCGGCATCAAGTCTAATCGCTTTAGTGATCGGGCCCTTTACGTTATCGGCCAAATTCAGGGAGAACAATATTCGGTTGCATCGCATATTCGGGAAAATCTACGTAATCGGTGTTGGAATCGGCAGTCTTTCCGGCTTCTATCTGGCCCTCTATGCAACAGGAGGTTGGGTTGGCAAAGCCGGGTTCATGACATTATCCATACTTTGGTTCACAACTGCCTATCAAGCTTTTATCAACATTAAAGAAAAGCGGGTCCTTGCCCATCGGAAGTGGATGATTCGGAATTATTCCTTGACCTTGGCAGCTGTGACATTGCGGATTTGGCTACCTTTATTCGCATGGCTTTTCGGGTTGGAAAACTTTGAATTAAGTTATGCTGCCATCGCTTGGTTTTCATGGGTCCCGAATATTTTTGTGGCGGAATGGTTCATTTCCAGGAAGCTGATAAAGCAGGCACGACTCAAAACAACTTCGCAAATAGCCGACGCGCTCGAAAGCCGGACGACGGAATTACCATGAGGATCCAGATTGAATGATATCCATCCACAAAAAAACAGTTGACGCAGGCTGATTAAGTGGCAGCCTTGTGACAACTGTTTTTTCATTTTATTTTTGCCTTTTCTCAACTAACAATTTCAGTGCGGTGCGGCCTTCTCCATTGATTTGGATGTCAGTGAACGCAGGTGCGCAGACGAGATCACCCCCGCTAGGTGCTACGAATCCTCTTGCAATCGCCACTGCTTTTACCGCTTGGTTCAATGCGCCTGCACCGATTGCCTGCATTTCCGCATAGCCTTGGTCCCGGATGACCGCGACGAGTGCCCCGGCAACTGAATTCGGATTCGAGCGGGATGATACTTTCAATGGATTCACCATTATTCCTCCTTATTTTCCTATGTCTATGGAATGCAGTACTCCATAAACTATCCTATGAAACAAGGAGGCCATTTAGACGCGATTTCAGCCGATGAACGGGCGGTCCTCGTTGATCGCGATGCGTTCAATGGCGATGGCCCGTCCCGATGCGTCATCGATTTCCACCACAAGGCCGTTCAACTGCACCCGGCCATGTTTCGGCACTTCGAACCGGACCGGCAAATTCGTCTTGAATCGGTAGAGGACATCCTCTTTTTTCATGCCGAGGATTTCATCATACGGCCCCGTCATGCCGGCATCCGTCAAATATGCCGTACCTCCTGGCAAAATCCGGTCATCTGCTGTCTGGACATGGGTATGGGTCCCGACGACGACGGATGCCCGGCCATCCAGATGCCATCCCATCGCGATTTTCTCGCTCGTCGCTTCCGCGTGAAAGTCGATAAAGACAAGGGGTGAAATTTCCTTCGCCTGTGCCACGAGCTCATCCGCCTTCTCGAACGGATCCCCGTGCGGCGGCAAAAAGACGCGTCCGTGCAAATTGATGACCGATAGCGTTACCCCGTTCTTTGAGATGGTCGTCATCCCTTTGCCCGGTGCCTCCTCCGAAAAATTCGCAGGCCGGAGCAAATAATCAGTGTCATCGATGAAATCAAAGATCTCCTTATGATCCCATGTATGATTGCCCATCGTGATGACATCCACGCCGGCGCGGAGCAAATCGTCGAAAATAGAGCGGGTGATGCCCCGGCCCGATGCCGCATTTTCCCCGTTTGCGATGATGACATCCGGCGCATATTTCTTTTTCAGGCGAGGCAGGTAATCAAACACCATGTTCCGGCCCGGCGATCCAACGATATCCCCGATAAATAATACTTTCATGAAAACGCCTCTTCCATAGAAAAAGGCTTCCGGTTCAGTTGCACGGAAGCCCCTTCTTTTTTTATTTTGCATATTCGACGGCACGGGTTTCCCGAATGACCGTCACTTTGATATGTCCTGGATAATCCAGTTCCTCTTCAATCCGTTTCCGGATATCACGCGCCAAACGATGCGCGGTAATATCATCAATCTGATCCGGCCGGACGATGATGCGAACTTCCCGTCCTGCCTGGATGGCAAATGATTTCTCCACCCCATCGTAAGACTCTGAAATCTCTTCGAGTTTTTGCAATCTGCGAATATAGTTTTCCAACGTCTCACTGCGGGCTCCCGGCCGTGCAGCGGATAAAGCATCGGCTGCGGCAACGAGTACGGCGATGACCGAAGTCGGCTCCGTATCTCCGTGGTGAGATGCGATACTGTTGATGACCACAGGATGTTCCTTATACTTCGTCGCCAGCTCGACGCCGATTTCGACGTGGCTGCCTTCGACTTCATGGTCGATCGCTTTCCCGATATCATGGAGCAACCCGGCCCGTCTCGCAAGCGTCACATCTTCACCGAGTTCCGCAGCCAGCAAGCCGGCGAGATACGCAACTTCGGTCGAGTGCTTCAGAACGTTTTGGCCGTAGCTCGTACGGAATCGCAATCTTCCGAGGATTTTAATCAAATCCGGATGCAGATTGTGAACACCGACATCGAATGTAGTTTGCTCCCCGGTCTCCCGGATCAGCTCGTCCACCTCACGTCTGGATTTGTCCACCATTTCTTCGATTCGCGCCGGATGGATACGGCCGTCTTGGACGAGTTTTTCCAGTGCAAGACGTGCAGTTTCCCGACGGATCGGATCGAATCCGGACAGAATGACAGCTTCCGGCGTATCGTCTATTATGAGATCGATTCCCGTCAATGTCTCCAGCGTACGGATATTACGCCCTTCCCGACCAATGATGCGGCCTTTCATTTCATCATTTGGCAAATTGACCACCGAAACGGTTGTTTCTGCGACATGGTCGGCTGCGAAACGCTGCAAAGCAAGGGATAGGATTTCACGTGCTCGCTTATCGGATTCCTCTTTCGCACGCTGTTCCGATTCCTTGGTCATGACAGCGATATCGGTAGAAAGTTCTTTTTCCACTTCGTCCAAGATGAGATGCTTCGCCTCATCCCGCGTCAGTGAAGAGATTCTTTCGAGTTCCGCCTGTTGTAGGGTAACAAGTTCTTCCGCCTTGCGTTCCATCTGTTCAATATGCTGTTGTCTTCCGGTTAGCGCTTCTTCTTTGCGCTCCAGACCCGCTTCTCTTTTGTTGAGAGCATCATCCTTGCGGTCATGATTTTCCTCCCGTTGCAGAAGACGGTTTTCCTGCTTTTGCAGTTCCGCCCTTCTTTCACGGATTTCACTTTCCGCTTCAATTCTCAGTTTGTGAGTTTCATCCTTCGCTTCCAGTAGTGCCTCTTTTTTCATGGCCTCCGCTTCACGCTTCGCCTCTTCAACGATTTGTTCTGCCGAGTATTTGGCACCCGTAACTTTTGATTCGTTCACTTTCTTATTAACAAAATAGATAACAACGGCACCGACGATGAGCCCGAGCAAAGCGGAGATGATATTCCATAACATCCAGGTCACCTCCTCCTGCTATTCTTTTCATTTTCAGTCGGCTCGTATATTAAGGTTCAACATACTGCCAATATTCATTTCAGGAATTTGAAATTATACACTATTAATTGTATCGGTGTGAAATTGACATGTCAAGGATTGGAGCGCGGGTTTGGAATAATATTACGGCTTTCCGATTTTATATAAATCGAACTAAAGAAACGGACATTATCAACAAACTGTTGCTTTCCGTTCCAAATTTCGTTTGCGACGAAAGCGCAGCGACAGGAGCAGGCGGACGCTTTCCGCGGGGCGCGGGCGAGCCATTCGAACAGCGAAGGGTTCGATTTGCCGTATTTCTGCGCACTTCGCAGAAATTAAGGCATCCAGCGTTGCCAACGCTACATTCTTTCGAAGGACAAGCTGCTGCCAAACGCTGCGCTTTTTGGCACAAAAGCCGTTCTACGTAACGGCTTTTCCTGCGGGGTCTCACCATTCGCGCTTCCCCCCGCAGGAGTCGCCGCCTTCCACTCCAAGCAACTAGAATTAGCGAATCCAAGTCTTTCGTTCATCTTATTATATAGACTAATCAATATTTTGCCCCGGATGGACACTGTCTCAACAGGTACGAAAGAATAGGATATAGCTGGCTAGCCGTTCTTATAAAATACGAAAACCCCGAAAAACCGAACCGCCCGCTTTTGGGTGGTTCGGTTTTGATAGGATTATTCTTCGTCCAGCAATAGTTCCAGCACTTCGTCCTCATCTTCGTCCTCTTCATGGGCGGCGATAACGTAGTTGGCACTGGCCATTCCGTATGAATCACGGATTTTATTGGCGATTTCGTTACGGATTTCCGGATTTTCCTTAAGAAATTGTTTCGCGTTCTCGCGTCCTTGTCCAAGGCGTTCACCTTCGTAGGAATACCAGGAACCGCTCTTTTGGACGACATCCAATTCGGCACCGAGGTCGACGATTTCCCCTTCTTTGGAGATTCCTTCCCCGTACATGATATCGACTTCCGCTGTGCGGAATGGTGGCGCAACTTTGTTTTTCACGACGCGGATCCGCGTTTTGTTCCCCATGATATCATTACCTTGCTTAATCGCTTCTCCGCGGCGGACATCCAATCGCACGGAGGAATAGAATTTCAAGGCACGGCCTCCTGGTGTCACTTCCGGATTACCGAACATGACGCCGACTTTTTCACGAATTTGGTTGATGAATACTGCGATAGTTTTCGACTTATTGATCGCTCCGGAAAGTTTACGCAATGCTTGGGACATGAGACGGGCTTGAAGACCGACGTGGGAATCCCCCATCTCCCCTTCGATTTCCGCTTTCGGGACGAGCGCCGCCACCGAGTCGATGACGATGATGTCGATTGCACCGCTTCGGACGAGCGCTTCTGCGATTTCAAGCGCTTGCTCTCCCGTATCCGGCTGGGATAATAGCAATTCATCGATATCGACGCCCAATTTTTGCGCATAGACCGGATCAAGCGCATGCTCCGCATCGATGAAGGCCGCCTGTCCACCTGCCGCCTGCACTTCCGCAATGGCATGGAGCGCGACAGTCGTTTTACCCGAACTTTCCGGACCATAGATTTCAATTACCCGGCCGCGCGGGTAGCCGCCGACTCCAAGAGCGGCGTCGAGTGCAAGCGAGCCACTCGATGATGTGGAAATTTCACGGTCCGTCTGTTCTCCCATTTTCATGACGGAACCTTTCCCGAATTGTTTTTCTATTTGTTTCAAGGCCATATCCAAAGCCGCTTTACGATCGCTCAAAATAGTTCCTCCTTAAAGGTGATATGCTTTTCTTTCTATCTCTACTATACTCCTTTATTGAGAAATACACAAGAAAAAAGCGAACGCTTATTCGATAATTTTATTCATTCTCTACTTTTAAATGAGAATCCATATAGAAATCTCATTTTTAATTGAGAAATCGGCTTAAAACTTTTTTTTGGCCTCTTTTTTCTCCATATGCTTAATTAAGTAATAGATTGCAAATTGGGCAGCACGTCGACGGTTCGCATTTCGGGAACCGGAAAGGGATAATTTATACGTTTCCATTTCCGCATCGTCAGACACGATGCCGATCCATACGGTACCGACGGGTGCACCGTCATGCGGTTCCGGACCTGCCGCGCCCGTCAGGCCGACCCCGATATTCGATCCGAATTTGCGTTTCACGTTCACGGCAAGAGCAGCGGCGCATTCCGAACTGACGACACCAAACCGATCTAATAATTCTTGTTCCACATCGAGCTGTTCGACTTTTTGCTGTTCGTTGTAGACGACGACCCCGCCTTCCAAAGAAACGCCGATGCCCGCCTCTTTCCCGAGCTCCGCCATGAATAGGCCGGACGTCAGGCTCTCCGCTGCGGACAATGTCCAACCGTTCTGGAAGAGCATCTCCGCAGCCTTGGATGATAGCGTATCATCGTCGACACCGTAAACAAATTCCCCGACAATCGCACGGATTTCCCCCTCCACAGGGGCAATCAGTTTGTTTGCATCATCCAAGGTGCCGGCTTTTGCCGTAATCCGCAAGGTCACTCCGTCGACCGATGCCAGGGGAGCGATTGTCGGATTGGACTGCTTTTCCAAGATTGGCTGTATACGATGTTCCAGCTCCGCTTCGCCGATTCCGTAAAATTTCAATACGCGGGAGGAGATGACTTCCTTCCTACCCGTCACACCAAGCAAATAGGGAATCGCAAAGCTGGTGAACATCGGCCTCATTTCATGAGGCGGCCCCGGCAATAAAATATATTGGACGCCGGCTTTTTCGATCGCCATTCCTGGCGCCATGCCATTGCGATTCGGCAGGACAATCGCATCTTTGAACACCAATGCCTGCTTCTTATTGTTTTCCGTCATTACCCGCCCGCTCCGCTCGAAATACTGCTGAATCGAAAACAGGGCCTCCTCGTCACTGACCAACGTCGACCCGATCTGTTTCACGATTGTCTCTTTCGTCATATCGTCTTTCGTCGGCCCAAGTCCCCCGGTGAAAATGAGAACATCCGCCCGTTTTTTCGCAATCTCGATCACTTCATTCAAGCGGTCGGAATTGTCTCCGACGACCGTTTGGAAATGGACATCGATCCCGATCTCCGCGAGCTTCTCCGAAATGAACTGCGCATTCGTATTGGTGATTTGGCCGAGCAATAATTCCGAGCCGACCGCAATAATTTCCGCTTTCATCTATTCACGTCCCTTTCTTTACATCGAGTCTAACAGCACCCTTCTATTCTTATAGAAGTAGTCGACACCCGACCAAATGGTGAAGAGCAAGGCAATATAAAGCATGATCAGTCCAAATGGAATACCGAGCAGTGCAAAAAAGATATTATTTAATAATAAGGAGGCAATGGCCAATATCTGAGCCACTGTCTTGATCTTGCCTAGCTGGTTCGCCGCGACGACTTCGCCGCCCCCCGCCAAGATCAGACGAAGTCCTGTAACAGCAAATTCCCGGCTGATGATAACGATGACAATCCAGGAAGGCGCAGCCCCCATTTCTACAAGGATGATCATCGCAGCCGAAACGAGCAGCTTATCTGCCAGCGGATCGAGGAATTTCCCCATATTCGTAACTAGCCCATATTTCCGGGCGATGAACCCATCCAGCCAATCGGTGGCCGACGCAAAAATGAAAAGCAAGCCACCGATCAAGTGTTCCACCGTCAATTCGGTTCCTCCGACATTCAGCTTGCCGAAACCGAAATCGATCAGCATGAACACCATGAAAATAGGGATAAGCAGTACACGGGAAACCGTGATTTTATTTGGCAAATTCATAAAGCGAAGTTCCCCTTTCTCTATACCTTTTTTCAAAGAAAATAGTCATCCTTTTCAGATGACTATTGCTCTTTCTTGTATTCGATAATGATGTTTTGCGTGGTTTTTGGTGAAGCATACTCCAATAGCTCGCCGTTGACGTAAATTTCCGTGCTTGCTGTACGTCCCACACGGATGCGTACCCGGTCGGTATCCGAGACATCTAATTCCACTTGCTCTCCAGCGCTCAATGTCCGGGCGTTCGGTTCCATCCGCTCCTGTCTCGCTGCATCCAACACACCGATCCAGGAATCCCCGTTTGTTTTAATTTCCAACTGGAATTGATCGGTATTGGTCAATGTGTACATGGAGTCGTCCCCGTTAATGGTGACATGTTCCAAAGTCTGTTCCTGTTCAGGCTCCACAACTTCCGGAGCAGGAGTTTCCTCCTCATCAGGTACCGCACCGGCATCATCATCTGCATTTTCCTTGGGCTTCTGTTCGACCGGCTTTTTCTCCACAGTCGTAATTGTTTCCTCCGGCGGATTATCGACGGACGGGTTCGTAGACCCATTGGACTTGTACAAAATCCAGACGACTACGATGATGACAATGATGAATAGAGCCACAATCACTTTCGGGATGGCCTCATTGATTCGGCTGTCCTTCAGACCTCTCCGGCGCCGAAGCGGGGCTGCGGGCTGGACAGAGTCCTCTTCCGGCAGTTCCGAAGGGGTTGTCTCTTGATACAAAGCCAACATTTCATCGGAATCAACCCCGACCGCCTCCGCATATTGCTTGATAAATGCCCGGACGTAAAAAGAGCCCGGCATCATGCTATAATCTTCGTTTTCAATACCGGAAAGGTATCTTTTCTGTATTTTTGTGATGGTCTGCAAATCTTCTAATGTATATCCTTTAGCTGTTCTCGCCTCTCGGAGACGATCACCTAATCCGGTCACCAAAAACACCTGCCTAATTTAAAAATTAAAGAATCCGGGCCCTCCCCCCATCGTCCCCGGGTCGGACATCATATGGTTTTTCTCCATCATCTCATATGTAATTTCCTGTTCCGGATCGGTCCGCAATTCAATGATATAGTCAAAATCCTCTATATCATATTCCGAATGCTGGACGAACATATCCGGGTGTTCCACCACTTTGATCGCCGGCATCCGCATGATTTCCCGAACGAGCTGCATATGGCGTTCATCCTCTGCACGACGGGTCACGATGCCGTCCAGTATGAAAATATTATCATCCGAAAACTCATCGCCCATCAACTTGCTCCGGACGGTCTGCTTGATCATTGTGGACGAGAGGAAAATCCACTTCTTATTCGCACAGACGCTTGCCGCCACGACAGACTCAGTCTTTCCAACCCGTGGCATCCCGCGGATTCCGATCAGTTTATGACCTTCCTGCTTGAAGATTTCGGCCATGAAATCGACGAGGATCCCGAGATCCCGACGCAAAAACCGAAACGTCTTCTTCTCATCCGCATCTCGCTGGATGTACCGACCATGGCGGACCGCCAATATATCCCGCAACTTCGGCTCACGAATCTTCAAAACTTTAATCGTTTCCATTGTCGATGCAATTTGTTCAAACCGCTTGATCTGCCCATCGTCTTCCGTACGCAAAAGCATTCCGCGGTGTCCGCCGTCGACGCCGTTAATCGTCATAATATTTACCCGCAACATCCCGAGCAACGATGCGATATCCCCGAGAAGTCCGGGACGGTTCACTTGAATTTCGTATTCCAGATACCATTCACCCATCTGGCACACCCCTTTTTCAATTCCCTAATATAGGACGCACGTGATTCAATATAGTTCTATAATAGCGGATTCATTTGCTTAAGAAAAGCAAAAAAGAAATCGGGCCGTTTACATATACCATCCACCGTTGACATTCAGGATGTCACCCGTTGTGTAATCCGCTTTGCCGCTCAGTAAATAATCAACCGCCTGCGCTACATGATCCGGGATTCCCGGCTTCATGAGCGGAATTTCTTCCATCGCCATTTGCTGCTCATCTTCCGGAAGATGGCCATTCATGCGGGTGTCGATCCATCCCGGCGCCACCCCATTCACCCGAATGCCCGAAAAAGCGGCCTCTTTGGCATACGCTTTGACAAAAGCATGCTGCGCGCCTTTCACTGCCGAATAAACAACCTCGCCCGCAGCCCCGGTCATTCCCCAAATGGAACCGATCATGACAACATAAGCCGTCCCGAAACTGCGCAATTGCGGCGACACAGCCGCGATGAACCTGGCAGGATTGCGGACATGGACTTTCCACAGATCATCCATATCCTCCGCTGTCGTTTCCGACAATAATTTATACATGGACTGACCGTTTGCCACGACGACAGCACGCACCTGTTTTACTTGCCTAGCCAGATCGGCACCATCCATCTGGCTCAGATCGCCTTGGATCGGCTGGAATTCCAAATCTGGATATGTTGCCTGCAGCTCCTCCTCCAAGCGTAGGACCGTACCCGCATTTTCATTGTAATGAAGGTAGAGCGACCAGCCGGAAGCGGCTAATGCCCGGCTGATCGACTCTCCGATGCCGCCCGATGCCCCTAGGACGACACAAAAACCAAGGTTGGTCATTGTGCTTTTTCCGAAGGGACGATCGTGAACACCGTACGACCGCTTTCATCCGAAAATGTCTGGAACGCTTTGTGCAGATCTTCCACTGTCAATTTTTCCAATGTAGGGACGACATCGAATAAATTCATTCCATTGAAGGCATAACGAGTGAACTGATTGGCAATATATTCAGGCGAGTTCAATGATCGCATGAACTGGCCAATCCTTTTTTTCCTCATCCGATTCAGGTCATCATCCGTGACAGGCCATGAAGCGACTGCCCCGTCGATCGTTTCACGAATCAATGCCTCCAACTTTTTCGGTTCTTCCGTGTCGGAGCCGACCATTGCAAAGCCGAAACCTTCCTCCAGCGAGAAATCATAGTTGAACGATTCATCGATGAGCCCTTCGTTGTACGCTTTCGTATAAAAATCGGATGATCTGCCGAAGAGAATATCCAGCACGAGATTGGAGGACAGCTCCTGAATGAGCATCTCTTCCCCTTGAACATCGGTCTTTGTGCATTTCATACCGATATTCAACTTCGGTTTCAAGACATCCATCTCCAACTTGCTTTCGGCGGTCGCTGCTGCCGGCGATTCTTCCGGGAAGTGGCGGACGATTGTTTCCGGTTCCTTGAATGTTTTTGCCGCCTGGTTCTTCTTCACAAAGTCGATCATTTCCGCCGGATCGACTGCGCCTACGACAAAAAACACCATATTGGAGGGATGATAAAACGTCTCATAGCAAGTGTACAGATGTTCAGCAGTAATATCCTGGATTGATTCGACCGTTCCCGCAATATCGATTCTCACAGGATGCTCGTGCATCAAGTTTTCAATCGTTCCATAGTAGAGACGCCAATCGGGAAGATCATCGTACATCGTTATTTCCTGGGCAATGATGCCCTTTTCCTTCTCAACCGTTTTTTCCGTAAAGTACGGATCTTGAACGAAATCGAGTAGGACTTCTGCGTTCTCGTACAATTTATCGGTAGCGGAAAATAGATACGAAGTTCTAGTAAAGGAAGTGAACGCATTGGCGGAAGCACCGTGGACGCTGAATTTCTGGAATACATCCCCGTCCTCTTTTTCGAACATCTTATGCTCTAGGAAATGTGCGATTCCATCCGGTACGGTAACTTCCTCCGTACCTCCGCGGGGAATGAACGTACGGTCAATCGAACCATATTTCGTCGTGAACGTCACGAACGTTTTGGAAAATCCTTTTTTTGGCAAGACGTAAACATCCAGCCCATTATCCAGCTTTTCATTATATAATGTTTCTTGAAGTGCATCGAATTGTATTTTCTTCATCGTCAAGCGGCCTCCTTGCCAGACAGCAGATACACGATTTCCAACGTGATTTCGGATGCCATTTTTTGAATATCGTCTTTCGTCACGGCCTCCCAGCCGGAGATGAGGAAATCGGCAGTGAAGTTCTCATTCAATTCCTTATACTGATCAAACACTTCGATTTGTCCTCTTGCCGAGTCGAACGTGCTCTTAATGCTGTTCGTCAGCAACGCTTTTGTCTGTTCGATTTCCAGATCCGTGATTTCTCCTCGCTGCAAGGCGTCGAGTTGTTCATTGATCAGTTTGACCGCCTTCTCTTCGAGCTCCGCGTCGATCCCGGCCATGACATAGATCAGGCCATAATGCGCAGAGTATGAACTCGACGCGTAATACGCCATGCTCTCTTTTTCACGGACATTCATGAACAGCTTACTATGCGCGAAGCCACCGAACACGCCATTCGTCACTTGCATTTTCAAATAATCCGGATGGGTGAATACAATCGGCGTGCTGAAGCCAAGATGCAGTTTCCCCTGTTTCATATCCTGTTTTTCCTTCACGTTCCGGACTTCCGATTTCTGTTCCGTCGCGCCAGGGGCAGCCGCTTCCTTGTCATTTTTCCGCACAGTCCGCGGTTCAAATGGAAACAGTTTCTTGATCTTTTCCGTCATCTTCTTTTCATCGATATCGCCGACGATGTAAATGTTGATTTCATCGTTTTGCAACATGCTGTTATAAGCCTCCAGCAAACCATCTGCCGTAACTGCTTCAACTTCCTCTTCCGTCCCATAGGAAGAAGTCGAGACCGGGCTATCAGGGCGCAACAGTTCCAGCATGCGCTTTTGGGCAAAACGCGTCTTATCGTCGTACACCGAACGGATCCGCTCTTTCACGGAACGTTTTTCACGGTTCACTACCGACTCATCGAACTTGCCATCGACAAAATTCGGGTTGAAGACGACTGTTTGCAATAAATCCAACACTTCATCGAGCACGGTATCGCCGGTCAAATACTCATCATTCACACATTCGGCGTAAAGGGACACAATATGTGTATTGGCCCGTTTCGTCGCGTCCGTAAACAGGACGGTTCCATACAGCTCATCCAATGTGTTTCGCAACTCACTCTGCGTTCGGTATTTGCCGTTTGAATCTTGGAGCACATTCGCCAGGACGGCGCGATTCGTCGCCTTTTCGGAGTCCAGTTCGGTCTTCCATTTCACTGAAAAATTGATCGTCTTGAATTGTTCGAGTGAACGGATGTATAAATTGACGCCCTCTTGAAGAATAACTTTATTGAACATATAAACACCTCTGTTTTTGTTAATATGAGGATTCTCCACTTCACTATACATGTCAAATGCGGCTTGGGGCAAATTACAGCTTGCCGGATGCCTTGCAAAATAAGAACTTGCTCATGCCCGATCCCAAATTCATTGAACCACCTGCCATTAAAAAGCTGCCCGGATGTCTGGTAATTTCCTGGGCAGCTTTCAATTGAACAATTTTTTACCGATTTCCTTTAATATATGGCTGACCGCTCGCTTTTGGTGCATTCGCCCGGCCGATGAATCCGGCTAATGCCAAAATCGTCAATACATACGGCAGGATATTAAAATACACCGAGGGTATGCTTTGCAGAAATTGAATATTTGCGGAGCTGATCGCCAACGCTTGAGCAAATCCGAAAAACAGGGCAGCTCCCATTGCACCGATCGGATGCCACTTCCCGAAAATCATCGCTGCAAGTGCAATGAACCCTTGTCCATTGATCGTCGCATGCCCAAAATCTCCCGTCATCGTCTGCGAGTAGATCGCGCCGCCGATGCCGGCAAGTCCACCCGAAATAATAACTGCAATGTAGCGGATTTTCGTCACATTGATCCCCATCGTATCCGCCGCCATTGGATGCTCCCCCACCGAACGAAGCCGAAGTCCGAAAGGCGTTTTATAAATGACAAACCAGGAAATGAACGCCAAAGCGATCGCTGCAATGGATGATCCGTAAAGACCCTTAAACAACATTGGGCCCAGAAATGGAATGTCTTTTAAAAGGGGAATATTGATCAATGGAATATTTTGTTGAATAAAATCGGTCTGCCCTTTATCAAAAATCATTTTTACTGAAAATAAGGCAACTGCCAAGCCAAGCATATTAATCGCTACCCCGGAAACGACTTGGTCAGCCCGGAACGAAATCGAGGCGACTGCGTGAATGACAGAAAACAGAGCCGACACGACCATCGCGGCAAGGAGAGCAAGCCATGGCGTCCATGCGCCGAACGTTTCCGCGAAGCGTAGGTTGAATAGGATCCCGATAAACGCCCCCATGATCATCAGCCCTTCCAGACCGATGTTGACGACCCCGGAACGTTCGGAAAAGACACCACCGATCGCCGTGAAAATGAGAGGAGCGGCATACGCGATTGTAATCGGCACGATAAAGTATAAGAAGCCTAAGAAGCTCATCTCACTTCGCCTCCTTTCTCTTATTCAACTTGCCGAGCAGGACACGAATGATGTAACCGGAAGCGACAAAGAGAATGATCAGTGCAATGACAATCGATACGATTTCATCAGGAACCCCTGCCTCACTCGGCATATTGCCCGCCCCGTATTTCAAGGCGCCGAACAAGGATGCCCCGAAAATGACACCAAGAGGCGTATTCGCGCCGAGTAGAGCGACCGCGATCCCGTCAAATCCAATCCCGGTAAATCCGCCAAGCTGTACCATGTTGCCAAACGTCCCGAGGGCTTCCATCGAACCCGCAAGACCGGCGAAGGCACCGGAAATGACCATAGACAGAATAATATTTTTATTCACACTCATGCCTGCGTATTGGGAGGCATGTTCGTTAAAGCCGACGGATTTTAATTCGAACCCGGTCTTGGTTTTTTCCAAGATGAGCCACATGACAAACACCATCGCAAGGGCGACAAGAATCCCGTAATGCAAGGTCGAAAAATCGGTTAAATTTCGTAGAAAATCCGATCGGAGGGAGGCGGACGGATGAATTTTTTCAGTTTTGTAGCTACCTCCTGAAACTGTCTTGATGAGCGCATTGACGACGTGGAGTGCAATATAGTTCATCATGATCGTGACAATGACTTCATGTACCCGCAAAGTCGCTTTTAGCAGGCCAGGTATGAATCCCCAAAGGGCGCCCGCTACAGCGGCAGCCAACAACGCCAGCGGCAAATGGATGATTTTAGGCAATTCAATCGCGGTCCCGACAAAAGTTGCCGCAAACCAACCAACGATCAGCTGACCTTCAACCCCAATATTGAAGAGGCCCGTCCGAAAAGCGAAGGCGACTGCAAGACCCGCCAATATATAGGGGCTAATTTGGCGGATTGTCTCCCCGATAGCATAGGAACTCCCGAAAATTCCGTTCCACAAGGCAATATATGCTTGAACAGGATCATAATCGCTGAACAGCATGACAACTGCCCCGACTAACAGGCCAAGGATAATGGCGATAACAGGAACAAGTACAGTAACAAGCCTATTCGACATGGCGGTCGTCACCTTCCTTCAATACGACATCATCCCCGACAACGATCATTTCTTCTTTGGCATGGCCCGCCATAAGAAGACCTAATTCTTGTTCAGTTGTTTCATATGGCAGTACCGTATCTACAATCTGTCCATCATAAATGACTGCAATCCGATCGGAAACATTCATCACCTCGTCCAATTCAAAAGAGATGAGTAAGACCGCTTTTCCATTATCCCGTTGTTCAATAAGCCGTTTATGGATAAATTCAATCGCCCCGACATCCAGTCCTCGGGTCGGCAAAGCGGCAATGAGCAATTCGGGATTCCGATCCACCTCGCGGCCGATGATCAATTTCTGCTGATTCCCCCCGGATAGGGCGCGCACTAATTCATGTTCCCCTTGTGTGCGCACGTCGAAAGCTGCAATGATATCCTTTGCTTTTTGAGAGATAACTTTATAATCCATTAGACCGTTTTTGGAAAACGGCTTTTTATAATACGTTTGCAATGCGGCATTATAACCGACGGAAAAATCCAAGACGAGTCCGTGTTTATGGCGGTCTTGCGGAATATGCCCAAGACCCGCTTCCGTGATTTCCCGAGGCTTTTTCCCGGTGACGTCCACCGTGTCGAGAAACACATTCCCGCTTTTCACCTTCCGCAAGCCGGCAATCGCTTCGATCAATTCCGATTGTCCATTGCCATCAATACCCGCAATGCCGACGATTTCACCTTTCCGGACGGATAGATTGAGCCCTTTCAATTTAGGAATACCCCGGTAATCCTCAACAACCAAATTCTCAATCCGAAGCACTTCTTCTATCGGTCGAGAAGGCCCTTTTTCGGTTTTAAACGTCACCTGGCGACCGACCATCATCGTAGCCAGTTCTACGGGCGTCGTCTCCGATGTGACTACAGTGCCGATTCCTTGTCCTTTTCGGATGATCGTCACACGGTCGGAGACATCCATGATTTCTTGCAATTTATGCGTGATGATGATAATCGATTTTCCTTCGGCGATCAATTTCTTCATAATGGAAATCAATTCCTGGATCTCCTGTGGGGTCAAGGAGGCTGTCGGTTCATCGAAAATCAAAATGTCAGCACCGCGATAAAGCGTTTTTAAAATCTCCACCCGTTGCTGCATGCCAACCGAAATATCTTCAATTTTTGCATAGGGATCGACATCGAGCCCGTACAGCTTAGAGATTTCCGCCACTTTTTTGGCTGCGGCTTTTACATTGATCATGCCCATTTTTTTCGGTTCATTACCGAGGACGATATTTTCCGTAACCGTCAGATTTTCCACGAGCATGAAGTGCTGATGCACCATGCCGATCCCTTGGCTATTGGCCACATTCGGATCGGTGATGGCGATCGCTTTCCCTCGTACCCGGATTTCCCCGCCATCCGGCTGGTACAATCCGAAGAGGACATTCATCAGCGTCGATTTCCCGGCACCATTTTCCCCTAAGAGGGCATGGATTTCCCCTTTTTTCAGTTGGAGAGTGATATTATCATTGGCAACAAAATTGCCGAATACCTTTCGGATATTCAGCATCTCCACTACGTATTCCATCGACTCCACTCCCTCGCCATTCATATATAAATCAGTTGTTCGCTCTATAAGGTAAGGTCAAATTAACACAAGAAAAGGCAACAGGTCGCAACCCTTTCTTCTATTAATTTCAGCCAGATCTTCCTTAGACCGCCTTCCTCCAACTTCTTTTCAAACTCCACTGGAGGCTGTACTTGAATCAGCGGGATGTTGACTTCCGCTGATTCAAGTCATAACCTTCCCGGTTTCCATCTTGTTATTTCTCTGGAAGTTCCGGAACTTCGATCTCTCCATCAATAATCTTCTTCGTATAATCTTCCACTTCAGCCATCACTTCTTCCGGAATGGCGCCTCGGGAGTCCGCCAACTCCACCCCTTGATCCGCAAGGCCGTAAGTTGTTACCACACCTCCAGGGAATTCACCGTCGCGCGCCTGCTCCGCTATTTTTTTAACAGCGATATCGACCCGTTTTAACATGGATGTCAGTGTCACGCTCTGGTCCCCGACTTTTCCTTCATCGTATTGGTCAGAATCGACACCGATGACCCAAACATATTCATCCGGATTTGCTTTTTTACGTTCTTTCGCTTCGGAGAAGATGCCGTTTCCAGTACCGCCAGCGGCGTGGAATATAATATCAACGCCCGAAGAGTACATTAAATTGGCCGCCGCTTTCCCCAAGTCGGCTTTCGTGAAATCATTTGTATAATGAACTTCCACTTTGATATCCGGATTCACTGCTTCGGCACCTGCACGGAATCCCGCTTCAAACCGTTTGATGACCGGCAAGTCCCTGCCGCCGATAAATCCGACTTTACCCGATTTCGACATGTTGGCTGCCACTACTCCGGCCAAGAAGGCGCCTTCCTGCTCTTTGAACATAACGCTTGCTACATTTGGCATGTCCGTCACTTCATCGACTAACGCGAAATGATTGTCGGGACGTTCCGAAGCAATGTCCTCCACCGCGTCTTTCACCATTGCCCCGATTCCAAAAATCAAATCGAAATCACGTGATATCAATTTATTCAGGTTCGGGATATACTCGGCTGCTTTTGTCGATTGAAGATAGTCATACCCGCCATTCCCTTTTTCTAAATTATTGTCTTTGCCAAATTGCTTGATTCCTTCCCAAGCAGATTGGTTGAAGGATTTGTCATCCACGCCGCCCTCATCGGTTACCATGGCGACCGAGAAGGTATCATCAGCTGACTGCTGCCCTTCTGTGTTGCCTCCGTTGTCTTTTTCCTTATCTCCGCCACCGCATGCCCCAAGTATCGTTCCGGCTGCCAGTAAGAATGAAAGGCCAAGGCCAAATTTCCGTTTACCCAATGACAGGACCTCCCTGTTTTTATTTAGTATGACGCCTAAACGTCTTATACCCGTTTTCGCACGACATGAAAACTGAATTTATCCGCCCGGAAGTAGTTCTTTGAGAAAAGGACCATTTCTCCATCTTCACTATAATGATGTTGGATTAGGGCAAGCAGCGGGATTTCCACACCGCAGCGGAGTATGGAAGAGGCTTCCTCGTCATAACCGACCGGTTCAATATAGGCAACCGCTTGGGAAATCCGGATATCTCCGGATTTTTCAATCGATTCGAAAATGGATTCGTTCCAAAGGTGCTCAACTCCTCCCGAAATCGTTCGGGCAAGGACTTGGTCGATGCAGTAGACAACCGGTTCACCGTCCGCCGTCCGTACCCGTTTAATTGTGACAAGGCGGTCTCCTTCTTCGCATGGAAAGGCACCCCCATTTTCCTCGGTCACCTCGGTATCATTGATATCCATGAAAATTGTCCCCGGTTCCATTCCCGCCTCGCGGATCATGGCAGACACGCTGGATAATTGCTCGATTCCGGATGTAAACAGCGGTTTCGGGTTCACAAATGTACCGACCCCATGTTTCCGCACGATGACTTTTTCCTCTTCCAACAGCCGGAGCGCTTCCCGTAATGTGGAGCGGCTGACGCCAAGGGATCTCGCCAACTCAAATTCAGAAGGGAATTTTTCATTCTCCTTGAAAATCCCGTTTTCAATATCCTGTTTCAATCGTTCGATCACCTGTACATACAGATGTCGCTGATCCGCTTTCACTACCATCAAAACCCTCCTCCCCTAAGAGGTCAGACCTCAGATGTTTGACCTTTTATATTCACGCTTACTATAACACTTTAATCCTGTAAAATACAGATGCGGTAGGTAGATCGGTTTCGCATTCGGGATGGAAGGCTAGTGCTTTTGTTAGTATGCACCGTCATGTTCTCCTTTATCGAGCAGAACTTGTCTCGGTTTGCTTCCTTCTGATGGTCCGACAATGCCGCGCATCTCCATCTGGTCGACAATCCGGGCCGCCCTGGAATAGCCGATGCGGAAGCGCCGCTGCAACATCGAGACGGATGCAGTCTGCATTTCAACGACAAGCTGCACTGCTTCATCAAATAATTCGTCCGTCTCTTCATGAAGAGGGACTTCCTCCACATCTGTCGGGATCATTTCTTCCTGATATTGGGCCTTTTGCTGCTCAATGACGAAATTAACAATCGCTTCGACTTCCGCATCCGAGACGAAAGCGCCTTGGACCCGGGTCGGTTTGGAGACTCCCGCCGGCAAGAACAGCATATCGCCCCTGCCGAGCAGTTTCTCCGCCCCTCCCGTGTCCAAAATCGTCCTAGAGTCCACAGCCGATGATACGGCAAAGGCAATCCGGGACGGGATATTCGCTTTAATGATGCCTGTGATGACATCGACACTTGGACGCTGTGTCGCGATAATCAGGTGGATTCCGGCAGCACGCGCCATTTGGGCCAAACGCGTGATCGAGTCTTCAACATCGCTGGAAGCGACCATCATGAGGTCCGCCAACTCATCTACGATGACGACGATGAACGGCATACGCGGATGCTTTTCATCGTTCATCCGGTTCCATTCTTCGATATGTTCATTATAGCCTTCGATATTCCGTGTCCCGGTATGGGAAAACAGTTCATAGCGCCGCTCCATCTCCGCGACCACTTTTTGCAGCGCCTGGGAAGCCTTCCGCGGATCAGTCACGACCGGCGCGAGAAGATGCGGGACTCCATTATACACATTCAGTTCGACCATTTTCGGGTCTATCATCATAAGCTTCACTTCATGGGGCTTCGCTCTCATTAAGATGCTCACGATGATGCCATTGATGCACACACTTTTCCCGCTGCCCGTTGACCCGGCGATGAGGACGTGCGGCATCTTGTTCAATTCAGCGAGCATTGCCTGCCCGGTGACATCCCGGCCGAGTGAGATCATCAACTTCGAATCGGGCCGGCTATTCTCTTTCGACTCGACCACTTCCCGGAGACTCACCATGGCAATTGCATTGTTAGGCACTTCAATGCCGACCGCTGATTTTCCGGGAATCGGCGCTTCAATCCGAATATCCCGCGCAGCGAGCGCCAAGGCGATATCATCCGCCAGACTGACAATCCGACTCACTTTTACGCCCGTATCTGGCAGCACTTCGTATTTTGTGACAGCTGGTCCCAAATGGACTTGCGTAACACGCACTTTGACCCCAAAGCTGAGGAAAGTCCGTTCCAGCGTCTGGGCATTTGCTTGGATGGAATCATACTCTTCCGATTGATCATGATGGGGCGTCTGTTTTAATAAGGTGGCTGGTGGAAGGATATAAGACTCGTTTTCCTCTTCCCCGGTCACTCCCGTATAGGTCGAAATTTCGACCTGCTTCGGTTGCTCGGACGTTTCCACAGCCGCCGCCTGCTCTTCCTCTGCCGGTTTATCCTCCACTTTCTCTATCCGTTCGCTAAAAGCGGATATGATAGGCTGAGCCGGCAATGATTCCTCCTCCACGTCTCCAGCATCAGGTACATTCGGCACTGTCCGCACCTCTTGGATAAGTGATCTTTTTGTATCGCGCGATGAACGGGATGAGCGTGAAGGTTGTTTTTTCTTCCGTTTCTGCTTTCCTTTTTGCTCAAACAATCCTTTTATCGATTCGATGGCTGCCGGGAAATGCTCGGCGACATATGGAACGAGCGCTTTTCCGGTCAATAAAACAAGCCCGATCAACAGCAACAGCACACCCGCAACGGTCGCCCCCGCAGAATCGAGAAGCGAATGGAACATCGCAAACAAGACTGCGCCGGCCATGCCGCCACCCAACGCCCCTGTCCTCGACTCGATGCCTTCATTCGTGATGAGCACCTTCCACGTCTCCTTCAAAGCGGAATTGGACATAAGGACCCGGCTTTCGTAGAGCTCTTTGAAAAGATAAATATGGCTGAATAATAGAAGGCTCGCCAAGATAAATAGACAGCCCGCGACAATCCGGTTTTTCCATCCGCCCATCTTCCGGTTAATCATATAAATCAAGGCCTGGATGATCAGCAATAACGGCAGGGCGCCATGCCAATTCCCGAAAACGAACCGTCCCACCGATGCCAGGCTCCTTCCCACAACACCGAACTCAAATATGATGATGACGGCAAGTCCGATCATCGCCAAGCCGACGACTTCATAGAGCAACGGATTCCAGCCGCCCGTCTTCTTTTTTTGCGCAGTAGCGCGCTTTTTCTTTTTCTTCGCCCGTTTTGACATTTTCCCCCTCCTCACTAAATCAGGTGGTCTTCAATCATTTCAGTACATATAAAGCCAACTTTACTAAAAAAGGATTTCCCGCCGCAATGACGGCAAGGAAATCCTTGTTTGGTTGGAAATCAATACTCCATAATAATCGGGATAATCATCGGTCTTCTCTTCGTTTGCTGGAACAAATAAGAACTTAACGTATCACGGATCTCTTGTTTAATGTTTGTCCATTCAAACGTCTCTTTATTCACATACTTTTCGACAATCTTGCGGACCAGCTTGGCGGATTCCTCCAACAGTTCCTCGGATTCCCGAACATACACGAATCCACGCGAAACGATTTCAGGTCCCGCAGCAATTCGTTTCTGCTTGCGGCTCAATGTGACGACAACCGTGAAGATGCCGTCCTGGCTCAGCAATTTGCGGTCACGCAGGACGATATTGCCGACGTCGCCGACCCCGATGCCGTCGATGAGGACATTGCCCGCCTGCACACGGCCGCTCATCCGCATCTTATTATTCTTGAACTCGACGATATCGCCTTTATCTGCAATGAAAATCTGCGACTTTTCCAAACCGGTTTCCTGAGCTAGCTTGGAATGCGCGATGAGCATCCGGTATTCGCCTTGAATCGGGATGAAATATTTTGGACGCATCAAATTCAGCATCAGTTTAAGGTCTTCCTGGCTGCCATGCCCCGATACATGGACCTTCTTACTGGAGGTCAGTACCGTCGCACCCGCCTTAGCCAGCTCATTCATCGTCTGGAACATTTCGACTTCCATCCCAGGCGAGGGAGTGAACGTAATCAGAATTGTATCCGTCTCTTTGATGCGGAGATCCTTATGGTGCTTGCGGACAATCCGTTCCAAAGCGTCAAGAGGTTCGCCTTTATTACCCGTCACGATAACGACGACTTGATCATCGTCATATTTCTCAATGTCTTTTATCGGGATGACAATCTCATCATCGATATGCAAATATCCGAGTTTCATGCCGACTTCGAAATAACTTTCCAAGCTTTTCCCGACGACTGCCACTTTCTTGCCGGTTTCGCTTGCCTTGTCGAACACTTGCTGAATACGGATAAAGTTCGACGCATAGAGCGCGACCAAAATGCGGCCTTCCGCCTTATGGAAAGTCTTCGAAAGTTCCTCTTCAATGACGGATTCAGATGTCGTGTAGCCAGGACGTTCCGCTTCCGAGGAATCGGACATGAGGATGAAGACCCCTTCTTCACCAAGGCCCGCCATTTTCGCCATATCTGGACGGTATTTGCCTTTCGCGGACTGGTCAAATTTGAATTCCCCTGTATGGACGATAGCCCCTTCGCTCGTATGGAACACGATTCCAAGTGAATCTGGAATGCTATGTGTCGTATGGAAGAACGTAACATGCGTCTGCTTGAAGTTCATGCGGCTTTTATTCGTCACTTCGAAAAACTTCACCTGATGTGGCGCAGGCATCTGTTTGAGATGCTCTTTCGCCAAGGCAAGCGTCAGTTTCGATCCATAGACCGGCGCCTGCACTTTCTGCAGCAAGTATGCGATCGAGCCGATGGCGTCTTCATGGCCATGCGTCAAGAAAATCCCTTTCACCCGATCTTTGTTCTCCTCGACATAGGAAATGTCCGGTATGACGATATCGATGCCGAGCATCTCGCCTTCCGGGAACATCAGCCCGGAATCAACGATGAACATTTCATCATCGATTTCTACGACATACATCGCCTTCCCGATTTCCCCGACTCCCCCGAGCGGGATGATTCTTATTAATTCGTTTTTGGTTTTTGTCAAAATAGTTCCTCCTATTGCCTCTATACATTGAAATAAAAACTGCATCCGGGTTACCTACCGTTGATTTCCATTCCAGGCGGACGCTTTCTGCAAGCACGGCTTTAACTAATCGAACAGCAAATGGTTCGACCGCCGGTTTTTAACGCTACGCTTTTTGACGCAAAGCGCTCTTCATAACAGCCTGCGCAGGAGTCGCCGCCTTCCACTCCAATCAACTGCATACTCTGTCTATTTTCATGAAAAAGTCTAAACCAATTTACATATGCTCAAAAAGCCGGGCAAGCTTCAAGCAGTCTTCGGCTTGGAATGAAAAGTATCCACCCGGACATGCCCGTCCATGGCGAAAACCCATTTTTACGGTTTCAGCCAAACTTCCCGCACTTCTTAAAATTCCTATTTGGTTTCCCGTCCACTTCAACTAAGATTCATTATACGGGACAAGCGCATTCTGCACAAACAAAAAAAGCCTTTTTGAATGACAATGGCTTTTTTTATGTTTTTTAAATCAATTCAGTCATTTAATGTAACGATAAAAAAGCCGAGCCATCGCCATCCGATTGGATGGTGAGGCTCGGCACTGTCATTGAATTATACTGGTTTTTGAACCGAGAAGCGTGCGCTTTGTTGATGGAAAGCTTCCCAGACTGCATCAAATTCCGGATGCTCGTCGCCATATGCCATGAGCGGCAGGCGGACACCGCCGACCGGAACGCCGATTTTATTCAGCGCGTATTTGACTGGAACCGGGTTCGGAGAAGCGAATAATGCTCCGAATAATGGTAATAAGGCACGGTGCATATCCGCCGCTTCTTTCGTTTTGCCGTTCTTGAAGGCGTTGATCATCTGCTGCATTTCATTCCCGACAACGTGGGAGGCAACCGAGACGATTCCTTTTCCTCCGATGGAAAGCAGCGGCAATGTCAAGCCGTCATCACCGGAGTAGACGTCGAAATCATCCGCCGTCCCTTCGATGATGGCTGCCATTTGCTCCAGGTCGCCGCTCGCTTCTTTAATGGCCTGGATATTATCCACTTTTGAAAGCGCGATGACCGTTTCCGGCACCATATTGACTGTGGAGCGGCCCGGGATGTTGTAAAGAAGAATCGGTAATTTCGTCTCCTTCGCAACATGCGTGAAATGGGCATAGAGCCCTTTTTGGTCCGGTTTATTGTAGTAAGGTGTAACAAGCATGATGCCGTCCACGCCTAGCGATTCAGCCGTTTTCGTCAACTGGACCGAAACCGCGGTATCATTCGTACCGGTTCCTGCAAGGACCGGAATCCGCTTGTTGACTTGTTTCACCGTGAAGTCGATGAGCTCTTTATCCTCTTCTGCAGATAAGGTCGGTGATTCCCCCGTCGTCCCGCAGACGACGAGCGTATCCGTACCGTTCGCAATTAAATGCTCGATCAAGTTGGCGGTTTTTTGGAAATCGATGTTCCCTTCCGGTGTAAAAGGAGTCACCATCGCCGTTGCTATTTGTCCTATATCCATTTTGATCAGCCTTTCGTTTTTTATTGCTCCGCCAGAAGCTTTTCTCCGATTTGCACGGAGTTCAATGCCGCACCTTTCAGCAGATTGTCAGAAACGATCCAAAGGTGGAATCCAGTTGCTTCTTCCGGATCTTTCCGGATTCGTCCGACGAACACTTCGTCTTTTCCTTCCGCGAATAGCGGCATCGGATACGTCTGTGTGGACGGATCGTCTTGAACGACGACGCCCGGTGCATCCTTCAGCAAGTCTTTGAGGTCTTCCACTGTCACATCTTCTGTGCCCAATTGGATATAGACCGACTCCGAATGCCCCGTCACGACCGGAAGCCGTACGCAAGTCGCCGTAACCGCAAGTTCCTGGTCGCCAAAGATCTTTTTCGTTTCATTCATCATTTTCAATTCTTCCAATGTGAATCCGGAACCGGATGGGTGGAATGAATCGATTTGAGGAATCGCATTGAATGCGATCGGATAATGGCGTTCTGCCGAAGCGGATGGCAAGACTTCCGCCACGTTCTCCGCACGCTGTTCAAAATGCCCGCTTTGTGCGCCCAGCTCGTCGATCGCCTCGGAACCTGCTCCCGATACCGCTTGGTACGTCGATACGATGATCCGATTGATGCCGTATTTTTCTTTGATCGGCTGAAGTGCCGCCACCATCTGGATCGTTGAACAGTTCGGGTTCGCGATGATTCCCGTATGATCCTGGAGCGCCTGAGGATTCACTTCAGGCACGACAAGAGGAATATCTTCCTTCATCCGGAATGCACTCGTATTATCAATGACGACCGCTCCCCGCTTCACCGCTTCCGGAGCGAATTTTTCGGAGATCGATCCGCCTGCGCTGAAAAACGCAATGTCAATCCCTTCAAAAGATTCGGGTGTCGTTTCTTCCACTGTATATGTTTGATTGCCTGCCTTTATCTCAACACCTGCCGATCGTTTCGAAGCTAGTAGCTTGATCGATTTTGCAGGAAAATTGCGTTCAAGTAATTTTTCAAGGATTTTCGTCCCGACAGCCCCAGTCGCGCCGACGATTGCAACATTCACGTTCTTCATCTCTATCTTCCTTTCAGCTAGTTAAAGGATCGGGAAGCCTTGCATGCCGCATACTTGCGGGGGCCTCCCTCTTATCCTAAGCAGTTCATTGGTCGAATTATATCATATTTACGAATTATATGCAGGATGTATTTTTATTTATTATGCTGCATAATCAACAATGGCTGAAGTTGCCTTTTTTCCAAGGCAGCCGCAGCAGCCGGCACCATCAACGAGAAATCGCTGATGAGAGAGTTCGGTTTTTTGTATGGGTCGTCTTGCCCGAACGGGATGAAATAGACATTTTTCATATTCAATAGTTTTGCGATATTCGACGCATTCAATCCGAGCGCATCATTCGTCGAAATACCGATCAGGACAGGGCTGCCGTTTCGCAGTGTCGCCTTAGCCGCCATCAAGACGGGGGAATCCGTCGCGGCATTGGCAAATTTACTAATCGAATTTCCCGTCATCGGGGCGATGATCATGCAATCCACGGGGTTCGATGGACCGAACGGCTCGGCCTCGACTATCGAGGAGATCACTTTCTCCCCCGTCACTCCTTCGATCCGTTGTATCCATTCCTCTCCCGTCCCGAACCGGGTGGCTGCTGTCAAAACAGAATGGGTGATAACCGGTACGACCGTCGCTCCATTGGTCTTCAACGATTCAATGACCGGGATGATTTCTTCATACGTGCAATGGCTAGCCGTAATCCCTAAACCGATCCGCTTTCCCTGTAGCATTTATATCCCCTTTCATTTCCGATAGATCCTTCCGAGCGCCCCGGCAAGTGCCACGGCCGCATCTTCAGGATAATGTTTGCCCGGCAATCCAAGCAGTACTGTATAGTATTCAGGCGCCGGGCTCTTCTTTAGGCATCCGGGCGCAGATGCCAGATCGAAAATGTGGGAACGGGAATCCTGGGCTGCAGAAAGCCATTGGACCGGTATCGTATTGATGAGCTCCCCTTCAGGCAGTTGAAACGAATCGGTAAGCGCAATCGTCTCGTATCCAAGGGCCGCCGCTTCGCCGAGCTGCGCTTCCGCCCGTGCAATGATCGTGACTTTAGCGCCAAGCGAAGCTAGCACATGGGCGGTCAATTTGCCGACCCTTCCAAAGCCGGCTACGTAAAATTGTTTGCCGGCAATGCTGCGCTTCGTTCGGTTGTAATATTCATGGACGAACGCTTCCGCAGTCAACCTTGCATTTTCCCAGATGAATTGCTCCTCTTTTAAATAGGAATGGACCGGATGACCCGCCTCCTCGAACGGCCGGATCCATTGCTCCGACGCCACTCCTGTATAAAGGCGGGCCCCTTTTGCCAAGCGACCTGCCGGGATCGGCGGCCCCTCCATTTGCAAAACAGGCAGCACAATATGGTCGGGTTCCAATTGGAGCAACAAATCACCGAGCGGTTCCGTATAACAATCCGTCCTGAAATGCGTACTATCATGCCCTCTTTGCTTGAATATGTTACAACAGGCGGCAATCCGTTCATCTGTTCCGATGAACAGCCATTTTTCATTTGTCATCGAAGTTCAACTCGCTCATGCTTCGTGTTTTCCCGAATAAGATCCGATGCTCCCCGATCAGGACAATTTCATCCCAAGGGATATACTCATCGGTCCCCTCCTGTCGGTTTTTGAATGAAAACCGCCCAAGCTTTTTCTTGATTTCAAACCCGATAATATCTCCCGTCTTGCCATTGAAAATCATATCCGTATCCCCGAGGAATCCATACCGGACCCCATCTTCCACTTGGATCAATTCCTTTTGCGCCAGATCAGATAACAGCATGCTCCAGTCCCCTTTCTCTTTTCTCCTACCATCCTATGAAAAAAACGCAAGAAAGCTGACAGCCTCTTGCGTTTTATAACTATTATGCGCGCGGCAAAATCCTCGAGACCGCTTGCGGCTTTGAAAAAATGCCGGAAGCCAATTGATGGACCTGCTCCGCAGTCACCTGATCGATCAAGGCCACAACTTCCTCCGGGGAACGATGCTTTTGGAATAAAATCTCGTTTCTCCCGTTACGCTGCATGATTGCTTCGGAACTTTCCAGACCTAGCAGGAAACCACCCTTCAATTGCTCCTTCGCATTATGAAGTTCATTCGACGTAATGCCGTCTTTGACAATGTCTTCTACAATCTGCTGGATCGTCTCCAACAGCTCTTCCGTATTTTCCGGGGAGGTTCCCCCATAGATGAGAAAAGCGCCCGCTTCCTCATGTGTCGTGTAATACGAATAGACCGAATACGCGAGACCCCGTTCCTCCCGCACTTCCTGAAAGAGCCGGGAAGACATCGTGCCGCCGATGACACTGTCTAAGATGGATAAGGCGTAAATCCGCTCATCATGCAAGGTCAATGCCGGATAAGCGATACAGACATGCGCCTGCTCGATATCCCGCATCCGGGTCAAAGCCCCCGGATGGAAGACAGGTTCCGGGACCGAGTCAATCTCCTCCTGCGGTTCCCTTGCGAAAGACCCGAACAGTTCAGTTATGTAGGTTAACAGAGACGCATCATAATTCCCCGCGATGGATATGACTAACTGTTCCGGCGTATAATGCCGTTCCATAAACTCCCGGATCCGTTTTTCATCGAAAGTTCGGATCGTCTCCTCCTGCCCAAGGACAGGCTTGCCGATCGGATGGGCGGGATACATGAGGCTCCATAATTTCTCTTCCACATCATCATCCGGCGTATCCGCCACCGCAGCGATTTCATCCAACACGACCGATTGCTCTTTGGCAATTTCCTTTTCGTCGAAGCGCGAATGAAAGAACATATCGCCCAGCACAGAAACCGCGGTCTGGGCATGTGGATGCAGCACAGTGGCGTAAAAGCAGGTCATTTCCTTGGAGGTGAATGCGTTGATATCCCCACCAATCCGGTCGAACTGTTCCGCAATCTCTTTCGCTGTCCGGGTGGCAGTCCCTTTAAACAGCATATGTTCAATAAAATGCGCGATGCCCGCTTCGGATGGCTGTTCATTTCCCGAACCGGCCTTGACCCAAATACCGATGGCGACCGATCGGACATGCTCCATCTTTTCATGCACGATGCGGACGCCATTCGGACAGACCACTTTCTCTACCATTTCATTTCACCCTATTCCTGCAATGAACAAAAAGCCGCCAGCTTCGTAAGTTGGGGCTTTCCATCCGTTCGCTTATAATCAAGTACCTTAGTTTTTCTCTTTTTCAGCGCGTTCCTTTTCTTCTTTCAGAACGACTTTGCGTGACAGGTTTACACGGCCTTGATTGTCGATTTCAATCACTTTGACCATGAGCTCGTCGCCGAGTTTCAGCACATCCTCCACCGCTTTCGTCCGCTCTTCCGCGATTTCGGAAATATGGAGAAGGCCATCTTTCCCCGGGAAGATTTCAAGGAAGGCACCGAATTTCTCGATCCGTTTCACTTTACCCATGTAATACTCGCCGACTTTCGCTTCTCGGACGATATTCTCGATAATTTCCTTCGCTCTTGCATTCATTTCGTTGTTCGGCGAGGATATATAGATCGTACCATCTTGTTCTGTGTCAATTTTCACTTGGGTTTCTTCAATGATCTTATTGATCACTTTACCACCCGGTCCGATAACGTCGCGGATTTTATCCGGATTGATTTTAATCATGATGATTTTTGGTGCATATGCCGAAAGTTCTACACGAGGTGTAGAGATGGCAGTCATCATATGATCCAGGATTTTGAGTCGGCCTGTTTTCGCTTGTGTCAAAGCCTCTTCCAGAATTTGACGGGATAAGCCTTCGATTTTAATATCCATTTGAAGGGCCGTAATCCCTTTCTCGGTTCCAGCCACTTTGAAGTCCATATCTCCTAGATGGTCTTCCATCCCTTGGATATCGGATAGGACAGAATAATTTTCGCCCTTTTTCACGAGTCCCATCGCGATTCCTGCAACCGGTGACTTGATCGGCACTCCGGCATCCATCATCGCCATCGTTGAGGCACAGATTGAAGCCTGGGAGGAGGAACCGTTCGATTCCAACACTTCCGCAACTAGACGGATCGTGTACGGGAATTCGGATTCATCTGGCACGACCGCTTCCAAGGCGCGCTCTCCGAGGGCTCCATGTCCGATTTCCCGGCGGCCTGGTCCACGGATCGGGCCTGTTTCCCCGACACTGAAATTCGGGAAGTTATAGTGGTGCATGAACCGCTTCGACTCCTCTAGGCCAAGTCCGTCAATGATCTGAACTTCTCCAAGCGCACCAAGCGTACAAATGCTGAGCGCTTGCGTCTGGCCGCGTGTGAAGAGACCCGATCCGTGCGTACGAGGCAAGATGCCGACTTCGGAGGCAAGTGGACGAATTTCGTCAAGACTACGGCCATCCGGACGGATTTTCTCGTCTGTGATAAGACGGCGTACTTCGTCCTTGACCATTTGATCCAAGATTGCCTTCACTTGTTTCATCGTCGCTTCGTCCGCTTCCTCTTCGGTATAGCGGTCGATCACTTCTTGTTTCACGGCATTGATGGCATCTTCGCGCGCATGTTTTTCATGGGTTTGAATCGCCTGGATCAATTCCGTTTCGCATTGTTCTTTAATGGCAACTGCCAAAGTTTCATCCAACTCGAACAGCTCGATCTCCATCTTGTCCTTCCCGATTTCCGCTACAATCTTCTCTTGGAATTCGATTAGGCGAATGATCTCCTGGTGACCGAACATGATCGCTTCGAGAATAGTGTCTTCCGAAACCTCTTTTGCCCCCGCTTCCACCATGTTAATGGCATCCTTCGTTCCAGCAACGACAAGATCCAAGTCGCTTTTCTCCATTTGCGCCTGCGTCGGGTTGATCAGAAATTCGCCATCGATTCGTCCGACTTGGACACCGGCGATCGGGCCTTCAAATGGAATATCGGAAATGGACAAGGCGAGGGAAGAACCGATCATAGCCGCCATCTCGGAAGAACAATCTTGGTCGACCGACATGACAAGCGAAATCACTTGGACATCATTCCGGAAACCGTCCGCGAACAAAGGACGGATCGGACGGTCGATCAAACGGCTCGTCAACACCGCTTTCTCGGAAGGACGCCCTTCCCGTTTGATGAAGCCTCCCGGAATTTTTCCGACTGCATACAAACGCTCTTCGTAGTTCACAGTAAGAGGAAAGAAATCCAGTGCCTTCGGTTGTTTTGAAGCTGTTGCGGTCGATAATACTGATGTATCGCCATAACGGACCAATACTGCCCCGTTTGCTTGTTTTGCCAGCTGGCCCGCTTCAATCGTCAGCGGCCGTCCTGCCCAATCAAGTGTGTAAACCTTTTTTTCTGTCATGTTTGAACCCCTCTCCATTGCATTGCAACTTGTCCTGCATACGATGTATGTATTCATATAGTGTAATTGATAACGCTATTTATACACAAGTTTTCTAATGCTGAATTCCTATTATAGCAACCTTTGTCCAGTATAACACGTTCTATGGTTTTCTAAAATAGGAGGGGGTGAAATTTGGGAAGAGCGGTGACTTCAGGAAACGGAACGGAACCCCTTTGCATCGGTGAATTATGATATAATATATCTATTCTACATATCACAAAAATCCCTGATGTATTTGATTATTACAATAGAATAATGCGTGGAAGGAGGTATTCCATTGAACACCGAACTCAAGGCAATGCTGGAGACGGTCATCCAGGAAGCGCTGCAGCCGATTCGAGAAGATATCCAAGTAATGAAAGGCGATATCCAAGTAATGAAAGGCGATATCCAATCGATGAAGGAAGATATTCAATCAATGAAGGATGATATCAAATCGCTCAAAAAAGATGTGGAAATTCTGAAATCGGATGTCTGCACGCTGAAAAACGATGTGGAGACACTAAAATCTGATGTCGGTACACTAAAGTCCGACATAGAGACACTAAAATCCGGACAAGCCGAATTGAATGACATCGTTCGCGTCATCCGGGATCGTCAAGACGAGACCGATGCCAAATTGGAATCGATGCATATGGATCTGCATAAAGTGATCGGAGAAACGGCTGCGCTGAAGCAAGGCCAGGAACGTCAAGACAAGATCCTTGAATCACTGGCCCTTCGCTCTTTGGAGCAGGAGACGGAATTGCGGCATTTGAAGCGGTCTGTTTAAGTAAGAACCCCCTGGAGATCAGCAGTCGACCTCCAGGGGGTTCCTTTTCTCGTTGTTTAGGAAATTATAAAATTCCGGCATGTCGATAACTTTCCAGCCGAGTGCGTTTTCGGCCAATCTCCGGGCGCTTTTGTTCCTTCATTCACTTCACCGTCAATACATCTTTCGTCTCCAACAACCCGATATGCAAAAGGCCGTCCAAGATGCCGTCTTCCGAGCAGGAAGTGGTGACGTGGTCGGCGATGTCTTTCAATTCCGGCACGGCATTGTCCATCGCCACGCCCGTCCCGACATACTCGAGCATTTCAAAATCATTCCGGCCATCCCCGAATGCATAGCTGTTTTCCCGTGGAATCCCGAGCTTCTCCAACAGTTTACGAATGCCCACCGCTTTGGATGCGCCTTCCGGCAGCATATCAAATGCGTATGGCCCCCATTGGATGAACGTATGGTCCGCATATCGATTCATATATTGTCCGGCATCTCGGCTTTCGCAGTACACTTGCACTTGATGGACCGGGTATTGAAGGTAGAACTCGAAGTTGGCAGGAGGGAATTCCAGTTTCAATCCATCAATGCTTGGTTGGATGAACGGATGATTTTCCTCGCTTACCGCAAACGCCAGATGGTTCGAATACGACAATCCGTGTCCCCGTTTTCTTGCATACGTAGCCAAATCATGCAGGATGTCCGCATCAATCGGATTGGAGAAAAGCTCCTTCCCTTCATGGATCACGTGTTGGCCATTCATCGAAACAAAGGAATCAATCATCAACTCCCTGCATAACCAATCAAACATTAACGGGGCACGACCTGTGGAAATCGCAGTATACACTCCTTTTTCCTGCAGTGCCCGCAACGCTTGCTTCGTTGACTCCAACACAATTTTATCCTCATTTAACAGCGTCCCATCCAAATCAAAAAATACGATTTTCTTATCCACCGCAGCCAATCTCTCCTTTGATTCATTGATAGTTTGTTTGAGAACAATTTTTCATGATATACAGCTTTCCCTATAAATAAGGGTACCTGGTAACTGCCATCCATGAAAGCAAAACGGCTTTCAATGATAGGCGCAACTTTTTATCCAAAGAAAAAAAGCAGGCATTTGCCTGCTTTTTGAAGTCATCTGATTAACGGCGTAGGCCGAGTTTTGCGATAAGATCACGGTAACGCTGAACTTCAGTCTCACGTAAGTATTTCAAAAGCTTACGACGACGACCGATCATCTTGAGAAGGCCACGACGGGAGTGGTGGTCTTTCTTATGAGTGCTCAAGTGTGCGTTCAGGTTGTTGATCTCTTCAGTAAGGATAGCGATCTGAATATCAGCAGACCCCGTATCGTTCTCGTGAGTCTTGAATTCATTGATCAATTCATGTTTACGCTCTTGTGTAATTGCCATCCTTTTCACCTCCTAATATTCAAAGTATCCCCAGATCCCGAGCAACCGTTGGTGATTCGATTTGCCAAGGAACGGTTCGTGCAGTTCTACACTTGTTCATACTACCATGTCGACTCTTCAATTGCAACTATCAACCTTGTTTTGCCAACAACTCTCTCGCTGTCTCTTTATCCAAGCCGATCTGTTCAATCAACGCATCGACCGATTCAAATTTCCGCTCGCTGCGGATGTGGCTGATCCAGTCGACAGCGACTTCTTTCTCGTACAGATCTCCTTCAAATCCAAGCACATGGACTTCCACGGAAGGTCTCATTCGGTTGGGATCATGGAAGGTCGGTTTCACCCCGACATTGCAGACACCATCAAACGTCCCGCCATCATACGAAAAACGGACCGCGTAGACGCCATTCGCCGGCAATAGCGTATCAGGATCCGGCATGAGATTCGCTGTCGGGAAACCGAGCAATCTTCCTCTTTTGTCACCATGGCCGACCGTGCCGATTGTCCGGAACGGCCTGCCTAGCAGCCGAGCGGTCTCTTCTACATCTCCCTTCGCCAGCAATTGGCGGATGCGTGTGGAAGACACCTTCTCATCCCGGTCGCTCACCTTGCCGATGATCGTCGTGCCGTACACGCCGTCTGACAGGCTATCCATCATTTCCATCGTGCCGGCCCCTTTGGACCCGAAAGTGAAATCGAATCCGCCTGTCACATGCTCCACTTGCAACCCTTTTATGAACACTTCTACGAATTGTCCGGGAGTGAGGGAAGCGAGTTCCGAGTCGAAGTTGATGACAAATAATGTATCCACTCCCATCTGCTCGAGGAGCCTCACTTTTTCGGGAAACTGCGTAATATAGCTCACTTTGTTTTTCCCTCCCCCGAAAAGATGGGAAGGATGCGGATCAAACGTCATGACCGCCGAACGGATTCCAAGCTTCGCGGCTTTTTCCTGCGCTGCCCGGATGACCGCTTGATGGCCTTTATGCAATCCATCGAAAAATCCGATGGCAAGTGAATAGCGTTCATTCAAACCGGTTGTCGTGTGATCGGGATATTGCAATCTGTGGATGTCCATACTCATTCCCCCCTTATCTGTTCAATGGAAACATTTTTTCCGGCTTCATAAGCCCTTCCTTTGTCGGATGCTTTTTATAGATGGCTATGGCTTTCTCATCCTTTGTAAATACAAGCAACGCGGTATCCGCCAACTGCGGATGTTGCGGGAGGACTTGTCCATTGTCCACCTTGTCATAGAGCGGATCCTCCACTTCTACTGCCGGAAAATCAAGCAAGGCCGTTTCCAACGGGCGAAGAAGGGATTCGATTTCTCCCGCTTCCTGGATCTCTTTCACCTCGTCCAATGTGCGGCAATCCTCTTTCCGATAAGAACCGGATGCCGTACGGACAAGGGAAGCCATATGCGCCGGGTAGCCAAGGAGTTCCCCGATCTGCACGGCAAGCGTCCGAATATAGGTCCCTTTCCCGCAAACGACCCGGACATCAAATGTGATCTGATCCCCTTCATACAAGTCCCGCGAATCCAATAAAACAATCTCTTCAATACGTACGATGCGCTTCGGCCGCTCCACTTCCTGTCCTTTCCGCGCATATTCGTATAATCTCCGTCCGTTCACTTTCACGGCAGAATACATGGGAGGGATCTGCTCGATTTCGCCAGTCAACCGATCCAGGACCTGCTCGATTTCATGGCGGGTCCACCGTTTAGGCGACAAATCGGAAGCGACGACTACGCCATCCGCATCTTCCGTCTCCGTAGCGGTTCCGATGGAGATAGTCGCCACGTATTCCTTGCCGGCATCGGTAATATACTCCGCCACTTTTGTAGCTTGGCCGATACAGATCGGCAACACGCCTTCCACATTCGGGTCAAGCGTTCCGGTATGCCCGACCTTTTTCGTTCCTAGGATTTTACGGAGTTTGAAAACGCAATCATGCGATGTCATGCCTTTTTCTTTCCATAGCGGAAGTATTCCATCCATCTTGTATACCCCTTTGGTCAAATCCATAATTATGTAAAGAGAGGAAGCCGAAAGTCCTCTTGGACACCGACTTCCTCCTCTCACTCATTCTTCCTGCTCGTCACTAACTTGTTTTAAAAGAGATTCAATCCGGTTTCCGTACGCAACGGAATCATCGAATTCGAATTCGATTTCCGGTGTTTTCCGCAAACGAATCCGTTGTCCGATTTCCGAACGGATGAATCCTTTCGCTTTCGTTAGACCCTTCAACGTATCCTCTTTTTCAGATTCCTTGCCCAGGACAGAAATGAATACTGTCGCCTGTTGCAAATCTCCTGTCACTTCGACATCCGTCACGGTGACAAAACCGATACGTGGATCTTTCAATTTCTGGCCAATGATGGAACCCAGTTCTTTCTTCATCTGCTCTGCGACACGGTTTGCGCGCATTGACATGGATGGTCACCCCAATTCCGTATCAGTAATAATCCAGCGAGAAATCAGACAGTTCCCATTCCGGATTGGATTCCAGGAATCGGACCGCCCTCCGCACTTCCCGCTCGGCTGCATCTGTCGAGGAAGCCGTGGCAACGAGAGCGATTGTCGTCCGCTGCCACAAATCCTGATGATCGATTTCCGCAATGGAGACATTATAGGAATTTTTCACCCGGTCTGTCATCCGTTTGAGGACGGAGCGCTTCTCTTTCAAAGAAGCTGCGTCGGGAATGAAAAATGTACATTCCGCATAGACGATCATACGCGCTTGATTTCTTCCATGACATATGCTTCGATGATATCGCCTTCCTTGATATCATTGAAGTTTTTGATCGTAATTCCGCACTCATATCCTTTTGCGACTTCTTTCACGTCGTCTTTAAAGCGTTTCAACGTATCGAGTTCCCCTTCAAAGATGACAATGTTATCGCGAAGGATCCGGACGCTTGAATCACGTGTGATTTTCCCGTCTGTCACATAGCTTCCCGCAATGGTGCCGATTTTAGACACTTTGAATGTCTCGCGGACTTCCACTTGCCCGATTACTTTTTCCTCGAATTCCGGATCCAGCAATCCTTTCATCGCCGCTTCAATCTCTTCGATCACTTTATAAATGACACGGTGTAGACGAATGTCGACGCCTTCTTCTTCCGCAGCCCGTTTCGCATTGATGTCCGGACGGACGTTGAATCCGATGACGATCGCATTGGAAGCGGCCGCGAGTGAAATATCGGACTCGTTAATGGCGCCCGCGCCCGTGTGGATGATCTTGATATTGACGCCTTCCACTTCGATTTTCATCAAGGAAGCCGCCATCGCTTCGACTGTCCCTTGAACGTCCGCTTTGACGATCAAGTTCAGTTCTTTCATTTCACCTTGTTTCATTTGGTCGAACAGGTTATCCAGCGTGACGCGTGTTTTTTCTACGCGCTGTTCCTGCAATGCATCGCCGGCTCTCGACTCCCCGATTTGACGGGCGGTTTTTTCATCTTCGAAGACGACGAACCGATCTCCCGCTTGCGGGACGTCGCTCAACCCGGTAATTTCAACTGGCGTGGATGGTCCCGCTTCTTTTACCCTTCGGCCGAGGTCGTTAATCATCGCACGCACTTTTCCGAACGTGTTTCCGACAACAATTGGATCCCCGACGCGCAATGTCCCGTCTTGGACGAGCAAAGTCGCAACTGATCCCCGTCCACGGTCAAGCTGTGCTTCGATGACTGTCCCTTTGGCGTTTGCCTTCGGATCAGCCTTCAGTTCCCCAACTTCCGCAACGAGAAGGACCATTTCCAGCAACTGGTCGATCCCTTCGCCTTTCAACGCGGAGATTGGCACAAAGATCGTGTCGCCGCCCCATGCTTCTGCAAGGAGGCCATGCTCTGTCAATTCCTGCATGACCCGATCCGGGTTGGCAGTAGGCTTATCCATTTTATTCACAGCTACTATAATCGGCACTTCCGCCGCTTTGGCATGGTTGATCGCCTCGACAGTCTGTGGCATGACGCCATCATCCGCCGCTACGACGAGGATGGTCAAGTCTGTCACTTTCGCACCACGTGCACGCATCGTCGTGAACGCTTCGTGCCCCGGTGTATCTAGGAACGTGATTTTCTTGCCTTTCTCCGTAATTTGGTAGGCCCCGATATGCTGCGTGATCCCACCGGCTTCGCCTTGCGTCACTTTCGTGTTCCGGATCGAATCAAGCAACGTCGTTTTTCCGTGGTCAACGTGGCCCATGATCGTCACAACTGGCGGACGTTCAGTAAGCACGTCTTCATCAACCTCTGCCTCTTCGAAATAAATCTCAAGGTCTGTTTTGTCGATGCGGATTTCCTCTTCGACTTCCACTTCATAATCCGCACAGATCAGCTCAATCGCATCTTTGTCCAACTCTTGGTTGATCGTCGCCATGACACCAAGCATGAACAATTTTTTAATGATCTCCGACGGCTCACGGTGCAATTTTTGAGCCAACTCCGCGACGCTCAGAGACTCATAAAATGTGATTTTTTCCGGTAGCGGCAGTTCCACTTTCGGCTGTGGAGCCGGACGGTATCTTCTACGCCCTTGGTTGATGCCTTTCGCCGGTGGACGTCCACCGCGGCCGCCTGGACGGTTCTGGCCTTGTGCCGGGCGATTGCCCCCCTGGCCGGAGCGCTGTTGTTGGTTTCCTTGCGCCGGACGGTTACCGCCTTGGCCTCCGGAACGCTGCTGGTTCCCTTGCGCTGGACGGTTGCCGCTCTGGCCTTGTCCCTGAGGACGTTGTTGGCCGCCTTGCCCTTGTGCTGGACGTTGTTGACCGCCTTGTGGACGTTGTGAACCGCCTTGGCCGGAGCGTTGCTGGCTTCCTTGGCCTTGTGGACGTTGCTGCCCGCCTTGTCCTTGCGCTGGTCGAGCACTGCCTTGCCCTCGTCGTTGCTGTCCTTGACCTTGACCTTGACCTTGACCTTGGCCTTGGCGATTGCCCTGCCCATTTTGACCGCCTTGACGGTTCGATGGATTCCGGTCAGCTGGACGGTTGCCCTGTTTCGGGGCACCTCCGCTTGATTTGAATTTCTTGTCCAAGTTGGAGATCGCATCGTTATCCAGCATTGACATATGGTTGGTTACATTTACATTGATCTTTCCAAGTTCCTCGATGACTTCCTTACTCGTCCGATTCACTCGTTTCGCGTATTCGTGTACACGTATTTTCGTCATTAGCCCACCCCCGGTTTAATTCGTTGAGGAGCCCGGATATTTTTCCGGCAAAGCCGGCATCCGTCAATGCGAGTACGACCCGCGACTCTTTTCCGATTGCATGCCCGAGCTCTTCCCGAGTCCCGTAAACATGCTTCTCAACGTTATAGCTATTGCATTTATCATTTATTTTTTTCATCGTATTTTTCGAGGCGTCTTTGGAAATGATGACCAAACGTGCATTTCCGGATCGGACCTCGCGTACGACCAATTCCTCACCTGTTATGATTTTTCTAGCCCGCGCCGCCATGCCAAGCATTTGGAACAGTTGGTTGGCCGGCTTCATTTCAATGCCTCACGGCGGATGGCCCGCAACAGGTCCTCATAAACTTGCTCGGGCACGGTAGCGTTCAGCTGGCTTTCGATCGCCCGGTTGCGGCGTGCCGTTTCGACGGCTTCTTCGGATTTCGACACATACGTCCCACGGCCAGATTTCTTGCCGGTAAGATCGACGGAAACTTCCCCTTCTTTCGTGCGGACGATCCGGATCATTTCCTTTTTAGGGAACATCCCGCCCGTTGCGGCACATTTACGCAAAGGCACTTTTTTCATGTTTGCCATGTGCTGTCACCCTTCCTTCTCAATCTTCGTCGTCTGAATAAAGATCGATCGGCTCATTATCGACGTCATCCGTCGAATCCTCTTCCACGAAGTACGGATCATCTTCGTACACTTCCTCTTCGAAGACATCCCCGTTAACCGAAGCTGTTTCGGCAGGCGGATAAATTCCGAGCTCCCGCGCATCGGTTTCGCTCTTGATATCGATTTTCCAGCCTGTCAGCTTAGCGGCCAAGCGGGCATTCTGACCACGCTTCCCGATAGCAAGGGACAACTGGTAGTCGGGTACGACAACCGTAGTGGAACGATCCTCTTCATTCACCTGGACATCGATCACCTTGGATGGGCTCAACGCATTGGCCACGAAGACGATCGGGTCTTCAGACCATTCTACGATATCGATCTTTTCCCCGTTAAGCTCATTGGAGATCGCTTGGACGCGTGCTCCTCTGGCACCGACGCAGGAACCGACCGGATCGACTTCCTCATTATTCGTATGGACGGAAATCTTGGAACGATCCCCTGCTTCCCGTGCAATCGATTTGATTTCGACGACGCCGTCATAGATTTCAGGGACTTCCATTTCGAATAAACGGCGAAGCAAGCCCGGATGTGTGCGGGAAACAAACACTTGCGGCCCGCGTGCTGTCCGCTCCACTTTCGTAATATAGACTTTGATGCGATCATGCGGCTGGTAGGATTCCGTGGAAATCTGTTCGCTTGCCGGCAACACCGCTTCCACTTTCCCGAGCCCGACGTACAGATTGCGAGCATCCAGTCGCTCGACGATGCCGTTGACGATATCGTCCTCACGATCGATATACTCTTCATAGATCAGGCCGCGCTCCGCTTCACGGACACGCTGCGTAACGACTTGTTTCGCCGTTTGGGCAGCAATCCGGCCGAATTCCCTCGGCGTCACTTCCTCTTCAACCACATCGCCAATCTCATAGACCGGATTAATCTTTAGCGCATCTTCCAATGCGATTTGCAACCGCTCGTCTTCCACTTCTTCGACGACATCTTTCCGGGAGTAGACTTTCATCGTCCCTTTATCCAGATTCAAGTCAACCCGTACATTTTGCGCCTGGTTGAAATTTCGTTTATAGGCGGTTACTAGCGCTGCTTCGATCGCCTCCACCAATATGTCCCGGGAGATTCCTTTCTGCTTCTCCAAGGCTGTCAATGCATCGAGTAGATCACTACTCATGTTAATCACTCCTACGTTGAATTATGCGGAAAAATCAATGGCCAATCGAGCTAGCGCAATCTTTTCCTTATCGATGACAACCGACACTTTTCTAGTCTTGATGCGAATTTGCAATTCAACCGAATCCGGTTCGTTGACGATCAAATATCCTTCAAATTCCTTCATGCCGTCAATCGGTTCATAAGTCTTGATAAAGACATACTGGCCGACCGCTTTTTCATAATCCTCTTCCTTTTTCAATGGGCGTTCTGCGCCAGGAGAAGAGACTTCCAGAAAATAATTTTGCGGGATCGGATCCGTCCGGTCGAGTTCAGTACTCAACTTCTCACTGACAACCGCACATTGATCAATATCGATATCCCCTTGCGGTGTATCGACATAGATGCGCAGGAACCAGTCTTTCCCTTCTTTCACGAATTCGATATCGACAAGCTCCAATCCTAGTTCATCCACAATCGGATCGACCAATTTGCCGACTTCTTCTGTAATTTTACTCATCATAACCCTCCTGACATCTCATTTAAGTGTATGCTCAAACATGAAGGACCAAAACGACATGCCCTGAAATGCCGATGCAGGAGGGCTATCGAGCGAATCCATATACACTTTTAAAAAATTGGCATAGAACGGCAGAAAAGAGCGGGTATCCCCCACTCTTTCGGCGCAAGACTATTACAAAAGTTGATTTAAGCATACCATACGTCATTAGCCGATGCAAACAATGCGGCGGCCGGGAGCCTCGCCTAAAATAGCGACAGCTGGTTTGCGTCGGGCATCCCTTCCAGACAGCCAAGGGCGTCCATATATTCGATGATGGTTTTTGAAACGCGGCCGCGCTGCTGGAAGTCCTCTTTCGAAAGAAACTCCCCGTCTTTCCTCGCTTCCACGATCGTCTTTGCTACGTTCGTACCAAGCGAAGGGATTGCATCGAACGGCGGAATCAGCGAATTCCCTTCAATGATGAACTGAGTCGCGTCCGATTTGTACAAGTCCGGTTTCGCGAAATGGAAACCTCGTTCGCACATCTCCAAGGCGATCTCCAAGACGGTGAGCAAACTCTTTTCTTTCGGGGACGCATCCAACCCTTTCGCATTGATTTCTTTGATCTGGGCTCGGATGGATGCCGATCCTTTCGTCATCGTCGCCAAATCATAGTCGGTCGCCCGCACTGTGAAATACGCTGCATAATAGAACAGCGGATGGTGTACTTTAAAATAAGCGATTCGCAATGCCATAAGCACATAAGCGGCGGCGTGCGCTTTCGGGAACATGTACTTTATCTTTTTACAGGAGTCAATATACCAATCCGGAACGTTGTTCGCCTTCATCTCCGCTTCGAACTCCGGCGTCAATCCTTTCCCTTTCCGGACGGATTCCATGATCTTGAACGCCAACGACGGCTCCAATCCTTGGTAGATCAAATACACCATAATATCATCCCGACAACCGATCACATCCGACAATTCACAGATTTTATTCTGAATCAATTCCTGGGCATTGCCGAGCCATACATCCGTCCCGTGCGACAGTCCCGAAATCTGGATCAGTTCCGAAAATGTCGACGGCTTCGTTTCCTCAAGCATTTGCCGGACAAACCGCGTCCCGAATTCCGGCACACCGAGCGTCCCAGTCTTACAGCCGATCTGCTCCTCCGTCACCCCGAGGGATTCCGTCCCGCTGAACAGCTTCATAACCCCTTCGTCATCCGGCGGGATTGTCAATGGATCGATTCCCGACAAGTCCTGTAGCATTTTGATCATCGTCGGATCATCATGTCCAAGGATATCAAGCTTCAGCAAGTTGTTGTCGATTGAGTGGAAGTCGAAATGGGTCGTCCGCCAACTGGAGCCCACGTCATCCGCCGGGTATTGAATCGGAGTGAAGTCGAAGATCTCCAAATTATCCGGTACAACGATAATACCGCCCGGATGCTGCCCTGTGTTCCGTTTAACCCCGGAACATCCTTGGACAAGCCGGTCCACTTCCGCCCCCCGGAAATTCAGGCCATTGTCATTCATATAACCGCGCACGTATCCATACGCCGTCTTTTCCGCAACCGTACCGATCGTTCCCGCACGGTATACAAAGTCCTCCCCGAACAGCTCTTTCGTATAATTATGGGCATGGGCTTGATACTCTCCGCTGAAGTTCAAGTCGATATCGGGAACTTTATCCCCTTTGAACCCGAGGAACGTCTCGAACGGGATATCCTGCCCGTCCTTCTTGAACATGGTCCCACAGGAAGGACAGGCTTTATCCGGAAGGTCATACCCCGAACTGACGGAACCATCGTTGAAGAACTCGCTCGTCTTGCAGGAAGGGCAGACGTAATGCGGCGGCATCGGGTTCACCTCGGTGATTTCCATCATTGTCGCAACGAAAGAGGAACCGACCGATCCCCTGGAACCGACCAAATAGCCGTCATCCAATGATTTCTTCACCAGTTTATGGGAAATGAGATAAATTACCGCAAAGCCGTGGCCGATGATCGATGTCAATTCTTTCTCAATCCGCGCTTCGATAATCTCAGGCAATGATTCCCCATAGATCGCATGCGCCATCGAATAAGTCAAATCCCGGACTTCCTGGTCCGCCCCTTCGATTGTCGGCGTATATAGATCATCTTTGATCGGCTTGACGTCACCGATCCGCTCCAAAATCTTGCGTGGATTGTCCACGACGATTTCCTCAGCAACCTGTTCCCCTAAAAACGAGAATTCATCAAGCATCTCGTCCGTTGTCCGGAAATGGACTGCTGGAAGCGAATGCCGGTTCATCGGATTGGCGCCTCCTTGCGAGCGGACGAGCACTTCGCGGAACTTGGCATCCGTTTCGTCGATATAATGGACATTCCCCGTCGCACAGACCGGCAGTCCGACTTTCTTCCCGAGCTTAATCATTTTTCGCATGATATCTTCCATATTCCATTCATCCCGAATCAATTCAAGCTCGATCAAATGCGAATAGACCGGTTTCGGATGCACTTCCAAGAAATCGTAGAACTTCGCGATCTCCTCCACCTCGTCCATCGACTTCTGCATCAGTCCCTCGAACACTTCCCCTTTATCACAACCGGAACCAACGAGCAGCCCTTTGCGATACTTGATCAGGAGCGAACGCGGAATCCGCGGCACCCGATAGAAATAATTCATATGGGAATAGGAAACCAGTTTAAATAAATTCTTCAGCCCTTCATCATCCACCGCCAGCAGTGTGCAATGCGAAGGACGGGACCGTTTATACGCATCGCCTTCCCCGACATGCTGATTAAGTTCATCCAAGTATTGGATCCCTTTTCCGTCGACTTCCTTCATAAGCCGGACGAAGAGATGGGCCGTAGCTTCCGTATCGTAAATGGCCCGGTGATGTTGGGTCAGTTCGATATCGTATTTTTTCGCCAGTGTATTCAACCGGTGATTACGCAATTCCGGGTGGATGAAGCGCGCCAACTCCAACGTATCGATAACCGGATACGCGGGCGTCTCCAAGCTCGCACGCTTGGCGGATTCGTAGAAGAACCCCATGTCGAATTTCGCATTATGCGCGACCAGAACCGAATCGCCGATGAATTCGATGAAATCCCGGATGACTTCCTCGACTTCAGGTGCATCTTTCACCATATCATCCGTAATACCGGTCAACTCCGTTGTCGTAGAAGAAAGCGGGTGATGCGGATTGGCGAACCGCTCGAATGATTCGATGATTTCTCCGTTTCGGACACGGACAGCCGCCAGCTCGATAATCGTATCGTAGACAGCGGACAACCCTGTTGTCTCCACGTCAAAGACGACATATGTGTCATCCTGCAAGGCGCGATGCTGTTCATCATAGACAATCGGCACGCCATCGTCGACCAAATTCGCTTCCAATCCGAAGATGACTTTAATGTCATGCTTTTTCCCGGCGGAATAGGCTTCCGGGAACGACTGGACGTTGGCATGATCCGTAATGGCGATTGCCGGATGCCCCCATTTTGCCGCCTGTGCTACAAGATTCGATGCGGATACAACCGCATCCATCTGGCTCATCATCGTATGGGCATGTAGCTCGACTCGCTTCCGATCTTCCGGGGCATTGTCTTTCCGGACGACCGGCGCGACTTCCATGATGTCTTGGGCCATCATAATGAGATCCCGGACGAAGGTGTCGTTCTGGATGCCGCCACGGGCACGGACCCATGTCCCTTTTTTCAATGATTTCATCATTTCGGCGTCTTCATTATCTCGGGAGAACATTTTCACCAAGATGGAATCGGTGTAATCTGTCACTTTAATAGTTAACAAGGAACGGCCGCTTCGCAATTCCCGGATTTCGATGTCAAACACATAACCTTCGATCGTGACGCGCCGCTCTTCGTCCTGGATATCTTTGATTTCCATAAGGGGCTCGTCCGCCTTGATCGGAATCCCAAGTTGGAAAGGTCCGGATACCGAGCCGCCGTTCTCCTTCTTGGTCGATTCCCGCTGCTTCATATCCGACAGCGCCTTCTGTGCCAATGCCTCTTCTTCCGCTTGCCGTTCCTTCAAGAAAGCGATCCGGGCCGCTTCTGCATCTCCGGTCTCTTCCCTTACCTTGAATTCAATCGCAGGTTTCCCGAAACCGAAGGAGCTGTAGACATCGGAAATCCGTTCCGCGTATTTGCTTTTTAATGTTTTGAATTCCAACTCGTTATTGCACTGGAGAACCATTTTATTGCCAGCCATCGCAGGCTGTTGAGTGCGGAGCAGCTCCTGGATCGGCGGGGACATGTCCTGGATTTCTTCCAAGGCAATCGTCCAATAATCCAAATAGAGCTGTTCCTCCGTTTCGTCCCATTGGCTCGTAATATGTAATCTAATACTGGCGATTGCAGCAAAGGCTTCCGACACCCGGCGGGAAAAAATGGCATAGACCGGTGCGGGAAGCGGCTTCTGCAAAGCCAAGTTGAATTGCCAGACCCGTGATTTCCGATGGATATTGACACGTTCCAAAACCGCCTGATCAAAATGGACGGCAAACTCGTCTTCCGTCATCCCGATTTGTTGCAGCAGCACATGCAGTTTACTGATAGCTTCCAAATGGAGGGCCCCCTTTCGACTGAAAAGAAGGGAAGCCGATAGCCGGGCTCCCCTTCCACTTAAATCCTTACTCTACCTCATTCCAAAAACAAATACAGCATTCATTCAACCTATTTTACAGCAGCGGGAATTTCTGCAGATTTAAGTTTAATCCATCCCAAAAAATGCTTGCAACTTCTCTGTAAGTTCTTCTTTCTGCCATTCTGTGGAATCGCCTGATTGTCTAAATTTCACTTCGACAATACCTTCGGATGCTTTTTTGCCGACCGTAATCCGGAGCGGCAAGCCAATCAAATCGGAATCCGCAAATTTGACGCCCGCACGTTCTGGACGGTCGTCGTAGAGGACGTCATACCGATAGGATTTCAAAATATTATACAACTCATCCGCCAATTCCTTCTGTGCTTCGTCCTTCATATTGACGGCAACGAGGTGGATATCATATGGAGCCAATTTCTTCGGCCATTTCAAGCCATTGTCATCATTGAACTGCTCGGCAACGGCTGACATGATCCGGGAAACACCGATTCCATAGCATCCCATGATGTACGGTTTCGATTTCCCATTCTCGTCGAGGAACGTTCCCCCCATCGGCTCACTATAGGTTGTTCCCAATTTGAAGATATGTCCGACTTCAATACCTTTGGCAAACTTGATCGTTCCGTTACCGTCCGGTGATGGATCCCCTTCCTGGATGAAACGTAAGTCTGCATAGCGGTCTACTGCGAAATCCTTCTCCGGATTTGCGTTAATGAAGTGATAGCCGTCTTCATTCGCTCCACAGACCCCATTGACGACAGAGGCAACCGAGTGATCGGCAATCACTTTCAGTCCGACCGGCAATTTGACCGGCCCGATGGAACCGACGTGGCATTGTAGCATTTCCACAATTTCTCCATCTTCTGCAAGTTCCACTTCTGTAGCATCTAGGTGATTTTTCAATTTGATGTCATTTATTTCATGATCGCCGCGGCACAGGACAGCAACCAATTCGCCATCCACTTTGAAGACAAGTGTCTTGATCAAGCGGGAAGCATCCACTTCGAGGAATGTTGCTACTTCCCCGATTGTCCGCTGGTCCGGAGTCGCCACTTTCTCCAATTGCTTGACTGGCTCGTCCAATTTCTCATAGTCCATGATTACTTCAGCCATCTCGATATTCGCTGCATAAGACGATGTATCGCTATAAGCGATCGTATCTTCCCCGATATCGGATAGCGCCATGAATTCATGGGTGTTCGTGCCCCCGATTGTTCCGCCGTCTGCTAAAACAGCGCGGAAATCGAGGCCGAGCCTGGTGAAAATATTCGTATATGCCTGTTTCATATCCTGATATTTTTCATCAAGGCTCTCTTCGGTCGCATGGAAGGAATAGGCGTCCTTCATGATAAATTCACGGCCGCGGAGAAGTCCGAAACGTGGACGTTTTTCATCTCGGAACTTCGTCTGGATCTGATAGAGCGTCAATGGCAACTTCTTATAGGACTTTACCTCGTCCCGCACGAGCGATGTGATCACTTCCTCGTGGGTCGGTCCAAGCACAAATTCCCGATCATGCCGGTCCTTGAAGCGCAGCAATTCCGGCCCGTAGGAATACCATCGGCCCGTCTCCTGCCACAGCTCCGCTTGCTGAACAGCAGGCATGAACACTTCCACCGCGTCGATCGCTTCCATTTCCTCTCGGATGATCGTCTCGATTTTCCGAAGAACTTTTTGCCCAAGTGGCAGATATGAATAGATCCCACTCGTATTTTGCCGGATAAAACCGGCGCGCAATAATAACTGATGCGATTTTACATCGGCATCGGAAGGCACCTCGCGCATTGTCGGTATGAATGTCCGTGATTGTTTCATGTGTAGCTTCCACCTCGATTAGTTTGATTTCTAGTTCATCAGAAGAAAAAACGCTGGATATCGTTCCAGGTCACGACAAGCATGAGTACCATCAGAAATACGATCCCGATGAAGTGGACCATTCCCTCTTTCTGTTTGTCGACCGGTTTCCCCCGGATCGCTTCGAATAGGAAGAATAGAAGTTTTCCGCCATCTAGCGCGGGCAGCGGCAATAAGTTCATGATGCCTAGATTGATACTGAGAACGGCCGCCCAGTGCATTAGATTGTAAACGCCGAACTTGGCAACTTCTTCTGTCGCCTTGTAAATGCCGACAGGTCCCGAAAGTGCATCAATTGTAAATTGACCGGTGACAAGCATGCCGAGTAAGCGGATGATCTCCTTGATCCAGGAGATAGTTTGATCGGCGCCGAACACGACCGCTTTCAACGGATCTTTTTCCATCGGACGGGTGACCCCGATCTGGCCGAATTTTTGCCCTTGTTGCTCAATCGTGTCTGGGACAACTTCTAGCGTAACCGATTCCCCGCTGCGGTCCACATTGAACTTTAGCGGAACGCCGGGATTTTCTTGAATGATTTCGGAAAACTCTGTCCATGAATCGACTGGTGTGCCGTTTACGCCAGTCACCAGATCCCCTTTTTCCATACCCCCTATTTCTGCGGGGCTTCCGCTTTGAACATCCGAAATGACCGGGTCCTTTACCGGAATCCCTTGCATCAGGCCGATTGCCAAGAAGATGAAAAAGGCAAGGATGAAGTTGAACAGCGGACCTGCAAAAATGGCCATTGCCCGGCCACCGAGCGGTTTGGACTCAAACTGTCGATCGTAAGGTGCGATCAATGTCTCTTGCCCTTTTTCCACAATGATCGCGTTTCTGGAAATGGCATAGCGGACCAGCTTACCTTCATCGTCATACCCTTCGATGAACAATGCCTTATCCAGATCCGATGATTCGGTTTCCAAGAACAATACATCGGGATTGTTTATATTTTGATTTAAATAGATTTTAATGACTTCATCACGGGAATTCAGCAATAAACCGACCCGATACCCGGGCTGCAATTCAACCGTATCAAAATCCTCTCCGGCCATCCGGACATATCCGCCGAACGGAAGGATCCGGATCGTATACAATGTTTCGCCCTTCTGTATGCCTAAAATTTTCGGGCCGAATCCGATGGCGAACTCCCGGACCATGATCCCTGCTTTTTTCGCAAAAATAAAATGCCCTAGTTCATGAAAAAAGACGAGCGAACCAAATATGATAATGAACGCAATTACCGTTTCCATGGAAAACCACCTTCACTGACCATTGCTGGCCGTTTATGAAATACTTTATCTTTGTTCAGCGGAAGACTCCCACCTCTGTTAGCGGTGGGATGAAAACGATTTTATTCCCTGTTCAGCGGAAATCTGAACTCCCCCTGAACAAAGATAAAAGCCTCCGACGTACAAGAGGTACTAGTGCCGACAATGCCACAGGCGGTGGCGTTTTGTCGGCTGGCGGATGTTGAGGTTTTTTGAGGAAGGCAATCTCAGTGAGTGACATCCTCAAAATGCCTTAATTTCCGCAACGATCGCAGAAATTATGGCGAATCGAATCCTTCGCAATGCGATTCGCAATCACGCTAAGGCGTGATTGATTATACCATAGCATAGACCATTTTTCGAGTAAGCGAATCGATCTCCAAAATCGTATCAAGATCTGGTGTCCCGATCGATTGGTGGGCGTCCATGGCACGCTCGATCAATTCTTCGATCTGCAGGAACGGGATCTTCCTTTCCATGAAAAGACTAACTGCAATTTCGTTGGCCGCATTCATGACGGTCGGCATCGTACCGCCTTCCCGCCCAGCTGCATACGCCAGCGAAAGCGCCTTGAATCGGTCAAAATCCATTTTTTCAAAATGAAGAAGTCCGATATCTTCCAGACGGAGCGGCTTGGCATTCTGCATCGGGATGCGATCGGGATACGTTAGTGCGTATTGGATCGGCACCCGCATATCCGGGGAGCCCAACTGTGCCATGATGCTCGTATCTTCGAACTCCACCATCGAATGAATGATACTTTCCTTATGCAGCAAGCAATCAATCTGATCATACGGCATATGGAATAGATGATGGGCCTCAATCACTTCCAAGCCTTTATTCATCATCGTAGCCGAATCGACGGTCAATTTATTGCCCATCGACCAGTTCGGGTGCGCTAACGCTTGTTCAACGGTAACGTCAGCTAACTGATCGCGCGTCAAATTCCGGAAGCTGCCGCCTGACGCGGTCAGAATCAGACGGGCGATCCGCTTTGGATTTTCCCCATTTAAGGATTGGAACAGAGCGGAATGCTCACTGTCGACGGGCAAGAGCGGAACATTGCGCTTCTGCGCTTCGCTTATGACAATATCCCCCGCTGCCACCAATGTTTCCTTATTTGCGATTGCTATCGGGATACCCGCTTCGATTGCTTTGAGCGTCGGTCGCAATCCAACACTGCCGATGACCGAGTTCACCAACACATCCGCTTCGGAAGTGGCGATTTCGATCAATCCTTCGTCTCCGAACACGAATCGGATCGCCGGGAATTCGGCCTGAAGCTTTTCGGCGTCCTCTTTTCTTCGCACCGATACGAGCTTCGGCTGATAGGCTTGTGCAATTTCCCTCACCTTATCGATATTCATCCCGGCCGAAAAAGATACGAGCTCGAATTGTTCCCGATTCGACGCGATGATATCGAGCGTTTGTGTACCGATGGAACCTGTCGCTCCAAGAAGACTGATTTTCTTTGTCATGTGAGTAGGTGTCCTTTCCTTTATCCTACGAAATGAAGGAAATGTAATAATGGCAAGACGAAAAGGAGGCTATCGAACCGATCCAAAATTCCGCCATGCCCAGGCAGGAGCTTTCCGGAATCTTTTACATCATAATGTCGTTTCAAAGCCGATTCGACCAAGTCCCCAAGTTGTCCGACGATGGAGGCGACAATGGTGACGACGACCAATAGGATATAATTCGAAGCGATCGGATAAATCATCTGGAAGATGCAGGCGGCCACGACGGCGGATGCAATCCCTCCATAAAAACCTTCCCTCGTCTTATTCGGAGAAATTTCCGGCCAAAGCTTGCGCTTCCCGATCTTCCTGCCGATAAAATACGCCCCAGAGTCTGTTGTCCAAATGACAACCAAGGCATACACAACATATTCGATTCCGAAAAATCTTGTCTCAATCAAATAATAAAAACCGATGCCGACGTACAAAGCGCCCAGTACCGAGAACGCTGCGTGGTCGAAAGTGTACCGGTTTTTGACAATCACCGTATAAATAAGCAAAATGAGGACGATCGCAAATGCCAACTCAATTTTCGTATAGCCAATCGACTCATGAAGCCTCTCTCCCCATCCTGAAGGCAATAGCAGCACAACTAGCGCCGCCCATGTTAAAAAACCCTCAATGGATAGGAGATGGATGCCTTTCATGCGTAACAATTCATAAAGCCCGACTGTCGCAATCGCAAAGACTGCAATCGTAAAGGGAAGCCCTCCGACAAGAACAAGCGGAATGAATAGGGCGAACGCGATGATGGCTGTAATAATCCGTTGCTTCACACATTCCCCTCTCCTTCCACACTCCCGAACCGACGATGGCGCATTTGAAACTCTTCAATGGAATTCAGCAAGCATACCTCGTCGAAATCGGGCCATAATACATCCGAAAAAGATAATTCTGCATAGGCCAGCTGCCATAGCATGAAATTGGACAGCCGCACTTCTCCGCTCGTGCGGATCAATAAATCCGGTTCCGGCAAATGGGCTGTCATCAAATGCGAACCGATCAACGTTTCATTAATTTCCTCAATAGCCAGCGAGCCTTCCTGGACAAGCGCGGCAATCTCCTTGAGCGTCTCTGCCATTTCCAGACGGCTGCCATAGTTCATAGCGAAGTTCAAAACCATGCCGTCATTGTGCTTTGTCGCTTCTCTCGCTTTATAGATGGCCGCTTTCGTATGTTCCGGCAATTTGTCAAAGTTTCCGATCATCTCGACTTTCACATTTTGCTCGATCAATTCGGGAAGGTAGGTACTCAGGAACTCCCCAGGCAGTTTCATGAGAAAATCGATTTCCATTTTTGGCCGCTTCCAATTTTCTGTGGAGAAAGCATAAAGCGTCAACGCTTGAATACCCAGTTCATTTGCCATTCGCGTAATTTTACGGACCGTTTTCATCCCCTCGTGGTGGCCGGCAACTCTCGGTAGATTACGCTGCTTCGCCCAACGGCCGTTGCCGTCCATAATAATGGCGACATGGGCAGGGATCTGCCTTTTTTTCAATTCTGTAACGCGCTCGGCCAGTGAACCGTCAAGTACGCTAGGTTTTTTTCGCAGTATTTTATCAAGCATGTCGTATCCTCCACTCGACTACTTTTCAGAGCAAGTACATACTCTATCGTATCAAATTTACCGAAAAATTTCATTTTAAAGCGGTAATATAAATATATTCATACCTTTTTGGAAAATCAATTTCGTTGGACTTACCCAATCCGATGTCCGTCAGCCGCTTCCCTGTATATTCTATGCTTATGCTTCGCAAGCAACGAAAAAGACGTCCTGCAGTTAGGACGTCCTCCTGTACAAAAAGTTCTTCTATCAGATCTCCATGATTTCGTTTTCTTTATTCTTCGCGATCTCGTCAATCTTTTCAATATAGGAGTCAGTCAATTTTTGAATTTCCTCCCCATTCCGATGGAGATCGTCTTCCGTAATGTCACCGCTTTTCTCAAGCTTCTTGAAATCTTCGTTGGCATCCCGGCGAACGTTGCGAATTGCGATTTTTGCATCTTCCGCCTCTTTTTTCACTTCTTTTGCAAGTTCTTTCCGGCGTTCTTCCGTCAAAGCCGGAATGGCAAGACGGATGATGTTCCCGTCATTCGTCGGTGTAATCCCGATGTCTGATTTCAAAATCGCTTTTTCAATCTCGCCCAAGACCGATTTGTCATAAGGCTGGATGACAAGCAGACGTGCTTCCGGCACCGAAATGCCTGCCATTTGGTTCAACGGGGTCGGCGCTCCATAATAAGGAACGGTGATCCGGTCCAATAAAGACGCACTGGCACGCCCTGCACGGATTGACGCCAGCTGGCGGGTATAGGCTTCAACTGCTTTACTCATTCTGTCTTTCGCTTGATCCATTACTGTTTTCGGCACTACATATTCCTCCTCACAACCGTCCCGATCGGCTCACCGAGTACGGCCTTTTTAATATTTCCCTTCTCCATAATCGAGAATACTACGAGTGGGATATCGTTGTCCATACAAAGAGTAGACGCGGTAGAGTCCATCACTTCAAGCCCTTGGCTGATAACATCCAAGTAAGATAGCTCTGTGTACTTGATCGCTTTTTCATCTTTTTTCGGGTCTGCTGAGTAGACACCATCCACATTATTTTTCGCCATGAGGATGACATCCGCTTCAATTTCCGCTGCGCGAAGTGCTGCTGTCGTATCGGTCGAGAAATAAGGATTCCCCGTACCTGCCGCGAAAATGACGACCCGTTTCTTCTCCAGATGGCGGATCGCTTTCCGACGTATGTATGGTTCTGCAACTTGACGCATCTCAATCGAGGAGGATACACGGGTTTCCACACCGAGCTTTTCAAGGGAATCTTGTAGAGCGAGAGAGTTCATAACCGTTGCAAGCATGCCCATGTAATCCGCTGTTGTCCGGTCCATGCCCATTTCGCTTCCGATTTTCCCTCTCCAAATATTTCCGCCACCGACCACGACTGCGACTTCGACGCCTAAATCCATGACTTCCTTCACTTGCGCAGCAACTGTTTTGATGATGGCCGGTGATAATCCGAAACCTTGTTCTCCCGCTAGTGCTTCACCGCTCAACTTCAAAACGATCCGTTTATATTTAGGGACGCTCATATGAATCCTCCATCTACTCAATTTTCTCGAAAAACAGGGAACACATGATGTGTTCCCCATTGATAAAACTATTGCCCATTAGTTTCCTTTCACTTGGCTCATTACTTCATCTGCGAAGTTCTCTTCGCGTTTTTCAATCCCTTCACCCACTGCATAACGGATGAATTCTTTCAAAGTACCGCCTGTCGATTTGACGAACTCGCCCACTTTTTGGTCGGAGTTTTTAACGAAAGCTTGATCCAAAACGCAGATCTCTTCGAAGTATTTACCGATGCGGCCTTCGACCATTTTCGCTACGATGTTCTCTGGTTTTCCTTCGTTCAACGCTTGTTCTGTCAAGACTTTGCGCTCACGCTCCACTTCCTCTTCGGAAACTTGGTCGCGGGAAACGTATTTCGGATTTAGAGCGGCAACGTGCATCGCCACGTCTTTTGCAGCTTCTTCGTCCTTTGTTCCTTCCAAAATGACTAGAACGCCAATACGTCCACCCATGTGCAAGTAAGGGCCGAATACGTCATTGTCGGTTTTTGTACGGATTTCAAAGCGGCGAAGAGTGATTTTTTCACCAATTTTCGCTACAGCATTTGAAATATGGTCCGCTACGGATAAATCGTTGTCCATTTTGGATTCTAGCGCTTCTTCGATGGAAGCAGGTTTTGCTGAAAGCAAGTGCTCTCCAAGTTCTTTAACAAGTGTTTGGAACCCTTCGTTTTTCGCAACGAAGTCTGTTTCCGCGTTCACTTCAAAGAGAACAGCTTCATTGCCATTTACAATGATATCTGTCGTACCTTCAGCCGCGATGCGGTCTGCTTTTTTCGCTGCACTGGAAAGGCCTTTCTCACGAAGGAAGTCGACTGCTGCTTCCATATCGCCATTCACTTCAGTTAGTGCTTTTTTGCAGTCCATCATACCTGCGCCTGTTTTTTCGCGTAGTTCTTTTACCATTTGTGCTGTGATAGCCATTGTTTACGTTCCTCCTAGTAATATGTCGTGATCTTTGCTTCCTCTAAAAAAGACGATAAGGGTTTCGGCCGCTTATCGTCTCTTCCGTTCACTCATTTCACTCTGCAGCTACGGCTTCCTCTTCAGTTACTTCATCATCTTCACCTTGACGGGATTCGATCAAAGCATCAGCCATTTTGCTTGTCAAAAGACGTACTGCGCGGATTGCATCATCGTTTGCAGGGATGATGTAGTCGATTTCGTCCGGATCACAGTTCGTGTCCACGATTCCAACGAGTGGAATGTTCAATTTGATCGCTTCCGCAACCGCGATGCGCTCTTTGCGTGGATCGACGACGAACATGACGTCCGGCAAGGATTTCATATCACGGATACCGCCGAGGAATTTCACAAGGCGTTCGTGTTCTTTTTTAAGTTGTGATACTTCTTTTTTAGGAAGGACACTGAATGTACCGTCTTCTTCCATTTTCTCGATTGCTTTCATACGTGCGACACGTTTTTGAATCGTACCGAAGTTTGTAAGTGTTCCACCAAGCCAACGTTGGTTGATGTAGAACATTCCAGCGCGTTCTGCTTCTTCCTTAATAGCATCTTGCGCTTGTTTTTTCGTACCGACGAAAAGGACTTTCCCCCCGTCTGCACCAACTTGGCGCATGTACGCATAAGCTTCTTCTAATTTTTTCACTGTTTTTTGAAGGTCGATAATGTAGATCCCGTTACGCTCCATGAAAATATATTTTTTCATTTTCGGGTTCCAACGACGTGTTTGGTGTCCGAAATGCACACCAGCTTCAAGCAGTTGTTTCATTGAGATTACTGACATTTGTGTATTCCTCCTGTTTGGTTTTTTTCCTCCGTGCACCTCATCCGGCAAAGCGACCTCTCGGCACCTTCTTCATCGTCTGCGCACGTGTGTAGTAATACCATTTGCAAATATACCACAGCGGTTTTTCATTTGCAATCATTTCATCTGAATTTCAAAATTAACTCAATTTCAGTACGGCCTTTTCCGAGTTTTTTCGCGATTTCCTCTTCGGAGAGCCCTGCATCATGCAGCTGGAATATTCGGTTTCGTAAATCCGGTTGTTCCGATCCTGTGCGGGGCACTTCCGGTTCTTCGCTCTTCGGCTTTCCTGTCGTCTGACTGTATGATTTGATGGCCAGATTGATCGGCATTTTCGGCGGTGTGACCGGAATCGGCCGGGCAGCCTCGGCCTCCTTTACGACAGGAGGAGATTCCGGTTCCCGTTCCACTCGTTCAACAGCGGCAGCCAGCTCGCCACGTTTGCTAAGTAATTCGACAAGACGTTCATTTTCATCCTTCATTTCGGATAAATAGGCGACGATTGAATCATCCATCTCTTCCATCAATTTTCTTTGCTTTCTTTCTAAGTCATCAAACTTCGACACTTTCATGTAAAGCAGGGCAAGAATATAAAAACCGAATAATTGTAAAATGAAAAGTGCAATCATTACTATCCAAATCATGTTGTTTTACCCTGTAAAGTCCACGAATGCCCCCTTGTACGGGTGCACCGCCTTCTTCTCCTCTTCTTGTTGTTGGCCGCGCCCTTCATTCTCCGACGGGTTTTCCTGCTGGTGGTCCCCATCCTTGTCAAGCTTGGCGTATTTCTCCGTCTCGAGGACAGTCTCCCGGTTTTTCACTGCCTGCTTTTCCGTCTGCGCATTCGCCAAGTCCTGGTTCAATTGGGATTGCTGCTGTTTCTGTTCAGCGACTCTTCCCGCTTCAAACGTTTTCGGAATGGCAATTTGTAGTTCGATTCCTTTTAAACTCATAGGATCCCTCCATCGACAATTTCAGGCGTCAATAATTTACGCAGCTTGAAAAGTGCCTTGGAATGAATTTGAGATATCCGGGAGGTAGATAGGTTCAGGATTTCCCCGATTTCGGTCAAAGTCATTTCCTCTGTATAAAACAGGTTTAGGACAAGTTGTTCATTTCGATTCAATTCTTTGATTTTCGTTGCGAGGTCACCGATCAATTCGGACATCATCGTCGTTTCTTCAGGCGTTTTGGACTTCTCGTCTTTCAAGACGAACGATTTCTGGTTATCCTCATCTTCATCATTAATCTTTTCATCAATGGAAAGGACGTTTGAAAAATAATGTTCATGCACCGTCTGGTAGACTTCCTCTACGGGCATCCCGACATGTTCGGCGATTTCCTCTGCGGTTGCATGGCGTTGGAGCTTCTGTTCCAATTTTGCAATTTCTTCTTCCAGCTTTTTCGATTTTTCACGCGATGAGCGAGGAAGCCAATCTTCCTTGCGCAGTCCGTCAATGATCGACCCACGGACCCGGAACGAAGCGTATGTATCGAACTTCAGATCCCTGCTCGGATCGAATTTGGTCAGCGCATCAAACAGTCCGTTCATTCCAAGACTCATAATATCGTCCCGGGAGACGTTGCGCGGTAATCCGGAGCTGATCCGCTGAACATGGTATGTCACGAGTGGGAGGTATTTTCGGACGAGCATATCACCTGCATCCGGATCACGTTCCTTGATCCACAGATCCCAATATGCCGCTTCCTCCGTCAAATCCTGTTTTGACATTGAATCCCTCACTTTCGATGATGATTCTGTCATCAATCACGCCTCGGCGTGATTGCGTCCGGATTTTTTCGAGCCTGCTCGAAAAAGCTCCCCTTAAAAATCCATGACAAGCGCCACAGGCATTGCCAATCGAACAATGCAGGGCTCGATTTGCCTTAATTTCTGCGTTCTTGGCAGAAATTAAGGCACTTTCAGGACGTGGCGACCTTAGCCTGCGTTCTACTATTGTTCAGCGGGAGCTTGGACACCCGCTGAACAAAGATAATTATCCCCCATTATAGCATTTATACATGAAAAAGGGCGACTGAGCCGATCAGCCGCCGTCCATTTCAAATTTCCTTCGTATCCGCGTTGACTGTCCGCACTTGCAATTTCGAAGTCGAAGGATCAAATTCGATTGTCCGCCCACTGGAGCCGCCTGTATCTTCTGCAATTAGGGGAATGGATAATCGCTTCAATTCTTTTTTAACCGCTTCCACATTCCGGGGTCCGATGCGGATCGTATCGCTTGAACCGAATTGGAACATTTGCGATCCACCTGCAATCTTCGCCTTCAGAGACAAGGGGCGGGCACCCGCTTGCTTCAGCATCTCCATCAAAGAATAAACACCCGTATCCGCAAACTTTGCCACATTGATCTTATCGGATTTGCCAAGGCTCGAATCCGGCAGCATGACGTGAAGCAAGCCTGCGATTTTCTTTTTTTCATCATATAACACGACACCGACACATGAACCGAGGCCGGATGTCCGGATGGTGTCCGGCTCCGTTACGATATTCATGTCCGCTATCCCGACGCGAACGACCTTATTCAAGACTTTCATCTCACAGCACACCTAACGAACGGAAAATGGTTATGTAGGACGATGGGTCCGGCAATAAGAAAAAGTGGCCATCCACAACCGACTTCTCGCCTGCCCCCTCTTCCATCATCTGTGTATCAATGACAATCACTTCGTCGCTGTAATGGGATACTTCGATCAGTCCGAAACTGACAATCGCCCCTACCATATCCACGCTCAGTGACGGAACGGTCGGATAGATCTTCAGGCCGGTGAAGTCAGATAGAGCGGAAAGATAGGAACCCGACAAGATATTGCCGATTTCCTGCATGGCCGAAATCCCCATTTCATTGATTGGAAATGAATTGAAATCAAACGCCTCATCTCCGATCAATCGTCGGATGAACCGATTGGCCGATTCCAGCGGAAGGACGAAAAACATACTTCCCGATAAATCGCCTTCGATCCGCAAGAAAATGCCCGCTACAATTTCCTCAGAACCTCCCGCCAAGTCAAACATTTCATCAAACGACACAAGTGCCACGTTCGGCACATGCATATCGATTTTACGTCCTAACAATTGGGACATGGAAGTGGCCGCGTGGGCCGCCCCGATATTACCAATCTCTTTCAGAACGTCCAAATGCAGATCAGTTATCTGATTTTCAGCGCTCATCCGATGACACCCTTTTAATCGGTTCGAGAACTTTATCCAAATTCAACATGACTAGAAGCCGCTTATCCACTTTAGCTACCCCGGAGATGAATTCAGATTCGATCGTGCCTACCACTTCGGGCTGCGGCTCGATGGATTGAAGCGGAATGTCCAGCACATCATTCGCCGCGTCCACAATTAGACCGACTTCGAACTCTTCCAACGACACGATGATGATTCGTGTACTATCATCCATTTCTTTCAATTCCAATCCGAAACGATCCCGTAAATCGACGATCGGCGTCACAACCCCCCGAAGGTTGATAACCCCTTTGACGTAAGATGGCGTCTTCGGCACTCGAGTGATGGAGAGCAGCTTCTCGATGGATTGGACGACATCTACCCCGATTGCATATTCCTTGTCCATCAATTGGAATACGATTACTTTCATTTCTTTTTGCTCTTGCAGTTCAACCATGCTTATGCACTCTCCCGCCTATTTGATCAATGAGTTGCAATCCACGATCAATGCAACCTGTCCATTTCCAAGAATCGTCGCACCGGAAATCGCAAAGACGCTTTGCAAATAATTCCCGAGCGATTTCAGGACGATCTCCTGCTGGCCTATGAAAGAATCGACTACCAAGCCCGCCAGCTTCTCCCCTTTGCGCACGATGACGACCGATTGGAATCCGTCCGAAGCCAACTCGTTCTCTGGTATTTCAAAAATCTCTTTCAAATTGACCAACGGTACGATATTGCCTCGGAAATCAATGACCTTCTGATTATGAGCATTCATAATATCCGTCGTTTGAATAATCGCCGTTTCAATGATCGAGGAAAGAGGGATTGCATAAACTTCCTTATCAATCTCAACAAGCATGACGGAAATGATCGACAACGTCAAAGGCAATTGCACTTGGAATAAAGAACCTTGCCCTTCCTTCGACTCGATAGAAATATAGCCGCCTAAAGATTCAATCGTATTCTTGACAACATCCAACCCAACACCGCGGCCGGACACGTCGGAAATCTTCTCTGCCGTCGAGAATCCGGAAGCTAGGATAAGTTCGGCCACTTGGCGATCGGTCATCGATTCCGACATCTCTTCAGTGACTAAGCCGTTCGAAATGGCCTTGGCCAATACCCTTTGCCGATTGACTCCCGCTCCGTCATCTTCCAGTTCGATGAACACATGATTTCCGGAATGGTAAGCGCGCAATGTCACTGTTCCCGTTTCCGGCTTTCCTTTCGCTATCCGTTCTTCCGGGCTTTCAATCCCATGATCGAGCGCATTGCGGATTAAGTGCACGAGAGGATCACCGATTTCATCGATAACGGTCCGATCAAGCTCGGTTTCCGCCCCGACAATCTCCAATGTAATTTTCTTATTCAATTCGCGGGCAAGCTGCCTGACCATTTTCGGAAACCGATTGAATACCGTTTCAACCGGAATCATCCGCATATTCAAGATAATATTCTGAAGATCGCCGGAAATACGGGTCATCCGTTCCGTTGTTTCCGTCAATTCCGGATTATGCAGTTCACTTGCAATGGACTGTAGCCTTCCCCGGTCAATGACCAATTCTTCGAATAGGTTCATTAAGATATCGAGACGATCAATATTGACTCGGATTGTTTTATTGGCATGCTGGGATGAATTCGAGCGTTTGCTCTTCTCCACGACTTGCTTCTCGACGACAGCAACTTCTTTCGGCTGTTCCGCCGCCGCTTTCACAGCGCTCTCTTCTTTTTCTCGCTTATCATGGATCAAATACTCCTGCGTGATGGCGTTGACTGTCACTGCTTCAACTTCCGATACCTTCATCACTTTTGCTTCCAAATCACTCGCTTGTTCTTTTGTCAAGAGGGCGACGGTGAATTGCTCATCAAATTCCTCGTTCTCCAGCTTGTCGACGCTTGGAACGGATTTGATGATTTCTCCCGCTTTTTCCAGGATTTCAAAGACCATGAATACCCGCGCTGCTTTCAATAGGCAGTCCTCGCGCAACCGAATCGAAATCTCATACGCACTAAAACCTTGTTCGAATGATTGTCCGATAACCGTCATTTCAAAATCGTCATAGCTCAGTGAAACGTCTCCGGTGCCGGCACTTTCTTCCTCAACGACCGCAGCAGCCGTTTCGGCAGCTACCGGTGCGCTGACTCCGCCGCCCGACTCGATGCTGTTCAAAGAACGTACCAAATCACTGACGTCCTTCTTGCCTGATCCGCCGGAAGAAATGTCCAATACCATCTCCTCCAAATAGTCGACGGCCTGGAAAACGACATCGAGTATTTCCGTCGTCACCCGGATTTTCGCATTTCGAATCGCATCGAGGACATTTTCCATTTTATGCGTCAAATCCGCGATATCTTCATATCCCATCGTGGCAGACATGCCTTTCAACGTATGGGCCGAGCGGAAAATCTCATTGACGATCCCCAGATCTTGCGGATTTTTCTCCAGTTCCAATAAATGCTCGTTACACGCTTGCAGATGCTCTCTGCTTTCTTCGATGAACATTTCCAAATACTGATTCGTATCCATCGTTACGCCCCCTTAAGACTTTAGAATTTCCATCATCGAATCCGGAATCTCTTGAACGTCCACCACTTGATCTGCCAAGTCCGCTTCTTCTATAGCCCGCGGCATTCCATAGACGACTGCTGTTTTTTCCGATTCCGATATTGTTACCGTTTTGCCATTTTTCCGGAGACGTTCCATTCCTAATTTCCCGTCATATCCCATCCCGGTCATGATGACTGTCAAATAATTCAATTCTTCATGTTTTGCCGCCGATTCTAGCAAAACATCAACGGAGGGACGATGACCTTTTCGTGGAGGTTCGCTATCATCTAGACTTATAAAATACTGAGCGCCTTGCTTGTTAAACTTCAAATGCTTTCCGCCCGGAGCAATATATGCCACTCCATCGGTGATCAACTCGCCATCTTCCGCCTCTTTCACCGTTATTTCACTTAGTCCATCCAACCGTTCTGCCAATGATTTTGTAAAACCCGGCGGCATATGCTGGACAATCAAAATCGGAAAGCCGAACGAAGCCGGCAAACGGGTAAGCACCTCTTGCAGGGCCCGAGGTCCCCCTGTCGATGTACCTATTATAACAAATGTTTTCTCGAATTTGGAAAATCTATTTTGTAAAATATGTGCCGGTTTATTGTGAAAGACCGACATATTGGTCTCTTCTACCGACTGAGACGGTTTATTGAATTCAAAAATAGGGGCTTGGGGAGGAGTTTTAACCGAAAGTTTCCTAGTCAACTGTCCAATTTGAACGCCCGATGCCGCAGCCACCTTACGTAAGATTTCATCCTTCACTTCATGAAGATTCAAGGAAATGGCGCCACCCGGTTTAGCGACAAAATCGACGGCCCCGTATTCCATTGCCAGCATCGTGTTCTCGGCGCCGATCTTTGTCGTGCTCGATAACATGACGACGGGGACAGGATTAGTCGCCATGATGGTTTTCAAGGCGTCCAACCCATTCATGACCGGCATTTCGATATCCATGGTAACGACATCCGGTTTCAGTTCCTTCACTTTTTCAATCGCCATTTTCCCGTTCCGCGCCGTCCCGACAACTTCCATGGCAGGGTGTTCCGAAAGGTAGTCCGATATGAGTTTTCGCATAAATGCCGAATCATCTACTACTAGCACTCTTTTACAATTGCCGGTATCCAGATCATCCACTTCCCTTCGTAAACATCTTTCTCAATTTATTGAGGAAGCCCTCCCCTTTCCGGGAATCCATGGCTATCTGCGGATCGGCAAACGCATCCGCAATCAACTTCATCCGCCTGGAAACTGGGGCGTTCGGATAGAGCAACAGGAACGGCTTCTGGGCAACGACCGCTTTATGGACAAGCGGATCTTCCGGTAAATAACCCAACACTTTCGTCTCCACTTGTAAGAATTTCCGCATAGCAAACTGGAGTCGGGAAGTCGTTTCCGTGCCATCCTCTCCTTTGCCGACACGGTTGCTGACAATGTGGAACGATTTCTCGGGATCCTTTAAGGAGATGAATTTCATCATGGAATACGCATCTGTAATCGACGTCGGTTCGGTCGTTGAGATGACGATGATTTCATCGACGGATAGCAGCAACTCGATGGAGCGCTGCGTAGCGCCCGCCCCCATATCGAACAGGATGACATCGAATTCCTTCTGTAAATATTCGAACGCCTCCAAAAGACGGACAAACATCTCCTCCGACCATTCCATGACAGAATCCATGCCAGAACCGCCGGATATGAAAGTCAACCCTTCAGGCACTTCATTCATGACTTCGTCCAAACGCTTTGTTCCGATTAAATAGTCCTTTAAATTATAAGCGGGAGAGGCACCGAGCAAAATATGGACATTTCCCATTCCGATATCCATATCAACAATTATCACTTTTTTCCCTTTCATCGATAAAGCGTAAGCGAAATTCGTAGAGAAATTGGATTTTCCCACTCCTCCTTTTCCACTGACGATGGCGACGGAGCGAGCCAATTCTCCTTGGGATTTAAGCATTTTCATCCGCAACGACTCGGCCTGATCACGCATGAGCAGCCCCCTCCAACAGCAAGGTGATCAGCTTTTCCCTGTTGGCCTCCGATATATCTTCCGGAACTTCTTGTCCGTCCGTTATATAGGCGGTCCCGATCCGGTATTCTAGCATCAAATTGAACATCGAGCCGATCGAGCCCGTCTCGTCCACTTTTGTGAAAATGAATTTCTCGATGGGAAATGAGTTGAATTGTTCCACAATGACTTTCATGTCCTCTTCCTTGGAAGTCATGGAAAGGACGAGGAAGGATTCCATATCCAGCGTGAAATTGATCAGCCGCTTCAAATCATCTACAAACTTCGAATCTTTGTAGTTGCGCCCTGCCGTGTCAATGAAAATGAGATCTCGGTCCCGTAATTTCTCAAGCGCTGCCTCGAAATCCTCGCTGTTATATGCAATTTCAACCGGTGCCTGCAACAGATTGGCATACGTCCTCAACTGTTCAATGGCCGCAATCCGGTATGTATCTGTCGTGATAAAACCGATTTTCCTCTTTTTCTCAAGCAGTGCCCGCGCAGCAATTTTTGCGATAGTCGTCGTTTTTCCGACACCTGTGGGACCAAGCACGTTAATATATTTTTTATCAAATGAAATGCCGCCGAACGGCAAGCCGTCCAAATCCTGTTCCAACTGCCCCTTGATGAAGCCCAATTGTTCTTCAAAAGTGAAGTCTTTCTTTTCCGCTTTTATCCGGCTAAATAGCTGTTCTCCCAGGCGGGCGACCAGTCCTTGCGCCAGCCCCTGCCTCTCCAAGTGGGAGAGGAGCGGTTTCAGCTCATCCGGCAATTGGGAATGGACTGTGGATTGTTGCATCGCATGGAGCATTTTTTTCATTTCATTCATTTCTTTCTTCAATTCGAGGGCGGTTTTATCCTCTTTTTCCTCGCTGATTTGGACAGGTAGATCCGGAAACCGCTCCGGAGACGGGCTCGCAGGTTCGTCAAAACCCGCAACTACCTCGACGGAAGTCTTTTTGAACAGGCCGAGGAAGCCTTTCGTCTTCACGACATTCGAACTGAGAATGATCGCATCGTCTCCGAAATCATTGCGGACTTTCTTCATGGCCTCCACCATCGTTTCGGCACTATATTTTTTCATTTTCATCAAATGTCCACCACCCCGACACTCTGGACTTCTATGGTAGCTTCCAGTTCATTGTATGACAAAATCGGGATTTGAGGAAAATATCTTCCCGTAATCTGCCGTAAATACATCCGTACCGCCGGAGAGCAGAGGATGACCGGCGATTGATCCAGCAATGCGACTCGCTCCACTTCCCTCGCAATGGATTCCAAAATTTCTTGAGAATGCTGTGGATCGATCGATAGATAATTGCCTTGCTCCGTCTGCTGGATATTGTCGGCGATCAGCTTTTCCACCTTGCCTGAAACCGTCAATACTTTCAATGAGTCTCCAGAGGATGCAAATTGGGCCGTAATTTGTCTTGCCAGCGATTGCCGCGCGTATTCTGTCAATAGGTCGACATCGGACGTATATTTCGAATAGTCGGCGAGCGTCTCGAAGATAATCGGCAAATTCCGGATGGACACATTTTCGCTCAGCAACTTCGCGAGCACCTTTTGTATCTCCCCAATTGACAACGGCGTCGGCGTCAGCTCGTCCAGAAGAATCGGATACGTTTCACGGACATGGTCGACCAGCTGCTTCGTTTCCTGACGTCCGAGCAGGTCCGCCGCATTGGCACGGATCACTTCAGTCAAATGGGTCGAAACGACGCTTGGCGGATCGACAACCGTATAACCAAGGATTTCGGCCTCTTCCTTCACTTCTTCGGTAATCCATTTTGCCGGAAGGCCGAACGATGGCTCGACCGTATCGATTCCTTCCACCGAATCATCGCCACCCGGACTCATAGCAAGATAATGATCGAGGAGAAGCTCCCCTCTTGCCATTTCATTTCCCTTAATCTTGATGCGATACTCATTCGGCTGCAGTTGTATATTGTCCCGGATCCGGACAACCGGAATGACCAAGCCAAGCTCGACAGCCAATTGCCGACGAATCATAACAACCCGGTCGAGCAAGTCACCGCCCTGCGTCGCGTCGACGAGCGGGATGAGGCCGTAACCGAACTCAAACTCAATCGGATCGACATTCAGCAGATTGACGACGTTTTCGGGGCTTTTCAATCCTTCCGTTTCCACATCTTCTTCCATTTCCAACAGTTCCTCTGGATCCTCTTCCACTTTGCGGGACATGAAGAATGCCCCTGCTGCCAACGCACCGGCGATCGGCACTGTCAGAATGTCATTGATCGGCGTGGCTAACCCAAGTAGGAATACGGTGCCCGCAGCGATATATAATAATTTCGGCTGACCGAGAAGCTGGTTCGTAATATCGCTTCCCAAATTCCCTTCCGAAGCCGCACGCGTCACGACAATACCCGTGGCAGTTGAAATTAAGAGAGCTGGCACTTGGGAAACGATCCCGTCACCGACCGTCAATTGGGAAAAGAGCGTCGCGGCTTCCGCGAAGGGAAGTCCCATCTGGGCAACCCCGATGATCATCCCGACAAGAAGGTTGATGATGACGATGATGATCCCCGCGATGGCATCCCCTTTAACGAATTTTGTCGCCCCATCCATTGCCCCGTAGAAATCCGCCTCATTACTAACTTTTTCACGGCGCATCCGTGCTTCCGTTTCGGAAATCATGCCGGCATTCAAATCCGCATCAATACTCATCTGTTTCCCCGGCATTGCATCGAGAGTGAATCGGGCCGCAACTTCCGACACCCGCTCCGCCCCTTTTGTAATGACGATAAACTGGATGATGATGAGGATAACGAAGACGACGAGACCGACAATGACATTGCCGCCTGTAACGAATGTCCCAAACGTCTCAACGACGCCACCCGCATCCCCGTTGCTGAGAATCGCTCTCGTTGTGGAAACGTTCAATCCAAGACGGAACAACGTCAACAAGAGGAGCAAAGACGGGAATATGGAAAACTGCAACGCTTCCTGCATATTCATAGACGTCAACAATACGAGCAGCGCAAGGGTAATATTGATGATGATCAAAAAGCTGAGAAGCCAAGGGGGTAGCGGGATGACAAGCATCGCAACGATCATAATGACCGCCCCGAGTACACCTATATCTCTGAACCGCATGTCATCCCTACTTTCCGTTAATTAAAAAATTAAATATATAAAAACTAAATCTTCCGCTGAATCCGGTACACATACGCCAAAACCTCCGCGACTGCTTTAAACAACGACTCGGGAATCCGGCCGCCGAGTTCGACGTCGTCATACAATGATCTGGCCAGCGGACGGTTTTCCACCATGACCACATCATGTTCCTTGGCGATCATCTTGATCTTCTGTGCCACGAAGTCGACGCCTTTCGCCACGACGACAGGGGCGTCCATCTCCCCATCTTCATATTTCAGGGCAATGGCATAGTGGGTCGGGTTCGTAATGACGACATCGGCATGGGGAACTTCCTGCATCATCCGCCGCATCGCCATTTCCCGTTGGCGCTGCTTGATCCGGGATTTGATGAGCGGATCCCCTTCCATGTTCTTATGTTCATCTTTAATGTCCTGCTTCGACATCCGCAAATTCTTTTCGTAATCGTATTTCTGATAAAGAAAATCGAGGATTGCGATGAACAGTAACACGAACGAAGCGGCAATCCCCATGATGGCAGCAATTTGTCCAACCGTCGCCATCGTGTACCACGGATGCTTGAATGCCAGATCCAATACTTTATTCAAATTCATGAGGAGGATCATTGTCGTGACAGAACCAATAAACGAAATTTTCAAGATGGATTTCATTAATTCGACAAGGGCCCGGACGGAGAAGATCCGTTTGAAACCCTTGATCGGATCGATTTTCTTCAAATCGAACTTCAACGGTTCCGCAGTGAACAAGATTCCGAATTGGATCAAGTTCCCCACGACACCGGCGACAACCGCGATCAGCATGACAGGAAGAAGGATAATGGCCATCTCTTTCACAATCTCAATATAAATCAACATCGTCCGATCGATATCCAACGACTGATGTAAAGGGACATACTCAATGAACGCTTTGTCGAAAAACATGAAAAAGCGGTCCCTCATAAATCCTGCCGCGAAAAACAGGAAAAGGAACACGGAGAGAAGGACAATCGCACTCGTAACGTCCTGACTTTTTAAAACTTGCCCTTTCTTCCGAGAATCCTGCCGCTTTTTCGGAGTGGCCTTTTCTGTTTTCTCTCCTGCAAAAAACTGGAGATCAAGCCGTAATATCAATTCAGCCACCCCCTAAAATGACCATCAAATCCCGCATGCTGACAATCATCATGTCAAAGAGTTTTTTCATCACCGCCACCATGACATTCATCATGACGAATAGGACGAGGAAACTGACACCGATTTTAATAGGAAACCCGACAACAAAAATATTCAATTGCGGGACAGTCCTAGCGGTAATCCCTAAGGCGAGATCGACGAGGAACAAGGTGGCGACAATCGGAATAGCCATCTGGAACGCAATGGCAAACGAAGCGGCAAATGTCTTGATGACATATTCCGCTGTCCGACCATCGCCAAAAGCAGGCCATAATTGGTCGATCGGCAGAAAGCGGTAACTGTAGAAAATTCCGTCCAGCAACATATGATGACCGTTCAAAGCAAGCAATAATAAAATGGCAAGCGCATTGAAAAATTGACCGAGGAGCGGAGATTGTGCACCCGTCTGCGGGTCAATGACGTTCGCGATGGCAAAACCCATCTGAAAATCAATGAACCCCCCGGCAATCTGTATAGCAGCCATGATGATATAAGCAATGATACCGATAAACAAGCCGACCATCGCTTCCTTGATGACCAATAACAAATACGTCCCGTCAATTTCCAATCCCGGCACATCGACCGTGTAGACGAGCGTCCAAGCTAGCAACGCACCGAAGATGATCCGTTGCGTCGTCGGGATGGCACGATACGAAAATAGTGGAAGCGTGACGAAAAATGCGGTGACACGCGTCAAAACAAGCAGATAAGTGGCAATTGAAGGTACTAGCTCTTCCATTCAATCACCCGATATACCGTACTAGATTATCAAAGATGTCCGCTGCGAATGTCGTCACATGGGATAACATCCACGGACCGAAAAACACGATGCCGACAAGCACTGCGACGATTTTCGGAACAAAGGCCAACGTCTGTTCCTGGATCTGGGTCGTCGCCTGGAAAATACTGACAGCGAGCCCAGTTACGAGCGCCACGATCAGAAGAGGCCCGGAAGTGAGGAGGATGACCCAAATAGCGCGTTCTGCAATTGTGATGACCAATTCTCCCGACATTTCCGATCTCTCCTATCTCTTAGATGCTATCGAACTCTAGCTAAAACCCTTGCAGTAACGATTTGATGATCAAGTACCAACCATCGACTAATACGAACAGCAATATTTTAAACGGCAAGGAAATCATGACAGGCGGCAACATCATCATCCCCATCGACATGAGAATACTAGCCACGATCATGTCGATAACAAGGAACGGAATGAAAATCATGAAGCCCATCTGGAACGCCGTTTTCAGTTCACTTAACGCAAACGCCGGAACAAGCATTGTTAAAGGGATATCTTCCAAGCTCTCCGGCCGCTCCGCCTCGTTATAACGTAAAAATAATTCCAAGTCCTTTTGACGTGTATGCTGGCTCATGAATTGCTTGAAAGGAAGGCTGGCGTTTTCATACGCCTCTTCCAGCGTGATTTCTTCAGCGAATAATGGCGACAAAGCCGTTTCATTCACTTCTTGGAATGTCGGCGCCATGATGAAAAATGTCAAGAACAGGGCCAATCCGACCAGTACTTGGTTCGGTGGCATCTGCTGGGTCGCGAGTGCGGTCCGGACGAAGGATAAGACAATGACAATCCGGGCAAAAGATGTCATCAGGATCAAGATAGCAGGTGCCAGAGAAAGGACTGTCAACAGAAGCATCAATTTGACGGATGTCGAAACATTGGTCGGATCGCTATCCGAAAAGAACTGCATGAAATCATTCATCTGGGTGGCGCTCCTTTTCTGTCAACCGGCGGATCTGCCGTTTCCTTTCCTCTTTCATTTCATCCAATCTTGCTTTGAACTGGTCACTGAAATCGGCTTCGACCACAGATCCTTGTTCTGGGTCAGCCGGCTTCTTACCAGCCACTTTGTCCAATATGTTTTGGAGAATGCCTGAAGCGGCATCGCTCGTCCCAGCCTCGTAAAATGCAATTAGGTGCTCGATCTCATCGGGATCGGTGATTTCTTTGAGCAAGCGGATATCCTCTCCGACGCCGATCAGGTAATAGGATTCCCCGACTACGACGAGCTGGATCGATTTCTGCTGTCCCAGGGAAATGCCCCCGAGATTTTTCATCAATCTCGTCTTATCGTACATTCGATTTTTCCGGTTCATGAACTTTAACAGGGCGAACAGCAGGCCGACAACAAGTAACAAGGCAAAAAAGGTTTTTATGTATTCCCACGCAGATAAACGGACAGCTGCCCCGTCTTCCGTACGGTCGGCAGCTGGCTCTTCACTATTCATATCCACTTGTTGCTCTTCCCCGGAGTCTGAATCATAATAATCCAAAACGGTCGTATTCGGATCCGTTTCAGCATGAATGAGAACGGCGGGGAAAGAAGCCATCAAAGTGGCGACTAGGAAAATGGCGAACCCTATTTTTCGAACTAACATCGATTTCATACATCCATTAACCTAATGCTTTTTGAATGGCTTCGACAACTCGATCCGCTTGGAAAGGCTTGACGATGAAATCCTTCGCACCCGCTTGGATGGCATCGATAACCATCGCTTGTTGCCCCATCGCGGAACACATGATGATCGTTGCTGATGGGTCTTTCTCTTTGATAGCTTTCAATGCGGCAATGCCGTCCATCTCGGGCATCGTAATATCCATCGTCACTAGATCAGGCTTCAGATCCATATATTTTTCCACTGCCTGAGCTCCGTCAGCTGCTTCCCCGACTACTTCGAAATTATTTTTCGTCAAGATATCTTTGATCATCATTCTCATGAAAGCTGCATCATCCACAATTAAAATGCGTTTACTCATTCTCGTTTCCCCCCGCTATTTATCGTAAGTTATTCAAACGTTCCGCTTGACTTAAAATATCCGTAATCCGCACGCCGAAGTTTTCGTCGATAACAACGACTTCTCCTCTGGCGATATGGCGATTGTTTACTAGAATATCCACCGGTTCGCCGGCCAGTTTATCGAGCTCGATGATCGATCCGCTCGACATTTCCAAAATATCTTTGACCGAGCGCTTCGTCCGTCCCAATTCTACTGTCACTTGCAAAGGGATATCCAGCAACATGTTCAAGTTATTGGACTCTCCTTGGCTCAAGGAAGGACTGTCAAAGCTGGCAAACTGGGCCTGTTGCACATGGACTGGCGGCTGTTGGCGCATCGGCGGCTGTTGCGGCGGCGCTTGCGCGAACGACGGGTCATAGGCCGGCTGTTGTGGCGGTGCTTGTCCAGATCCAGGTGCCGATGGGAAAGGCTCCTGGTAAGGTGGCGGTGCCTGTTGTTGTGGTGCCGTTGGTGGAGCAGGTGGTGCTGGCGGCTCTATTGGCGGTGCCATTTCGGCAACTGCTGCCGCTTCCTCCTCGGCTTCCCCGCCAACGAGCGAGGCGACCAAACTCTTTCCGAATGGCAATGGAAGGAGTTGCATAATGTTCGAGTCGATCAAGTCACCCACTTTTAAGGTGAAGGAGACTTTGATCAATAAATCTTCCTGTGGGATATTTTCAGTCCCTTTTTCCGATTGAATGTCCATTAAATCAATGGACGGAGGCGAAATATCGACTTTCTTATTGAACACGGTCGACATCGAAGTCGCCGCAGAACCCATCATCTGGTTCATCGCTTCCTGGACGGCACTCAAGTGGATTTCACCAAGGGATTCATCCGGATTCAGGCCATCTCCGCCAAGCATAAGGTCTGCAATAATCGCCGCGTCACTCTGCTTGATGACAAGCAGATTAACCCCACTCAGTCCAGCTGTATATTCGACTTTGATCGCGACATAAGGATGGATGAATTCATCTTCCAGATTATCGCGTGCTACGACACTGATGGTCGGCGTCGTGATGTCCACTTTTTGTCCAAGCAATGCGGACAAAGCAGTGGCGGAGCTGCCGAAGGAAATATTCCCTATTTCCCCTAAAGCATCTTGCTCCATCTCATCCAAATAATCGGATGTTTCGATACGATCAGGGGACGGGGCAGCATCCGCTTCACTTTGTATCGGCTCTCCACGCAACAGCGCTTCGATTTCTTCCTGTGAAAGGATATTATCACTCATCATCTTCGTCCCCTCCAGTCATGGTCTCAATGATTTGAATCGCCATCCGGTTTTTGAAGTGTCCCGGTTGGGCTTTGAATTTCGGCAAATCGCCGACTTTCACGATGAGCGGTTCATCAATTTTCCGGTCAAGTGATATGACATCACCGGCTTGGAGATAAAGGAATTCTTCAATCGTCATTTGGCCTCTCCCCAATTCCGCGACGACCGGCAACGGAGCCCGTTTCAACCGGTATTGCAGTTTTTCGCTCTGTTCCTGTGTCGGTTCTTTAATATTTGATTGCATCCAGTATCGGACGGACAGATTTGGCACAATCGGTTCCAAGACGACATGCGGAATACAAATATTAATCATTCCGCTAGATTCCCCGATAACAATGTTGAAAGAAATAACCACGACGGTTTCGTTCGGTGAAATCATTTGCAAGAACTGCGGATTCATTTCCATGTCAGCGAGGAATGGGTCCATATCAATAATGCTAGACCAAGCTTCCCGGTAATTATCAAATGATCGTTCAAACAGGTTCGTCATGATCTTCGTCTCGATCTCGGTCAGGTTATCCCCTTTGCCGGGACTCTCGCCGACGCCGCCCATCAGGCGCTCCAACATCGAATACGCGATATTCGGGTTCACTTCCATTAAAATATTGCCATCGAGCGGCGGAACCTCGAAAATATTGATCAACGTCATATTCGGGATGGAGCGAATGAACTCCTCGAATGGAATCTGATCGGCGGAAGCGACAGTAATCTGAATATACGTCCGCAGTTGGGCCGAAAAGTACGTCGTCAGCAAACGGGCAAAGTTCTCATGGATCCGCGTCAAGCTGCGGATCTGGTCTTTTGAAAACCGGAGGGCGCGTTTGAAATCATACACTTTGACCTTCCGGGTCTCTTCTTCTTTCTTCATCTCTTCTGCTGACATTTCCCCTGTAGACAACGCGGACAACAGCGCGTCAATCTCATTTTGGGATAAAATATCCCCGGACATATGGCCACCTCCCGGTTGTAGTGTCAGGGTACAACGTTATTGAATGATATACGAAGTGATGTACACTTTTTGCACTTCGCCTTCCTGCATGAGCGGGTTCAACTGGGATTTCAACGCATCTTCAAAGGTCCGTTTCCCAGCTTTCCCTTCCAAATCTTGCGAAGTCATCTCGGACAGTTCCTGAATGACGAGGTTCTTCACTTGGAATTCACGTTTCGTCAATTCTTCCGCAGCTTTTTTATTGTCCGTCTGGATTTTCAACGAAATGCGGATGAATTGCCGGCCTCCCAGATTGGTTGTGATCTCGGGAACATCGACCGAAGCTTCGATAATTTCATCGATGGTCGGCTCTTTTTCAGTTCCGTCGTCTTTCAATTGCATGACGAGAATGAGAGCCACCACACCGATCAACGTAATACAAACTAGAATGATAAGAGATATGGTCAAAACTTTATTCTTCATCTTGGTCACCTCGGATATGCGGATTCGACAACAGTTGGACCGCCTTATAAAATTCGATGATCCGGCTGTTGACGTCTGCAGCCGTATCGAGGACGACGTATTTGGCCCCCGTCGTCAGGGTGATGGTCGTATCCGGAAACGTCTCGACCTTTTCTATGTACAATGCGTTCAATGTGAACGTCGTGCCATTCAGGCGTGTCACTTGAATCATATGTAAGGGGCCGGGCACAAGAGCCGGCCCGACCCTCCTTTTTGGGTGGTACTTGTATGGTATATATCTTGCTAGGGTGCCAGGTAACGACATCCATTCGCGCACTTTGCGAATTGTGGTGGCACCTGGCATCCCGGGTTCAGTCACCGGATTTCTGCGTACTCTTGCAGAAATTAAGGCATCCAGTTACGCCAAACGCTACATTTTTGAAGGCAAAAGTTGCTGCCAAACGCTTCGCTTTTTGGTGCAAAAGCTGTTCTTCGTGACGGCTTTTCCTACAGGGTCTTCGGCTAACGCTATTCCCGTTGGAGTCGCCGCCTTCCGCTACAATCCTAGTTTACTATTAATCGCAGATGCATAGTTCTAAATTGTATAAGAACCTGGCACCTTAGTAATATGGAAAATCAACGTTTCAAGTTCACGAGTTCCTGAAGAATCTCGTCGGATGTTGTGATAATACGCGTGTTCGCTTGGAACCCACGTTGTGCAACGATCATTTCTGTGAATTCCTCGGAAAGGTCTACGTTTGACATTTCGAGGAAGCCGGATTCTAAATCACCGATACCATTTTGGGTAGGTATACTCCTCAATGGAGTTCCAGAGTTTGGCGATTGTTGGAAATAGTTTCCCCCTACTTTATCCATACCACTTGGATTTGGAAACTTCGCAAGGACAAGATGCCCAGCATATCTTAAGAATCCAGCGTCATCAACAAATGTTACTGCACCATCTTGCGCAATACTCATACTTTGTGCTGTTGTGGGAATTAGAATACGTGTGTTTTGTCCCGTCGGTGTTGGTGGTGTTCCTGACGTTGCTGGAGGATTTACTGTTTCATCTGCTGTCACAGCTGTATATGTGTCTTTTCCGCCAACTCCAACTAAATATTTCCCATTGGCATCGACTAAATATCCGCTCTTATCCATGTAAAAGTTTCCTGCTCTTGTATATTGAACATTGCCGAGCGTAGTCCCGTTCATTTCACCTACTTGGAAAAATCCGTCCCCTGCAATCGCAAGATCAAGCGTATTTCCTGTGAATTGAGTAGATCCTCCTGAATGAATAGTATCTATGGCTGCAATTTGTGATCCAAGTCCAACTTGCTTGGGATTAACCCCACCGCGTGAATTATTTCCACCCGAAGCCCCCGCCACAGTCTGCGAAATCAAATCCTTAAAAATCGTACGTCCCTTCTTAAAACCATACGTATTTACGTTTGCAATGTTATTACCAATAACGTCTAATTTTGTCTGAAAGTTTTTCAAACCTGAGATTCCTGAGTACATTGAGCGTAGCATGTTTGTTTTTCCCCTCTCGGATTATAAAGTGTAGCTGCCTCATTCGGTCGGCAGTACGATGGCATCCTCAATCGGAGGTCCTGCCATATGTCAACTTAGAACGATTGTGCCGTCGATGTTGGTGAATAGTTGGTCTTTCGCTTCCATGCGGTCCATCGCTGTGATGACGGTTGAGTTTTTGGCACTGACGATGAGTGCGGCTTGGTCCATCAGTACGAGCGATTCTTTGATTCCCTTCCGTTTTGCCTCGTTGACCTTGTCTGTGATGTGCGCCCATTCGGCATCCGTAATGCGGATGTTCCGTTCATTCAAACGTTCGGTTGCGTGCTTGCTGATTTTCAATTCGGCCGGCTGCACCGCTTCGTTCAAATGTTCGAGGAACGATTGCTTCGGGCTTTGGACTGGTTGCATCGGTTTTCCGTGGCGGATGAGCGGTTGCGATGGAATGCGATGGATATTCAAATTGTCCATACGATCACTCCGATTTCCTTATTTACTGATGGATGTGAAGCTATTCCCGTCGATGCGTGTTCCGTCTTCGAGGATGTATTGCAGTTTCCCTTCCTTATTCGATACGGATGCGACAATTCCCGTCTTCTCTTCCTCTCCATCCATATATCCGACTTTTTTGCCGATGAGCATGCTCGCTTCAACTAAACTGTTCGATGAGCCGCTCGAGCTGGATAGGATTTCGGAAATATTGCCCGGTGTCAATTCCTTGCCGTCCTGCAATGTAAAGATCGGCGAGCCGTTTACGAATTTTATGGATACGATGGTTCCATTGCCTTCATTGATGACCGGCTTGCCATCTTCCCCTGTTTCTTCCGTGACTTCATGCCATTTAACGCCTTTGCCGACGAACTGGCTATATTGGATCAACTGTGACTGGTTTTGGGCTTCCGCAAATTTCTCGAAAGCTTTCGACAGGTTCATAGTCTGTTCCAAGGCAGAGAACTGTGCCATTTGAGCAATGAACTCATTATCTTTCATGGGATTGGTAGGATCCTGATTTTGCAATTGGGCGATGAGCAGTTTCATAAAGTCATCTTTCCCAAGCGTTCCATCTCCAGTTTTCCGTTCATCCCGTTTTTTATTGATTAAGTACATCTCACTTGTAATCGGTGATTGTCCATCGATTGTTGCCATTTCTATACCTCCAGCTCAATCATGAATTCCTGGAATGACATCTCTTCTTCGTCGGACTGCTGTTGTTGGTCCTCCGACTGTTGCTGATCTCGTTTAAATTGTCCGTTGAATGCGTTCTGGTCTCTTTCGCCCCGGTTAGATTCCTGGATCGTCTGGGATATATCGAGGCGGTCTAATTGGATGTTCTGATGGGCGAATGCCTGTCGCAATTGGGCTTGCTGGCTATCGAGCATCTCTTTTCCTAGCGCGGTCGATGCTAGAATTCGTGCTGTCATGATGCCATTCGTTTCCAACAATTCAATCCGAACCTGCCCCAGATGCTCAGGATACAGCTTGATAAGTAAGCGATTCGTCCCACCGACCTGGCCGAAGTTCGCTCTTTTCATGATCGCCTGCATTTCTCTGATCAATGTCTCACTACGACTTGTACCGCTATTTGTCAGTTCGGTGATCTTGAACTCTCCCTTTGCGGACAATGGTACATGGGCATTGCTGATTGCTGACTGAGCTGATTCTTTCCTCACATCCGTTTGTCCGGCATTCGTGTTTTCATTCCCACTGTCCGTCATCGTTTGGTTTGTTGTCGTTGTCGAATTAAATCGGAACCCCTGCCTGCCATCGACTAATTGTACCATGCTATTCTTATTAGTTGTATTCGAATTTAGAACATTTTCGAAACGTTCTCCAGATAAATTCAGGTAATTTCCAAGTGAAAAAATTTGTTGTTCCTGCTTAAGGACCAAATCTGATTTCGGCGCAATGATTGTCACAGCTTTCAGCATAGCCAGCAGTTCAACTGCCTGCTGTTTCGGGATATCTCCTTTTCCACTAAGTGCATCGGACAATTGCTCAAAGAACCGTGGTGCTACTTTATCGATCATGTCGATCATCTGCCACAAATCTACGGTCATTGTATTGAACTCCGCCAGCTCTGACTCCTTGACACCCGCTTTCTCAAATAAAGCACGTAAACTTTCTATCAATTGTTCGGGTTCGATACCAATTGCTTTTGATATTTTTTGCAGGTTTACTGAATGTAGGGGAAACCTTTCGTCGATAAATTCATTTTTCTCTTGATTAAAATCTACCGGGACTTCAAATTCTTCCACGCCCTTTCCCACAACCGCCTGGAAAGCCTGTCCCAACTCCTCGACTGATACTGCATTAAAGATTGCCAAGACGGCATCATCCGAAATCTGATTTCCAGATTGAGTAGGAACTGTGGTTACGGCCACCGGAGTACTCGCTGCCAAGCTGCCGAATACGGAACCGAATGAATTCCCGGTAGCGCTTGTGGCAGAGCCGGCTGGTTTTCCAACCTGTGAGGTATTGCCTACATTCATACTTGCCATCGTTTGGATAACGCTTAGGTTCACATTTTCACCACCTTTCGACTTATATTATACTACTTTTATCCATTATTCTGCCATTGTGGAGTCCGTCATCATGGATGTATATTTTGCAGCATCCGCCGGCTCCATCTTTTCTAATATCGGTGCGAGTATATCAGGTTTCAAGCTAGTTAGAATGCGAATTGCTTCCGCATCGCTCATTTTTGTGATGACCGGGGCCGCTGCTTTGGCGGACATCTTTTCAAAAGTAGAAACGACTTCTTTGAAACTGCGCTTTGTGTCGTCTTTTTCACGTACCAAAGCCGCAATTTCATCTAATAGTTTTTCCTGCTCCGCTAATAATTGTTCTTTTTCCGCTTCGGATTTATCCAGATCTTCTTGCAAGCTGAAAAGCTGCGCTTCCTTCTCTTGGATTTCCGCTTGGAGAGAGACGACGCGGTCTTCCAACAACTGGTCACCGTCTGCCGCCTCTTCCTCATTCTCCGCATTCTTGCTAATCAACGGGATTTGCGCAGACCACTCTTTTGCCTTGTCGAAGACGTTGACATCCGCGAATTTTGCGATGATCAGAACCACCGCTGCCGCAAATAGGAGAGGTATGATAAACCACAGTAACAGGACTTGGAAGATTCCCGTTTTCTTCTCCGGGCTGCCTCCGGATAATTCAGTTGTCTCTTTCTTTCTTTTCGCCACGTTACCACCCGTTTTCCTTTTTGCGGTACTTCAGCGTCGATAATTCATCGAGCTGTATCGCTTCCAGATGCTCCATCTCGGCGCGATAATGTTCCCGGTCCTTTTCCTTCATTTTCTCAAACTTCCGGACTTCGAGCGTCTTTTCGAGAAGTTTCTCTTCATACCAATTCATCTTAACCCTAGCTTGGACGACTTCCTGCTGCATCGATGCGATCTTATTTTCCATGCTTTCGATGAAACGAGCATAGTGATGGATCTTATCGATGGAGAAGCCAGTCATCATTTTTACCTGCTGCTCCTCGACGACGTTCTCTTTCTTTTTCAGCAGTTCATATAATTTGGTTGCCACTTGCTCGAACTGCCGGACCGATTCTTTATAGGCACTTTCCGTCTCGTTCTTTTGCTGTTCCCGGTATGTGAGTACCTTTTCAAAACGGTACTGATACGGTCTCACGGTTTACCGCCTCCCGATGCCAGTGCGATCAGTTCCTCAATGCTTTCTTCCATCGAAATATTATCTTTATAGCTTTGTTTCAGAAAACCGGTGATGAGCGGCTCATAGTCGATCGCTTGGTCAATCTCTTTGGATGTGCCTCGCTTATAGGCGCCGATGTTGATCAAGTCTTCCGATTTATTATACGTATAGTAGAGTTCTCTCAATTTTTCTGCGGACTGGACATGCTCGGGACTAGCAATATGGTTCATGAGCCGGCTGACGCTTTTTAGGACGTTGATGGCCGGGTATTGCCCTTTATTTGCCAATGTCCGGTCCAGCACGATATGGCCGTCCAGGATCCCACGCACCGCATCTGCGATCGGCTCGTTCATATCATCGCCGTCGACGAGCACGGTATAGAACGCTGTAATGGCTCCCTGTTCATTTGTCCCTGTCCTCTCCAGCAGTTTTGGCAGTATGGAGAAAACGGATGGCGTATAACCGCGTGTTGCGGGCGGTTCCCCGACAGCCAATCCAATCTCCCGCTGCGCCATGGCGACCCGGGTAACGGAGTCCATCATCAGCATGACGTTCATGCCTTTATCGCGAAAATATTCAGCGATGGCTGTTGCGGTGAAGGCACCTTTGATACGCATGAGCGCCGGTTGGTCGGATGTCGCTGCCACGACAATCGTCCGCTTCATCCCTTCTGGACCTAAGTCGCGGTCGATGAATTCACGGACTTCCCGACCCCGTTCCCCAATTAGAGCGATGACGTTCAGGTCAGCGGTCGTGTTTCGCGCGATCATGCCGAGCAACGTACTTTTTCCGACCCCCGAGCCGGCGAAAATTCCAACCCGCTGGCCGTTTCCGACTGTCAGCATCGCATCGATCGCTTTCACGCCGACTGCCAGCTTGTCATTGATCGGCGGCCGGGTCAAGGCGTTCGGCGGATCATGCTCGGTGCGTACAGATGTCAAACCCTTTGGCAATGGATGGCCATCGATCGGCCTGCCCATCGAGTCGAGCACTTGCCCGACCAGGTTCATTCCCACTTTCACTTCTAGCGGCTTTCCGGAACCTTCTACAAGACAACCGCTTGAGATGTCGCGGATATCCGTGTACGGCATCAAAATGACAATCTCTTCCCTGAATCCGACAACTTCCGCCAAGATGACGGCATCTTCAGCTCCTGCACGGTTCAAATGGATCCGGCATACATCGCCGATCGAGCTTTCCGGACCTTGCGATTCGATCATCAGCCCGACGACACGAATGACACGCCCAAATTTTTTGAAGGTTTTCACCTTCGGAATGAATTCGGTTAACTGTTCCGCTTTTTTCATCGTCAATCACCACTTTCCATGATTTCGACGAGTTTCTCCCTTAATTCATTCAACTGTTCATCAATACTGACGACAATTCTTCCTCGATTCGTCTCGACAATACACTCCGTCGCTTCGAAATCATCATTCGCGAAAATGAGAAACGGGACGTCAGGCGGGAAGATCGAAGACAATTCTGCTCGGTTATCCGATACAAGCCCAAAATAATCGAGTGAAACATAGAGCTTCACTTCTTTTGATTCCCTCGCTTCTTTCAGTGCCCTTCTGACGATATCTAAGTACGTCTCCTCATTCTCTTCTATCATTTTTCCAATGATTCGTTCTGCGGAGCGGATGGCTAGGTCTAAGATGACCCGCTCTTGGCTATTGAGATATTTGTTGGCATTTTTATAAGATAATTCGGTCGTTTCATTGGCCAATTTCACAGAAGATGCCATGTCGGCTAGCGCTTTTTCCCTGCCTTCCATGAAGCCGGCTTGAAACCCTTCTTCATAGGCCTGTTGTTCAAGCGCTCGCTTTTCCTCTACCCATGCAGCTTGCATAGCCGCGATGTCGTCAGTGGCGGTTTGTCTCATTCTCTCGATAACGGCCTTCTCTTGGGCAATGGAATGATTAGCAGTTTCCAGCAGCCTGTCGCGTTCCGCCAAGACGGCATCGAGTGACAAAGTCTCCTCGTTCACTATCTCTTGCGGCAGTTCGAAACTGCGGATACCGATTTTTTTCGTCCGGCCTTCTTCCGAAACGGTATGATGGGAGCGATACACTTTAGACAATGATGTCATCTCCTCCACCACGTGCAATGATGATTTCACCCGAATCTTCCAGTCTTCTAATTACGCCGACAATACGAGATTGCGCCTCTTCCACGTCGCGAAGCCGTACTGGCCCCATGATTTCCATTTCCTCTTGGAAAGATTCCGCCATCCGGGAAGACATGTTCCTGAAGAGGACTTCCTTCACTTCCTCGCTGGAAACTTTCAATGAGAGAATTAAATCTTCATTTTCACAATCACGAATAATGCGCTGGATCGAACGATTATCAAGCGTAACGATATCTTCGAATACGAACATCCGCTTGCGGATCTCTTCCGCGAGTTCCGGGTCCTGGATTTCCAGTGCATCGAGGATCGTTTTCTCCGTCGTCCTGTCGACACCATTCAACACTTGGACAACTGCATCGACGCCGCCCGTTTCTGTAAAGTCCTGTGTCACGGTCGAAGACAATTTCCGTTCCAGCACCGCTTCGATTTCGCTGATCACTTCTGGTGATGTCGAATCCATCGTCGCAATCCGTTTGGCAATGTCCGCTTGGACTTCCTGCGGCAACGAGGACAGGATCATCCCGGCCTGTTCCGCTTCCAAATAGGAAAGGATCAATGCAATCGTCTGTGGATGCTCGTTCTGGATAAAGTTTAAAATCTGACCTGGATCCGCCCTGCGAGCGAAGTCGAACGGCCGCACTTGCAAGGACGAAGTAAGGCGATTGATGATCGCTTGTGCATGGTCTTTGCCGAGCGCCTTTTCCAATACGGTCTTCGCATAGCCGATCCCGCCTTGGGAAATATAATCCTGTGCCAAGGCGATATTATGGAACTCTTCGATGATCTCTTCCTTCACAGAGGACTCCACTTTTTTGACGCTGGAAATCTCTAGCGTCAACCGTTCGATTTCGTCTTCATTCAAATGCTTATAGACTGCCGCTGAAACTTCCGGGCCGAGGGAAATGAGCAGGAGTGCCGCTTTTTGTTTCCCTGTCATCCCTTTTTCTCTCTTAACCACTCTTCATCCCTCCGTCATTCCTCGGCTATCCATGTACGTAATAGTTTGGCAAACTCTTCCGGTTTTTCTTTCGCCATTTTTTCAAGTTGCTTCCGTCGAAGGGTCCCTTCCGTTTCCACCTCGGTATTGATATCATCCACCTCGATGGCGGCTTGTTGTTCTTCAAAGACCAGTTCTTCTTCCAGTTCTCTTTCTCTCCGCCGTTTACGGAAGTACGCAAATACGAGAATCCCGATTACGAGCAGGAGAGCTGCGCCAATTACATAGACCCACCACGGTATGTTAATCGGCTGTGAGTCAGTCGACAGATCCGGTTTTCCTTCAAATGGTTGAGCGGAGACGAAGATTTTGTCGTTGATGGCCTCTTCCGTCAATTCGCCGGCAGCCACTTTGTCCAAGGATGTGCGCACAACTGTGGATAGGAGCTGTTCGATGTTCCCCTGCAACCCTGGTGCCATGGATGCCGGATCCGAATCGACTACCACTTGGATTCCGATATCCCGGATTTTATACGGGCTTTCGACAATTTCTTTACGGATCCGGTTGACTTCGTTATTGACCGTCTCTTCGATCCTCTCATAATCACCATTCCCGAAAGTTCCTTCCACGAAGCCTGTCCGGTTATCCGTCGGGTCCTCCGCTTCCGGTGTACCACCTGCCCCTGCACCGGTACCAGTAAATGATTCCGTAATCCGTTGGACGCTGAGCGCAATCCCTTCCATACTCTCTTCATCTACCGGCGTCACTAGATTCTCTTCCCTGTTTTCCAAATGAAAATCAATATCCGTCGTAACGGAGACGAGCACTTTGTCATGGCCCATCATCGTACCGAGCATTGACTGCAGTTGACGCTGCAAATCGCGTTCGATTGTCTTCTTGATGGCAATTTGATCGGTCACGCTTGTCCCGTATGAATTCGTGTCATCCTTCATATCGTAATACTCGGAGTACTGATTCATGATGACGATGTCGTCAGTTGACAAATTCGGAAGGCTTTTTGATACAAGTGTATATAACGCCCTGATTTGCGGTTCCGTGAACTGATGTCCCGGGTCGGTATTCAGAACAATGGACGCACTCGCCTGCTGGACGCTGTCATTCAAAAAGACGCTTTCGTTCGGCAGAGTAATCATCACTTTGGCATCTTTTACGCCTTCGACCCCTTTGATCAGGTTCGCAAGTTCATTTTGCATAGTCGAGAGCTTCGCCATATTGAATTCATTGTCCGTCATTCCAAAGCTTGCATTTTCTGTGAAAAAGGAATAATTCGGTGTGCCGGAACTTGGGATTCCTTCCACTGCCAAGGTTACGAGCAGTTCATCGACACGTTCCTTCGGCACAAGGATGGATGTGCCTCCGGGCGCCACTTTGTTCGGGACGCCTTGGCTGTCAAGAGCCTCTTTGATCCGTCCTATTTCAGTCCGGGGCACATCCGAATAGAGCGGTGCGTATTCCGTCCTAGATAGGAAAAACGTTAGGAAGGCAGCAAGTAGGATGACCGCTGAAGCAGAACCGATATATGTGATTTTTTGTTTTTTCGTACGGCTTGACCAGAACTCACGTATATCCGCTCTGATTTTCGCTAATCTCTCATTCATTCTAATCCCCCGGTCACTTTACGTATTCAGAACAACATATCCGATTAGACAGGCATCCGGATGATTTCCTGATACGCTTCTACTACTTTGTTACGCACTTCCATCGTCGCATTTAACGCAACGGAAGCTTTTTGTGCTGCGATCATGACGTCATGAAGTTCTACATCACCGCCAAGCACCAGCTTTTGCGTCATTTTATCCGATTCGATCTGCTTCTTATCCACTTCGTTAATAGCCGCTTTCAAGAAGTTCCCGAAACTTTGCTGCGCTTCGTACGGTGTCGGTTGGACACCAGTCCCGATTCTCGTCTGTCCAATTGCAGGACTGATGACGGATAAAGGCTGAATAGCCATTTTGTCAACCCCTTATATTATTTTCCGATTTCAAGTGCTTTCATGAGCATCGCTTTGTTCGCATTCATTACCGTCACATTCGCTTCAAAGGAACGGGTCGCCGATAAGAGGTCGATCGTCTCCCTTAGCGGGTCAACGTTCGGCATGGAAACATACCCTTCCTCATTGGCATCCGGATGTGTCGGATCGAATACGAGTTTGAATGGCGTTTCCGTGTCTTCCTTGATACGGGAAACCGTGACTCCGTATCCAGCCGAGCCTTTTACCGACCTTCCCATCGCAGCTTGCAGCATAGTGGCAAACTGGCCTTCCCGCGGTTGGAACGTAACAGTCTTCCGGCGATACGGTTGCCACTCACCATCGACCATCCGGCCGTGCGTCGTGTCGATATTTGCCATATTGGAAGAAATAACATCCATCCGCATCCTTTGTGCCGTCAATGCGGAAGCCGACGTATTTAAACTATGGAAAATTGACATCGTTAACGTCCTCCTCCTTTAATCACATTTTGCAATGTATTAAATTTGCCATTCAATCTGTCGATTAAAGCATTATAGTAGATTTGGTTCGCCGCAAGATCTGATTGTTCCTTATCCATATCGACACCATTCCCGTCCTGGCGGTATCGGAAATTGGAGTAGCTGAAGACCCCCGGATGCGAAGCCTGTTGGCGAAAAGGGATATGACGCTCGTCGGTCCGGTATGCTTGCAAATTTTCCATTTTCGCATTCGCAAACATCTCTTTGAAGCTGACATTTTTCGCTTTGTAATTCGGAGTGTCTACGTTTGCGATGTTTTGTGAAATCGCCTTTGCTTTAGTAGCTGAATAATCCAGTCCCCGCTCCAAATTCGATATCGATGAGCCAAAGATATTCAAAAAAACACACCTCTCCCAAGATCATTTCTCACTTTATATTTTAATCTTCTATTATTCTTCCATTTTCAACATATAACTCTATTGTAGCGGATTTCGTCAATCCTTGTCTATGAAATATAGCACAATTTAAATGGTACAAAATAGCCTTTTTATTGATTGCAAAAATAATCTGGCCAGTATTTTAGGCCGTTTGCCTTAGCGACACCTCAAGTGGATATAGTTCCCATATATGTGTATAAATTTCTCGAAATAAAAAACTTCCCCCTAATTAGGAAGAAGTAATTATTTTCAGAGAACGGCTGGGCAGTTGGTCTGCCTTAGCCGAATCCGGGCAGTTTATGATTTTTGCTTTTCCAATTCTTCAAGGAATTTACTGTTTAAAACTTTGATGTACGTCCCTTTCATACCGAGCGAACGGGATTCAATGACACCGGCGCTTTCCAGTTTACGCAACGCATTGACGATGACCGATCTTGTAATACCGACACGGTCCGCAATTTTGGATGCAACCAGCAAGCCTTCATTCCCATCCAACTCATTGAAAATATGCTCGATCGCTTCATGCTCACTATAGGATAGGGAATTGATCGCCATTTGAACGACTGCTTTGCTCCGCGCTTCGATTTCGATTTGCTCCGTTTTTTCACGAAGGATTTCCATACCGACGACAGTGGCACCATATTCCGCAAGGATCAAATCATCCTCAGTGAATTTTTCTTGCAGTCTTGCCAAAATTAGCGTACCAAGGCGTTCTCCGCCACCGATAATCGGAACGATGGTCGTGAGTCCTTCTTTGAATAGGTCGCGGTTTTCGTTCGGAAACACACTATGTTCGCTAAAAACATCAAGGTTCGGTGACGTTTCCCGCACTTCGAAAAGGCCGTTCGTGTACTCTTCCGGGAACTGGCGCTCTTGGAACATTTTCTTCATGCGCTCGTTCTCGATTTGTTGATGAATTTGAAGTCCCAATAATTTACCTCTGCGGCTCACGATGAATGCGTTGCATTCGATCACTTTGCTCAATTCTTCCGCCATTTCTTTAAAATTGACTGGATTTCCCGCAGACTCTTGCAGCATGGCATTGATTTCACGTGTTTTAGCTAATAAAGTCATTTCTAATTTTCCTCCTTAGGATTGTCTCGTTTATAGAATATTCTAAAGGTTTTTAATCATTAATTAAACTAATTCGACTTTTTTATAAGATAAATTGTGACAAATCTTTATCTTTTGCGATATTATTCAACTTCCCATCGACATATGCAGGTGTAATCTTGATAGTAGCAGGTCCGATGTCTGCCGCTTCATACGACAATTCTTCGAGGAGCTTCTCCAAGATGGTATGTAGGCGCCTCGCTCCAATATTTTCGGTATTATCATTCACTTCGAAGGCGATCTCCGCAATTCGATCGATTGCGTCGTCCGTAAATTCAAGAATGACATTCTCCGTCTCCAATAACTTCTCATATTGACGAATCAAGGAGAAATCAGGTTCTTTCAAAATACGCGTAAAATCCTCTTTCGAGAGTTTTTCCAGTTCCACGCGGATTGGGAATCTCCCTTGTAATTCCGGAATGATATCCGACGGCTTTGCAATATGGAATGCCCCAGCAGCGATGAAAAGGATGAAATCCGTTTTTACCGTGCCGTATTTTGTCGAAACCGACGACCCTTCTACAATGGGAAGGATATCCCGCTGAACGCCCTCCCTCGATACATCGGCTGAGGAACCCGCTCCGCCGCGGCTTGCGATCTTATCGATTTCGTCGATGAAGATCATGCCGGATTGTTCGGTCAGCTCGACGGCATGCCGAGCGATTTCGTCTTGGTCGATCAACTTGTCGGCCTCTTCCGCCTCCAGCACTTTACGGGCGTCTTTTACCTTCATCTTGCGGTTCACTGTTTTCTTCGGCATCAAAGAAGACAAGGCATCCTGCATATTGGCGCCCATCTGTTCCATGCCGGACCCTTGCAGGGCATCGTACAGCGACGGTTGCTGTGCAGTGACCTCCACTGTGATCATTTCTTCTTCCAGCCGGCCTGCGAGAAGGCTCACCTTAATATCGGACCGTTTTCGACTCAATTCTGTTAGTTCTGCCTGGTCTGGTTCGTCTTGTACGTTCTTTTGCCCTCCGAAGAGCATTTCAAACGGGTTTTGCATGCCGCCGTTTTTCTTACGACTAGGTACGAGCAGTTCGACAAGGCGTTCTTCAGCCAGTTTGGCAGCTTGTTCCTTCACCGCTTCCCGCTTCTCTTCGCGAACGATCCGGACGGCAGCCTCCGTCAAATCCCGGACCATGGATTCCACATCGCGCCCGACATATCCCACTTCCGTAAATTTGGTCGCTTCCACTTTGACAAACGGGGCATTGACGAGTTTGGCAATTCTCCTCGCAATTTCAGTCTTCCCAACCCCAGTCGGTCCAATCATTAAAATATTTTTCGGAATGATTTCGCTTTTTTCCTCATCTGTCAGCAGGCTACGTCTGTAGCGGTTTCGAATCGCAACAGCGACCGCCCGTTTGGCCTGATCCTGCCCCACGATATAACGATCGAGATAAGCAGTCAATTGCTTCGGGGTGAGTTCTTGTTTAAAGCTCATTCCAGCACCTCCACAATGATCTGATCATTCGTATAGACGCATATTTCTGCAGCCGTCTCCAATGCAGCCTGTGCAATTTCAGCAGCAGTCATCCGGTCACCGCCATATTTCTTCAAAGCACGGCCTGCCGCAAGCGCGTAGTTGCCGCCCGAGCCAATCGCCAGGATCCCATCGTCCGGCTCGATCACTTCACCCGTACCTGAAACAAGCAACAGACGATCTTTATCCATCACGATCAGCATCGCTTCCAGCTTCCGCAAAATCCGATCGCCTCGCCACTCTTTGGCGAGTTCGACGGAAGCCCTTTGAAGATTGCCATTATACTCGGTCAATTTCCCTTCGAATAATTCGAATAGTGTAAAAGCGTCGGCTACCGATCCTGCGAACCCGGCCAGCACTTTGCCACCGAATATTCGTCGGACTTTTTTGGCGGTATGCTTCATGACAACCTGATTGCCGACCGTCACTTGTCCATCCCCGGACATTGCGCAGGAACCGTTGTGACGGACGGCAAATATCGTTGTAGCATGGAATTCCATTCATTCATCCTCCTATGCACGCGGATGCGTATTCATATAGGTTCTCCTCAAATGCTCTTTCGTAATATGAGTGTAGACTTGCGTCGATGAAAGATGACTATGGCCTAGCAATTCCTGGACTGTCCTCATATCCGCACCGTTTGACAGAAGATGCGTCGCAAACGTATGCCGGATCATATGCGGATAGATTTTGGAATGAAGTGACGCACGTTCCATGAGCATTTTCAAAATATGGCGCACTCCGCCATCGGTCAAAGGGTCGCCCCGTAAATTGACAAACAATGCATCATGCGCTTTTAGTTTCACCAATAGGGGCCTGCTCTCCGCCAAATACATACTCAATGCCGTTTGTGCAAACTCACCATATGGAACATATCGCTCCTTGCGGCCTTTCCCCATCACCATGACAATGCCAAGCTGATCATCCAGGTCTTTCAGACGGATCCCTGTTAGTTCACTTACCCTTATACCCGTCGCGTATAACAACTCAAGCAGCGCACGATCCCGCAAGGATTTCTTATCCGTCCCATCACAAGCATCAAACAAAGACTTCAATTCCTCTTCATAAAAAAAAGCCGGAAGCCGTTCTTCCTTCTTTGGATGGTGCAAAGACCGGAATGCGATATCTGAAATATCATACCGGGCATTGGCAAATTTGAAATACGAACGTACGGAAGAGATTTTTCTGGAAATGGTAGACCGGGAAAGATTCTTATCATAGAGCCGGGTTACATACAGCCGGGCTACCGGATACGTAACCTCCTCCAAACTTCCCAGTCCTTCGACTTTCAAAAATTCAAGAAATTCGTTTACGTCTTTTTCATATTCTGAAACGGTGTATGAAGAATAATTCTTTTCCAAACGTACATATGAGAGATATTCATCCCGGATGCTTATAGGTTGTAAAGTCATCTTCGCCACCTCCATATGATCAATCACGCCTTGGCGTAATTGCAAATCGGACAGTGTAAGGTTCGATTTGCCATATTTCTGTGCTCATTTACGGAAATTAAGGAACCTGTAATTTAGGATTCCGTCCTTTGACTCCCTTAAAAAACTGTGACATCCGCAGGAAGCCCAATTTTATTCAGCTGGGTTTTGTATCTCCGTCGAATTACATGCTTATCCAGCATTCATCCACGTCACTTATGGGAATATGGGATTTTGCTGAATCAAGTTGAAATGCCTAGAGAATTATAACAGATAAGAGTTCAAAATGGAAAGGTTTTGGTTCAAATAATTCCCAATAACACGAAAATGAAGACTAATCTAGAAATTCAAAAGTCATCCACGAATCACTATACAATAATTGACGGACAACAGGCAACTCTCGAACATCGAGATGTCCGACATCTGTCAACGTTGTCGTTTTTCAGACACAATTTAAAGAGGTTTTTGCCAGAAATCCCGTCACCGCGCCGTTTATTTCCATTTTCTAAGTAAACGTTTTCACAAAAAAAGAAGTCCATCGGTCAATGACCTGGACTTCTTTTTTTCATTGGACGACGGTCGGCTGGAAGGAAGCTAATGCAGCCAACGCCCGATCTGCATGTTTTTCTGCACGTTCTACTTTAGATTTGATGCGCTCCCCTAAGTCCGGAAAGAGTCCGAAATTGATATTCATCGGTTGGAAGTTTTTCGAATCCGCTTCCGTGATATAGCGGGCCATGCTTCCCAATGCCGTTTCCGCAGGGAAAACGATCGGTTCCTCACCAAGCGCAAGACGGGCTGCATTGATGCCGGCAATTAAGCCGGAGCCGGCCGATTCCACGTAGCCTTCCACGCCCGTCATTTGACCTGCGAAGAACAATTGGCGATTGGACTTCAACTGATACGTCGCATCCATTACTCGTGGCGAGTTGATGAATGTGTTACGATGCATGACACCATAACGGACAATTTCAACATTTTCCAGTCCAGGGATGAGTTTGATCACTTCTTTTTGATCTCCCCATCTCATATGGGTCTGGAAGCCAACGATATTGTACAACGTGCCGGCCGCGTCATCCTGGCGCAGCTGGACTACCGCTTTCGGCCGCTTCCCGGTTTCTGGATGTTCTAGCCCAACCGGCTTCAGGGCACCAAACAGCAAAGTTTTTTCTCCACGGGATGCAAGCACTTCAACCGGCATGCAGCCTTCAAAGTAAATTTCCTTCTCGAACTCTTTTAACGGGACGACTTCTGCAGAAACGAGGGCATTATAGAACCGCTCGAACTCCTCTTCGTCCATCGGACAATTCAGATAAGCCGCTTCACCTTTATCGTAACGGGATTTCAAGTAGACCTTCGACATATCGATCGAATCTTTTTCGATGATCGGAGCTGCCGCATCATAAAAATACAAATATTCCTCACCAGTCAGGCCACGAATTTGTTCTGCCAGCGCAGGTGATGTCAGTGGACCGGTGGCAATGACCGTGATTCCCTCTGGAATGGCGGTCACTTCACCTTCGATGACCTCAATCAGCGGATGGTTGCGAATCGCCTCGGTCACATTCCCTGCAAATTCATGACGGTCTACCGCCAAGGCTCCCCCTGCCGGCACAGCACAAGTATCAGCCGCTTTGATGATGAGGGAATCCAGCCGCCTCATCTCCTCTTTTATGACTCCTACAGCATTCGTTAGTGTATTGGCACGCAATGAGTTACTGCAAACAAGCTCGGCAAATTTATCCGTATGGTGGGCCGGCGTCTGTTTAACCGGTCTCATTTCAAACAAGCGGACCTTCACTCCGCGGCTGGCAATCTGCCACGCTGCCTCACTTCCTGCAAGACCAGCTCCTATGACATTTACGATGGGTGTCATCCCGTCACCTTCTTTAATAAAATAATTTACTGTTCATCTTCTTTATAATCACACTTCGTACATTGAATCTGAACACCTTTTTTCAACCGTTTTTCAACAAGTGTGCTTTCGCATTTCGGGCAAGGACGGGCAATCGGCTTATCCCACGATACATAGTCACAGTCTGGATATCGGTCGCACCCATAAAAGACGCGCTTCGTTTTTCCCTTCCGTTCCACGACCTGCCCTTCTTTACAAGTTGGACAAGTGACGCCGATCGGTTTCATGATCGTCTTCGTATTCCGGCAATCCGGGAAGTTGGAGCAAGCCATGAACTTACCGTAACGACCCAATTTGTATACCATCGGCGAGCCGCAATTCTCACAATCTTCACCAGCCGGCTCATCTTTGATTTCGATTTTTTCCATTTCAGCATCCGCAACTTGCACATGCTTTTCAAAATCCCGGTAGAAATCATCGATGACTTGCACCCATTTGATATTGCCTTCCTCGACATTATCGAGCCCTTTTTCCATTTGCGCTGTAAACTCGACATCTATTATATCACGAAAGTATTCATTCATCGCTTGATGGACGATTTCCCCAAGTTCAGTCGGGACGAATCGCTTAGCATCCAATGTGACATAGCCGCGTTTCTGGATCGTGTCCAAGGTTGGCGCATAGGTGGAAGGACGGCCGATTCCGAGCTCTTCCAGCGTCTTGACGAGACGCGCCTCGGAATATCGTGGAGGCGGCTGTGTGAAATGCTGTTTCGGATCGATCTTATTATACTTGATCTGCTCCCCTTCTTCCAAGGGAGGCAGGATCCGGTCCTTCTCTTCCGCCTGATCGTCATCGCCTTCCACATACACTTTCATGAATCCGTGGAATTTCACTTGCGAGCCGTTCGCACGGAACCGGACATCCCCATTGACCAAGTCGACTGACACCGTATCTAGGACCGCTGGAGCCATCTGACTCGCGACAAACCGCTCCCAGATTAGCTTGTAAAGCCGCAATTGGTCCCGTGAGAGCACTGCCTTCAATTCCGATGGTGTCCGCAAGGCGGATGTCGGACGGACCGCTTCGTGGGCGTCCTGCGTGTTTCCTGACTCTTTTTTGACAGCGGGAGCTGATTTCGTTACATACTCATTGCCATACGTTTTCTCAATGAAGGACTTCACTTCTTCTTTCGCCGTATCGGAAATCCGGGTTGAATCGGTACGCATGTACGTGATCAAACCGACATTCCCTTCTTTGCCAAGATTGATGCCCTCGTATAGCTGCTGGGCAAGCATCATTGTCTTCCTCGCCCGGAAATTCAATTTCCTTGCCGCTTCCTGCTGCAAAGAGGATGTCGTGAACGGAAGCGCAGGATTCCGTTTCCGTTCTTTCTTGACGACATTCTGTATCGTGAATGAATCTCCCTCGAGGCTTTTCAAAATCTCATCGACTTGCTCTTTGTTCGTCAGCTTCACTTTTTTCTTGGCATCGCCATAAAACGCCGCTTCAAATTCTTTCTTATTCTTTTCAAACAAACCGGTGATGCTCCAGTATTCTTCCGGGACAAAGTTCTTGATTTCATTTTCCCGATCAATAATGAGACGGAGCGCGACGGATTGAACTCTTCCCGCCGATAATCCCTTCTTCACTTTCTTCCATAATATCGGACTGATGTTATACCCGACGAGCCGGTCCAATATTCTACGTGCCTGTTGGGCATCCACCAAGTCCATATCGATCGGCCGCGGGTTTTTGAAAGATTCCTTGATGGCATCTTTCGTGATTTCGTTGAACACGACTCTGCAATCCGACTTGGTATCAACGCCAAGTTGATGGGCTAAATGCCATGCAATTGCTTCCCCTTCCCTGTCGGGGTCAGCCGCGAGAAAGATTTTTTTCGCTTTTTTCGCATCTTTTTTTAATTCTTGCAGGATAGGTCCCTTCCCGCGGATCGTAATATATTTTGGTTCATAATTATTTTCTGTATCGATTCCCATTTGACTGCGTGGGAGATCCCGCAAGTGCCCGAGCGATGCCCGCACTTTATATTTTTTCCCGAGATAACGCTCGATCGTTTTTGCCTTTGCTGGTGATTCCACAATCACTAAGTAGTCTGCCATTACATCTGCCTCCTTATAGAGGTTCTCTTTATTTAGTTGGTACGTGATATAGAAGGTTTTTACAAGTCCGGGATCATAGGATGCGGCTATTCAGATCGTCCCGGTTATGTTCCTCTTTTTGATTTAGGGCTCAAAAGAATATCTGTTGCAAAATGTATACTAGATTGTTGAGAAATGCAAGGTTTTAATAAGGAGGCGATCTGTTTAGCGATCAGAAATGAGCGATCCGACGACTTGAAAACCGTTCCAAAGCGGTTGCGCACCTTCGTGTAATAATTTATTCGGCCCCAAGGAAAATGCGGATGTAATCGGCCCGGGCACGGCGAAAACATCTTTTCCATGGTCGAGAGCATGCAGGACAGTACTCATCGTTCCGCTTTTTTCTGTCGATTCTGTGACAATGATGGCTTCGGAAATTCCGCTGATAATCCGATTCCGCATCGGAAATGTCCATTTGGCTGGTCGGACATAGGGCGGATACTCGGTGATCAATAATTGTTCTTCGCCCATCCTCTTGGCCAATTTCTCATTTTCTTTAGGATACAAATGGAATAAACCATGTCCCAAAACGGCGATGGTACGGCCTCCGTATGACAATGCCGCTTCATGGGCCATGGCGTCTGCTCCTTTAGCCAAGCCCGAAACGACAACCATCCCGTGCTCCACAAGCGGGGGCACGATAAGGGAAAGCGCTTCCAATGAGTAGGTTGTCGCTTTCCGGGAGCCGATAATCGCTATCTTATGCGATTTTCCTAAAAAAGTCCAATCGCCTTTCGTATACAGGACGGCAGGCGGGTCAATTAAGTTGTGTAATGAATCAGGGTAATATGGGTGTGTGAACGGTATGGGGATGATCTTTTCCCGTTCGTAGAGCTGTACAAAGGGGATGGTCTTTTGTTGCTGCAGCTTTTCGTGCAAGCGGTCCGCTTTTGAGAATGGGATGTTCAACAAATCGGCCAACTGACCCGATCGGTACGCATACAATTTTTCGAGTGTGGGATCGTTCTCGAAAAGATTTTCCAATCTGTTCAATGGGACGGGATAGACGTAATGGAGCGCTAGCAGACGTCTTTCCTGTTCAGTCAAGTCCATGGAAACCCTCCTATTCAGCTATTCCTTTACACCACGGCAGTCCGGCATGGGAATGAGACTGGCGTGCCATATGCCAAGTATAAAAAGATGCAGCGCATTGGATGCGCTGCATCTTCATCTTAATGTGTTTTACACTTTTCGTACAGGCCTTTTTCTTTAATTACTTTGATCAACGTCTCGCCGATGACAGATGGCGTGTCCGCAGTTTCAACGCCAGCAGCATTAAGTGCTTTGATTTTCTCAGCAGCTGTTCCTTTTCCACCGGAAATAATTGCACCTGCGTGACCCATACGTTTACCTTCTGGAGCCGTTTGTCCGCCGATGAAGCCGACAACTGGTTTTTTCATGTTTGCAGCGATCCATTCAGCAGCTTCTTCTTCTGCAGTACCGCCGATTTCACCGATCATGACGACTGCATATGTCTCAGGATCTTCATTGAATTCTTTCAAGACGTCGATGAAGTTTGTTCCGTTTACCGGGTCTCCGCCGATACCAACAGCTGTCGTTTGACCGATGCCGGCTTGTGACAGTTGGTGAACTGCTTCATACGTCAAAGTTCCAGAACGAGATACAACGCCTACATGCCCTTTTGTATGAATGTATCCAGGCATGATACCGATTTTACATTCGTCCGCTGTGATGACACCTGGGCAGTTCGGTCCGACTAGACGTGTTTTCTTACCTTCCATGTAACGCTTCACTTTGACCATGTCAAGAACAGGGATATGCTCTGTAATACAGATTGTCATATCAAGCTCTGCGTCAACAGCTTCCATGATTGCGTCTGCTGCGAATGGAGCTGGTACATAAATGACCGAAACGTTTGCGCCTGTCGCTTTTACCGCTTCTTCAACTGTGTTGAATACAGGTACGCCTGCAGCTTCTGTGCCACCTTTACCAGGTGTTACACCGCCGACGATTTTTGTTCCGTACTCCAGCATTTGTTCCGTATGGAAAAGTGCTGTAGAGCCTGTGATTCCTTGTACGATAACTTTTGTATCTTTGTTAATATAAATACTCATCGTTTGTCCCTGCCTTTCTTAGCCTACGAGTTCAACAATTTTTTGAGCACCGTCCGCCATAGAATCGGCAGCGATGATATTCAATCCGGATTCGTTCAATAGCTGTTTACCTTTGTCGACGTTTGTCCCTTCCAGACGAACGACTAGAGGTACTTGAAGACCGACTTCTTTCGCAGCTGCGATAACACCTTCTGCGATGACGTCACATTTCATGATACCACCGAAAATGTTAACGAAGATTCCTTTGACCGCTTCGTCAGAGAGGATAATTTTGAATGCTTCTGTAACTTTTTCAGCAGTCGCGCCGCCCCCAACATCAAGGAAGTTGGCCGGTGATCCGCCGTAGTAGTTGATCGTATCCATAGTCGCCATCGCAAGACCTGCGCCGTTAACCATGCAGCCGATATTTCCATCAAGGGAAATATAGCTAAGATCATACTTCGAAGCTTCAATTTCCTTCGGATCTTCTTCGTCATAGTCACGAAGTTCCAAAATATCTTTGTGTCGGTACAATGCGTTTGCATCAAAGTTGAACTTTGCGTCAAGAGCAAGTACATTATCATCGCCTGTTACAACAAGTGGGTTGATTTCAACGATGGAAGCATCTTTTTCCGCGAATACTTGGTACAGGCCAAGCATGAATTTCGCAGCTTTGTTTACGAGGTGACTTGGAATATTCATGTTGAAAGCCATACGACGTGCTTGGAAGCCTGTCAGACCAACAACCGGATCGATCACTTCTTTGAAGATTTTTTCAGGAGTCGCTTCTGCAACTTCCTCGATGTCCATTCCGCCTTCTTCTGAGCCCATAAGTGTTACACGGTCAGTTGCACGGTCAAGGACAAGTCCAAGGTAGTACTCTTTCTTAATGTCAGAACCTTCTTCGATCAGAAGACGTTTGACTTCTTTACCTTCCGGGCCTGTTTGGTGAGTGACCAATGTTTTACCGAGCAATTCCTTTGCGTACGCACGCACTTCGTCAAGAGATTTTGCAATCTTGACTCCGCCCGCTTTTCCTCGTCCACCTGCGTGGATCTGTGCTTTAACAACGATGACGTCCGTACCGAGTTCCTTCGCTGCTTTTACCGCTTCTTCCGGTGAAAAAGCAACAAGGCCGTTTGAAACCGCTACACCATATTCTCTAAGTAGCTGTTTACCTTGATATTCATGGATATTCATCTTAAATCCTCCCATCGAACTACTATCTCATAATTTACTGCCTTATCTATTGTAGTAAACATGTCAAATAATGTCCACAATTGAATGCTGAATGTAGAGGTTTGGCGAAAAATGTTCACAACTTTTACTTCTTTTCCCCTCTGGGGTCCTTCTTGCTCAACCCGTGTTCCCTGTCGATATGATAGATATAGGCGAACACTTCGGAGACCGCCAAATACAGTTCTTCCGGGATGGATTGATCCAATTGCAGCTGCCCTAAAATCTCTACCAAACTCGGATCCTCTTGAATCGGCACGTTATGTTCTTTTGCCTTCTCCAAAATAGTTTCGGCGATTTTCCCTTTCCCTTTCGCGACCACTTTTGGCGCATCCCCGGTATTCGGATCATAGGAAAGGGCCACCGCCTCCTTTCGGACATGGCGTTCGTCATTCATATGCGGAAGTCAACTCCTTGGCCATCCGTTTGGATCGGGCTTGCTTTTTTGGCCTCCGGCTTCACTTCTTCAGCAAAAGGCTTGAAGAATACGCCGGATAATGTATAGCCCGCTTCTGAAAGCCCATTCTTCAACCTGGTCTGCAGCGGTGCCCCGATCGCTCTCAAGCCGTCCTCGTCATTGAAAACCGTAACGGACACGACGCGGTTCTGAACCTGCATATCGATAACCGTCTTCTCAATCGATTCCAAATCGAGGTAGAATAAAATCCTGGCATAATCCGGATCGATTTTCCCATCCTCTTTCATTCTGCCGGACCATTGCAAAGTCGAATCGATTTTCCTGCCGAATAGTTCAAGCGGCACCTGCATGACAAGCTGGTGCTGAATCCCCGTCTCGCCCGATTGGATCAACGGACCATTCATGCGCATGACAATCGCTTCCGCCGTCTCACGAAGTACTGGAGACATCGAAGAGTCCCTCATTAATGCGATCAATTGAGGTTTTAAAGATTCCGCCAGCCGCGCGATGTCCGGCTCTTTCGACAGCAATTCGGCTTCGTACTGGAGGCCGAACGACCGGATGATACTCTGAATTGCATCTTTCATAGCTTTTCCGTCAATCGCATTAGCTATCGATGCCTCCGCATTTTGTACCATTTTTTGGATTGTCGGGTTGTCGGAACGCTCCGCAAGCCGGATGACGGATTCGAGGCGTTCCGTCCCTTGGAGCACCGTCACTGGTGAAAATGGTTCTGTGATCGCCTGCTGCGCAGAGATACGGTAAATGGCTTGGCTTAGTTGTTGGACGAAATTGGCCGTATTCCCGGGGGACGGTTGAGCCTGGGCTACTCGATCGATGATAGCGGTCAACTCGTTCCTCTGTGACCCGGTCAAACTATTTTCATTGGCTAGAAGCGCCTTTGCCCCTTCGAACTGGATGGCCGCTTGATCGGGAGGTGATGCGGCCACTTGCCTCAATAGTCCAACGAGTTGCTGTAAGACCGATGTTGTTGCTTGTCCTAGTGCAGCGGGTTGGTTTGGCGCCGGGGCGACGTTCGCTTTCGGGCTTTCCGTTGGGGCTGCCTGGACAGGAGTAGCTTTCGATTCCGCTGCCGTAGTCAGTGGGACGGCTGATGGCGTCTGGGACGTTTCCCGATTCTGAGCCGTTGCTTGCGATGCCTGGGAGGCGCCCGCTAGTGTAGGTAATGGGCGCTCCGACCCTCCCTCTGTCAATAAAGAGGTGAGCACTTGCTGAATGTTCGCCAAGGAGGTGCGGGCAGGCAGAATATCTGCATTTTTCAATAACTGGAGGACATTGAATTTTGTTTCTGCCGTCTCTCCCGGATTGAGCAAAGTAAGGATGGCTTGCCCGAGGATAGCCCCTCCCGTCGCTTGTCCGAACGGCTGCGTTATTCTTCCTAACGACGCCAGGATGGCCTCTTTTACCTGCGGAGAGATGGCCTGTTCCGCGGAAAGTGCAGTGCTGAATGACTGGAACAATGTTTGTAGACCTTCCTTCGCTTGGACCCCAAATACCGAACGGAAATGAGCATCCGTAAGCGGCAACTTCACATCAATCAGCTTTTGGATGGTCGCCAACGCCTCAGGCAATTGGGCGCGAGGAACCAGTTTCATCAACTGCTCAGCAGCCAATAATTGCTCCCGGGTCATCGGCAATTTCTGTTTCATAGCAAAAGCGACGAGGGATTGCATTTCTGCGGTCTTCGGCAACTGCATCGCCTCCAACAAGCTGCCCAGCTGGCGCCCTTGTCCTTCCGTGCCTTGGAGAGGGCCTGAAATGATTTTCAGCTGCAGTTCAGGCTTCACTGCACTCACTTGGAAATAATAGGCGTCACCCGCCTTCATCGGCACTTCCAGCTTGGCAACAAGTTTGTGGGACCCGATTTGCACTTCTGCCATTTGCCCTGGGAATAATTGCTTCACTTGCCCATGGAATAATTGCCCCTCATTTAGAGTAAGCGGCCTGTTTTGACTGATGCCCGTTGCTGATTGGCTGGTCAATGGCGTCATGATCGGATAATCCAATTTCCTGCCCCCTCTCTCCCAGCATCGTCTTGATCGGTTCGAAAGTTGTCCGGTGGTGGCTGCACGGACCGTGCAACCGCAGCGCATTCAAATGTTCACTCGTCCCATAGCCGGCGTTCTTTGCGAATTGGTAAGCGGGATATTGTTCATGTAGCTCTTCCATCAACGCATCCCTTGTCGTTTTTGCCAAAATGGATGCGGCGGCAATTGCTAAACTTTGCGCATCCCCTTTAATGATTGACTCGGTACGGCAAGCCACGGATAAGGTCATAGCATCGGCGAGTACGATATCCGGCTGAATCGGCAAGGCGTTCACCGCTTGTTCCATCGAATCCCGGGTTGCCGCGTAAATATTTATTTCATCGATTTTTTCTACCGATTGGACGTGGACTGAATAGGCGACAGCCGTTTCGCGGATTTTCCGTGCAAGCCGTTCCCTCTCCTCTTTCGGGATTGCTTTGGAATCGTCCAGTCCGATCAATTCAGGTGTTTCCTTAGGCAATATGACGACTGCGCTGACGACAGGGCCTGCGAGCGGCCCCCTTCCCGCTTCATCTACACCGGCAATCAATGCACCTTCAAACGGGGCATATGCCAAATCGAAGGCACATTTCTTATCAAATTCCTCCCGAATCTTCTTTTTTTTCTCATATTGGCGATTCCAACGGTTCAAGGCGGCTTTCACCCCTGCACGTGAATCGGCACGGAGCTCTTCCATCCACTCTTTAGGTTCCTCCGCAGCCTGCAGCTGTTCCACAATTTCTCTTACGGTGCTCATTGCCAATCCCCTTTCCATCTGCCGTTCCTCTTTACTCTATTATATCGGCACTCTCTACGTTATTTCGACCGGAACGGCGAAAAAGGCCGTTTGCCCGGGTCGGCAACGGCCTTTGTATTTTATTTAGTTCCGATAAAGTCGAAGGTCAACTTACCGAGCTGTTCATTTCGAATATCGCGGACGATCAACTCGGCGACTTTGTCATAATCGATTTCACCGCCGGCTGCGTACACTTTCCGGAGTTCCCCGATTTGTTCAAAGACGGCTAGGATGTCCTCTCCGACGGTTGACAAGCCGTATCGCTCGGCCAATCGATTCGGGTAGCGCGCCTCAAGGAAACGGAGCCCATACACTGCCAAATCTTCCATATTGACGATGGAGTCCTTGATGGCCCCGGTCAGCGCCAGTTTGTATCCGACTTCCTGATCCTCGAACTTCGGCCATAGGATGCCGGGTGTATCCAGCAATTCCAATTCCTTGCCGAATTTGATCCATTGTTGGGCTTTGGTCACCCCCGGCTTATCGCCGGTCTTGGCTATGTTCTTCCTGGCCAACCGATTGATCAGCGTCGATTTGCCGACATTCGGGATGCCGACGATCATTGCGCGGATAGCGCCTGGGCGAATCCCACGCTTCCGCATCCGTTCCAACTTCGGTGCGATGACCTCTTTTGCCGCCTTTGTGACGGTTTGTAGCCCTTTTCCTTCGAATGAATTGATGGCTACCGCACGGATGCCTTGCTCTTCAAAATGGCGGATCCAGCGGGCCGTCTCCGCCTCATCCGCAAGGTCCATCTTGTTCAAGATAAGCAATCGCGGTTTTTGGTGAATCACTTCATCGATCATCGGGTTTCGGGAAGATAGCGGAAGCCGGGCATCGATCAATTCAAATACGATGTCCACCAACTTCAATTGTTCGGTCACTTCCCGGCGAGCTTTCGCCATATGACCTGGAAACCACTGGATTGTCACAATTTTTGCCTCCTTATTTCACCGCGCCAAAATCACTGATCGGCCAGAAGACAAATTTGGTGCTGCCGATAATTTCATCGATCGCCACGGCCCCGATATGACGGGAGTCCTTGCTTCTTCTTCGGTTATCCCCCATGACAAAGACATGGCCCTCCGGTACGGTCGTGCTTTGGATTTTCTCTTCCAGTGTGAAATCTTCCGTCAATGGAGGATTGGGCACTTCTGATTTGTTTTGTTCCAAATATGGTTCCTCGTACGGTTCCCCGTTAATATAGAGGACATCATCCCGATACTCCACCGTATCGCCAGGCAGGCCGATCACCCGCTTGATATAGTCTTTCTGTTCCGGCGCGTGGAATACGACGATGTCAAACCGGTCCGGCTCTCCGATTGTATAACCGATTTTATTGACAATCATTCGATCGCCGTCCTCCAATGTCGGCATCATCGATTCCCCGTCCACTACGATTGGGGTGAAGAGGAAAATTCGGATGATGGCCGCCAAACCGAACGCGATCAGTAATGCTTTCATCCATTCCCATGTTTCATTCTTCTTCTTTTTCTCTTGGTTTTCATTCATAGCCAAAGCCTCCCGCATCCTTCTACACCTATTGTACAATCTATTCTTTTCCGAGGCAAAAAGAAAGGGAGCCGAATATCCGGCTCCCGAATTCTTATGTTTGCTATTAGCGGATTTCTTTGATACGTGCAGCTTTTCCGCGCAGACTGCGAAGGTAGTACAATTTCGCACGGCGTACTTTACCACGGCGTGTCACTTCAAGTTTTGCGATTTTCGGCGTGTGTACAGGGAATGTACGTTCCACACCTACACCGTTGGAGATTTTACGGACTGTGAACGTTTCACTAATTCCGCCTCCACGACGCTTGATGACGACACCTTCGAAAATTTGGATACGCTCACGCGTTCCCTCTACGATTTTCACGTGCAAGCGGACTGTGTCTCCCGCACGGAATGTCGGATGATCAGTACGAAGCTGATCTTTTGTGATTTCTGCAATAAGACTTTGCATGATTTTCTCTCCTTCTCCACAGATGCTCTTGCATCTCTTGCCTTTGCAGCGGAACATCAGTCAGTATGCACTTCGCATAGAAGTACATAGTAGATAATACCATACAGGGCAAGGGCGCGCAAGGTTCTCTGTTCATTTTTTTTCATCTTTTAGTTGTTCCAACAATTTACGTTGATGATCGGTCAGCGGCGCATTTTCCAGAAGATCCGGCCGGCGCTGGAACGTCCGGATCAGCGACTGCGCTTCCCGCCATTTGTCGATTTCGGCATGATTGCCCGACAGCAGGACTTCCGGCACTTCCATGCCATTGAAATTGGCAGGCCTTGTATATTGCGGATGTTCTAGCAATCCCGTTGAGAAGGAATCGAGAACCGGTGATTCCGAATTTCCAAGCACATTCGGTAAAAGACGGACGACGCTGTCGATGATCGCCATTGCCGCAATTTCTCCGCCAGTCAGAACGAAATCCCCGAGCGAAATCTCATCCGTGATTAGATGTTGGCGAATCCGCTCGTCATAGCCTTCATAATGGCCGCAGAGAAGGATCAGATGATCTTCGGCAGAGAGTTCTTCCGCCTTCTTCTGAGTGAAGCGCTCGCCTTGCGGACACATGAGGATGACCCGCGGCGCCTTATCAAGTCCTGCTGTGAGCGCGTCCACTGCGCCGAAAAGAGGCTCGGGCTTCAATACCATCCCCGCACCGCCGCCGTAAGGATAATCATCCACTTTGCGATGCTTGTCTGTGGAGTAATCGCGGAAATCCGTCACCGAAAACGACACCGCATCGTTCGCTTGCGCCTTTTTTAGGATCGACGAGTGCAGCACGCCTTCAAACATTTCCGGAAACAGCGACAACACATCGATTTTCATCAAGACAACAATCCTTCCATCGGTTCGATGACGATTCTCTTCTCATCGACATCGACTTCCTTGACGACTTCCTCGATATACGGGATATAATGCGGCTTGCCTTGTGCAGGAGTGACCGTCCAGACGTCGTTCGCTCCGGTTTCCAAAATCTCGGTCACTGTCCCGATTTCCATCCCTTCCATCGTAAAGACGGTGCAACCGATCACTTCATGGTAATAAAATTCCCCTTCTTCCAGGTCGCCGAGCTGCTCATCAGACACTTTCAATATGCCGTCCCGGTATTTCTCCACGTCGTTAATGTTCGGGTGGTTCTCGAACGTCAGCAGGTCGAAGTTCTTGTGTTGGCGATGGCTTGCGACGACGAGAGGTATTGGGGTTTTACTACCCGGCATGAAGAGCGCCAGCTGACTGCCGGGCGCATAGCGTTCCTCCGGAAAATCGGTACGGGAGATAACGCGGACTTCCCCTCGGATGCCATGAGTGTTGACGATTTTTCCTACATTGAAATAGTTCATCTTATACACCATCCTCTGATAATGTGGAGGCTGTTGGACAAAAAAGGAAGGAACATAGGCTCCTCCCTTTTTCATATCCAGACATATGATGTTGCGGTCAATCGATAATATCGACAAAAACCTTTTTACCGTGGTGACTGCTCGCCGCTGAATAAACAATTGTACGTATCGCTTTCGCCACACGTCCCTGCTTTCCGATCACTTTCCCCATGTCTTCCGGATTCACGGAAAGTTTATAGATGATGCGGGCATCCTGCTCATCCATTATGACTTGGACATCTCCGGGATAATCGACTAACGGTTTGACGATTGTTTCAATCAGCTGCTCCATGTACACCCCTCCTGATTATTTGCCGTATTTTGCGTTATGGAATTTTTCCATAATGCCTTGGTCAGAAAACAGGTTACGTACTGTATCAGAAGGTTTCGCACCATTCTGTAGCCATTTCAAAGCCAACTCTTCGTTGATTTTGACTTCAGCCGGTTTTGTCAATGGGTTGTAAGTTCCCACTGTTTCGATTTGACGGCCGTCACGTGGTGAACGTGAGTCCGCAACAACAATACGATAGAAAGGAGATTTCTTTGCTCCCATACGTTTTAGACGAATTTTAACTGACATTTTTTCTTGCACCTCCGATTAGTTTCACACAAGATAGTATATTATCAAGGTTTCCGATGTTTGTAAAGTGTTTTTTCTTAACAGCTGAAATTTTGTCAAATGAAATTAATATCTACATGCAGTGTACAGGGTTACTAACCGTTGATTTCCGTTCCAAATTTCGTTTGCGACGAAAGCGCAGCGACAGGAGCAGGCGGACGCTTTCCGGGGGGCGGGCGGTGAGCCTCCTCGCTCGCTTCGCTCCCTGCGGGGTCTCACCTGTCCTGCTAATCCCCCAGGAGTCGCCGCCTTTCACTCCAATCAACTAAGTTTTTTTCTTCACACATAGAAATAGCCGGTTCCTCCCACATCGGTGTCTTACTTAAAAAACGAATCAAACCCCGGCATCCGCATTTTCTTTTTGCCTTTTTGCTGCATGTTGGTCATTTGTTTGACCATTTTTTTCATTTCGTCGAATTGCTTCAGGAGCCGGTTGACTTCCTGGATAGATGTTCCGGAGCCTTTGGCGATCCGTTTCTTACGGCTGGCGTTGATGATTTCCGGAGTGGTCCGTTCCGGGATTGTCATGGAGCGGATGACCGCTTCGACGCGTCCCATCTGGCCTTCATCGACTTTGGCATTTTCCAGCCCTTTGATTTTATTGGCGCCGGGCATCATTTTCAGCAGTTCATCGAGCGGCCCCATCTTTTTGACTTGTTGAAGCTGGTCGAGGAAGTCGTCGAGTGTGAACGTCTGGGTGCGGAATTTCTGCTCCAGCTCTTTCGCCTTCTCTTCATCGACATTTTCCTGCGCTTTCTCGATCAGGGACATGACATCGCCCATGCCGAGGATCCGGGAAGCCATCCGCTCTGGATGGAATGCCTCCAACGCATCCATTTTCTCGCCCATTCCGACGAATTTAATCGGTTTCTGGGTGACGGAACGGATGGAGAGGGCCGCTCCGCCTCGCGTATCTCCGTCCAGCTTCGTCAGGACGACACCCGTGATGCCGATCGTTTCATTGAAACTTTGGGCGACATTGACTGCGTCTTGTCCAGTCATCGCATCGACGACGAGGAAGACTTCATCTGGATTGCTTAGTTCGCGGATATCCTTCAATTCCTGCATCAGTGCCTCATCGACATGGAGACGTCCCGCCGTATCGATGATGACGACGTCGTTATGTTCCTTTTCCGCTTCTTCCAATGCCTGGCGGACGATTTCGACCGGCGATACATCGGTTCCGAGTGCGAATACCGGCATAGTCAGCTGTTTTCCGAGAGTTTCCAACTGCTGGATAGCAGCCGGCCGGTAGACATCTGCCGCGACGAGGAGCGGTTTTTTGTTATGGCGTTTACGCAAAATGGTTGCCAATTTACCAGTCGTCGTCGTTTTACCCGCACCTTGCAGACCAACCATCATAATGACCGTTGGTGATTTCCGTGAAAATTGGATGGGATTCTGTTCCCCCCCCATCAGGCTGGTCAGTTCATCTTTAACGATTTTTACAACTTGTTGACCGGGTGTCAGGCTTTTCATGACATCCTGGCCGACAGCCCGCTCACTGACCGTTTTGACAAATTCTTTTACTACTTTCAAGTTGACGTCCGCTTCAATCAATGCAAATCGGACTTCCCGCATCATCTCTTTGACGTCAGCTTCGCTAATTTTCCCCTTGCCCGTTATCTTTTGAAGCGTCCCTTGCAGGCGCTGGGCTAATCCTTCAAATGCCATGCAGGCGGCCTCCTACTCATGTTCTTTTAACGCACTCACCAGTTTTCGGATGGCATGCGTGCGATCATCCTCGCCATCGAGCAGCAGTTCGATCTGTTCAACGATGTCCACCCGTTTCTGGAATTTGGCAAATAAATTCAATTTCGTTTCATAATCTTCAAGCATCGCTTCGGTCCGCCGTACATTATCATAGACGGCTTGGCGCGACACTCCAAATTCCTCGGCAATCTCACCGAGTGAAAGATCATCCAAATAATATAATTCCATATAATGTCTCTGTTTTTCTGTCAACAATGATTGATAGAAATCGAAGAGAAAGTTAATGCGTGTCATTTTTTCAAGCACCATCGGCCATGCCTCCCGCTTCTTCACCTGTCATCATAGTATGACAATGAAACACTGTCAAGGAAATTTACTTGTCCTCTTCTTCGGGCTCCGCTTCCAATCCTTCAGCAAAAAGGCCGTAGACGTACTTCTCCGGGTCGAATGGCTGCAGATCGTCGACACCTTCGCCCAAACCGACGAACTTGACCGGGATATTCAGCTTGCTGCGGATGGCAAGGACGATTCCGCCTTTTGCCGTCCCATCCAACTTCGTCAAGACGATGCCCGTCACATCGGTCGCCTCCTTAAAGGTTTCCGCTTGGATGAGCGCGTTTTGCCCGGTCGTTGCATCAAGCGCAAGGAGCACTTCATGCGGCGCCCCTTCCACTTCCTTGCCTATGACGCGATGAACTTTTTCCAACTCATTCATCAAGTTGACCTTGTTTTGCAAACGGCCCGCGGTATCGCAGATGAGGACATCGACATTCCGTTTCTTTGCCGCCCGGATAGCATCATACATGACAGCTGCCGGATCGGACCCTTCAGATTGTCGGATCACTTCTACGCCGGCCCGCTCCCCCCAGACAACGAGCTGATCGATGGCGCCCGCTCGGAACGTGTCACCCGCCGCCAACATGACCGTTTTCTCCTCTGCCATGAGACGTGCCGCCAGTTTTCCGATGGTCGTTGTTTTCCCGACGCCGTTGACTCCGACCATCAATACGACCGTCAAGCCATCTTCCTGGATGTTCAGGCTATTGTCCAGTTCTTCGCCCGCTTTGTAGATTTCGACCAATTTCTCAGAAATGACAGATTGGATGCCGGATGTATCTTTGATATTTTTCCGTTTCACTTCCAATTTCAATTCGTCGATCAATTCCATGACCGTTTCAAAACCGACGTCCGCTTGCAAGAGCAGTTCTTCCAGCTCTTCAAAAAATTCCTCGTCCACTTCCCGGAAACGGGCGACGAGATCATTCACTTTGGAAGTGAACTGATTGCGTGTTTTGGATAAACCATCTTTGAACTTTTCCGTTACCGCTTCATTGGTCCCTGTTATTTTCTCTTTCAGTTTTCTAAAAAAAGACATTGTCGATCGACTCCTTTACATAATAGCCCCTTCCGGCACTTCTGAAAGTTTGACGGAGATGAGACGGGACACGCCCGATTCCTGCATCGTCACACCGTATAATACGTCCGCGCCTTCCATCGTCCCTTTCCGGTGCGTGATGACGATGAACTGCGTTTTTTCCGAGAATTTTTTCAAATACTTACTATAACGGATGACGTTCGCTTCGTCGAGCGCCGCTTCCACTTCATCCAAAATGCAGAATGGAACAGGACGGACTTCGATGATTGAGAATAGCAATGCGATGGCAGTCAATGCCCGTTCGCCGCCGGATAACAAACTGAGATTCTGCAATTTCTTTCCGGGCGGCCGGGCCATAATATCGACTCCCGTTTCAAGCAGATCGTCGGGATCCGTCAAGAGCAAGTCCGCCTCACCACCGCCGAACATTTCACGGAATACATGGCGGAACCTTTGCCGGACTGCAGAAAAGGTTGTGGAGAAACGGGTCTTCATCTCCCGATCCATTTCGGACATCGCTTCTTGCAAGGTACTTTTCGCTTCGAGCAGATCGTTGCGCTGCTCGCTTAGGAAACGGTGGCGTTCCGTCACTTCCTCGAATTCTGGGATAGCGCCTTGATTGACAGGACCCAATGCTTCCAATTCACTTTTCAGCATTTCGACCCTTTCCCGCGCTTTCTGTTCATCGAAATCTGCAGTGAAATCGGCTTCGGGATACAGTCCATAATCGTCCAAGAGTCGCTGGGTGACCCCTTCGTACTTCACTTCGAGGCGGGATAGGGCCACGTTAATTGTGTTCAACACGGAAACTGCTTGTCCGGCCTTGTCGCGCAATTGCCGTAGCTCTGTCCCCTTCTCTTCAAGTTGCCGGGATAGCAACACCCTCGATTCCCTTTTCTGAATCAATTCCTGCTCGACGGTGGATTTTTCCTGCACCGCTCCTTCAATCCGCTCTTGTATTTCATCTGCTGTCAATTCGCCGCCTTCATCCGACCCATGGAAAAACTGCAATTCTTCCTGCAGTCGCGAAACTTTTTCCGCTAACTGCTTTGCCGATTCCTCCATTGCCCCGATGGAAGCCTGCTGGTATGTTTTCTGTTCCCGGAGCACGGCCGATCGTTCCCGCAAACTGCTCTGTTTGGCGATAAGCGCCGATTCTTCATTGCGCCGGTCAGCCGCGAGCCGTTCCAATGTCTGGACTTCAGATTGGATGGACTCCAGCTCTTCTTTTACATGAAGATGCTTGTTCTGCAATTCTTTTTTCTGTCCCATCAGCTCCGAACCGGAATGTTCTGCCCCTTGTCTACCTCTTTCCGTGACGGCTATTTCCTGTTCGATCGATTTGATGGTGATGTCCACCTCGCGGATTCCCGATTGGGCAGCGGTCAATCCGACTTGGTGTTTTTCCATTTCCCCTCGCAACCGTCCGGTCTCTTGCATCCACTTCGCGACATCCATCTTCGTGTCGCCCAGTTTCCGATTGGCGGTTTTCAAGGATTCTTCCATGCGGTGCAATTGCTTTTTCAACGTCTCCAATTCAGCCTTGCGAGTGAATACGGAGGCTTGGCCTTTGACGCCCCCTCCTGTGAGGGACCCGCCAGCATTGACGATATCCCCGTCAATTGTCACGACGCGGAACCGATAATTCATCAATTTCGCAATCGCCGACGCTCCGGTGAGTGTTTGGGCGACCAGGGTATTCCCGAGAAGGTTTTCCGTGACCCCTCGATACGCCTCATTTGTTTGGACAAGCTGATCTGCCGTGGCGATAAATTCCGGATGCTGTTTCACTGCATGGAGACTGGTCGCTGGAATCGTCCGCGGCTTCATGACATCCCTCGGAAGGAATGTGGCCCTCCCTGCATTTTTTGATTTCAAGTAACCGATCGCTTTTCGCGCCTCGGCTTCCGTCGTCGTCACCAAATGTTGGAGCGCTCCGCCCAATGCTGTTTCCACCGCTTTCACAAATTCAGGATCGACGGAAATCAATTCGGCGACCGCTCCGTCAATACCGGAAAGCTTACCAGCCCGTTTCGCCAAAAGCACTTCTTTGACTCCCGAATAAAAACCCGAGAAATCCGCCTCCATGCTTTCCAATGCACGGACCCGCCCACTCATTTCATGTTGACGGTTGAGCGCTTTCTGCATCATCTCCTGCTGGGAGGCAAGTTCCTTTTCGGCGATGTGAAGGGCTTCAAGGGCTTGTTGATACGCCGCTTCTTCGGCCTCATATTGCTGTTTCAGACGGGAAAGGGAGGCCGCTTTCGCTTTTCGCTCCTCCTTCAATTCTCGTAGTTTATCACGTAAAAGAGCCGTCTGTTGCAATATCCGTTCAGAGGAGGTCCGCTCTCCTTCCAAGCGTTCCTCGAGATGCTTTAAGTCATTGCGCAGCGTGGCTTCTTCATTCAGGCGTTCGATATAGAGCGATTTCAGCTCCTCGATTTCCGCCTCCGTCTCTTTCGCCGAGCGCTGCAATACTTGGGAAATGGCATCCAATTCACCCGCGATGCTGGCATACTCCTGTTCCGTCTGTTCCAGTTGCTCGAGCGACGGACCGATTTTCCCGGTAAGCGCCCCTTGTTCGGCCATCGCGCTCTCCAGCTCCGTCTGCAACCGTAGAATCTGCTGTTCCGCGTTGCGCTTTTTTTCAAGGGAAAGGAGACGACGGCCTTCCCATTTTTCAGCTTCGGCACTGACCGTAACGAGCTTTTTTTGCAGCTTTTCCATTTCTTCGTCCACTTGGGCCAGTTGCGCATTGAAAACCGTGCTTTGTTGTTCCATTTGACGAACATCGTTTTCATACCGATTTTTTTCCTGTTGTAACCGTTCGGCTTCACGAGAAGTTTGAAGGATCTCCTCCCGCAGTTTGCCTGTATCTCGGTTGAGCAGACGAACGTCCAACTCCCGGATTTCTTCCGATAGGACATTATACGTTTTGGCGGCTTGCGCGCTTTTTTCCAACGGGCCGATCCGAGTATCAAGTTCCTTCAAGATATCCAGGACCCGATCCAAATTATCCTCGGTTTCAAACAGCTTATGTTCAGCTTTCCGTTTCCTTGTCCGATATTTCAAGACACCGGCCGCCTCATCAAAAATGGTCCGGCGTTCTTCGGGCCGACTATTCAAGATTTCATCGATCCGGCCTTGGGAGATGATGGAGAATGCTTCTTTTCCCAAGCCGGAATCCATAAAGACATCGGTGATATCTTTCAACCGGCATTGTTGGCCATTCAGGAGATAAGCGCTCTCCCCCGAGCGGAACACGCGGCGGCTGACGCTAATTTCCGTGTAATCAAGTGGAAATCGATTTTGGCTATTATCCAATACCAAAGTCACTTCTGCAAAATTCAACGGTTTTCTGGAATCACTGCCGGCAAAGATGACGTCTTCCATTTTCGAGCCGCGCAGCGATTTCGCCGACTGTTCGCCAAGGACCCAGCGGATGGCGTCCGTTATATTGCTTTTTCCACTGCCATTCGGACCGACGACCGCCGTGACACCGGGGACAAAGTCGATGCCGATCCGATCTGCAAACGATTTGAAGCCGATGATTTCCAGTCTTTTAAGAAACACGCTCAGTTCTCCCCTTCGACTTTTCGGCTTTCCAGTTTTCCGATGGCATGTCGGGCCGCTTCCTGCTCGGCTTCCTTTTTAGATTTTCCAATGCCGGTCCCCATCTCCTCATCCCCGAGGCGCACGACTGTGACAAACTTTTTCGCATGTGCTGGACCCTTCTCTTCGATGATTTCATAATGAAGAGACCCGTTATTCGTCTGCTGGACGATTTCCTGCAGGCGGCTTTTATAATCCATCATATGCGAAAAAGCACCGACGCTAATTTTCGGAAAAACAATCTTCTCTAAAAAAGAAGTGACAGCTTCTAAACCTTGATCCAGATAAAGAGCCCCGACGAATGCTTCAAAAACGTCCGCCAACAATGCAGGGCGCATACGACCTCCTGTCTGCTCTTCCCCTTTTCCTAAAAGGATATATCGCCCGAATCCGAGTTCATTTGAAAATTTCTCCAGGGACGGTTCGCAGACGATCGCAGCCCGGAGTTTCGTCAATTCCCCTTCGGACATAGTAGGTTCTGTAGCGTATAAAAAGCGAGAGACGCCGAGCTCCAGGACTGCATCCCCTAAAAATTCCAATCGTTCATTATCGGTATAATTCCGTTTCCGGTGTTCATTGACATAAGAGGAGTGGGTAAACGCGTTATACAAGAGAGCACGGTCGGAAAAGTGGATATCCAACTCCGCCTCCAGCTCCTCGAATTTGTGTCGGATGGCTGCAGGCAACGTGCCATTCGTTGATCTTTGCTGATGTCGTCTATTGGTCATTACGATTCTGCCTTTCTTCACTAAGTTAATCTACTTCTGATTTTACTCCTTTGTTCCGGTTAGTGCAAAAGCGAAAAGAGACGCTTCCGATCCTTTCATTGAATGAAAGGATGAAAGAGTCTCCGCCGGTTTCACCCGTTAATTTACTTTAGCTTCGATATACGTTACGGCATCGCCGACTGTTCCGATTTTCTCGGCATCGTCATCGGAAATTTCCATATCGAACTCATCTTCCAATTCCATAACAAGTTCCACGACGTCCAAAGAGTCCGCCCCAAGATCTTCACGGAAAGAAGCTTCTGGTTTCACTTCGCTCTCATCGACACCAAGACGGTCGACGACAACTTTCGTTACACGTTCAAGTACTGACAAATCTGTCACCTCCTCTCAAGAAAAGCGCAGGGCGCCGCTTAGCCAATCGAGCAGCGAAGGGCTCGATTTGCCGTATTTCTGCGTGCCTTTTGCAGAAATTAAGGCACCTTCACGATATTCCGCATGTGGAGCGAAGCCCGGAGCTAGACATTAGAAAAGCACAGGATGCCTGCCTATCTCCTTACATCACCATACCGCCATCAACATGGATAGTCTGACCCGTAATATAAGCTGCATCATCGGATAGCAAGAATAGGACCGAGCGTGCCACGTCTTGCGGGCTGCCGAGTTTTCCGAGCGGGATGACCGATAGCATTTGCTCTTTCACTTCGTCCGTCAGCACTTCGGTCATATCTGTCGTAATGAAGCCCGGTGCGACTGCATTGACGTTGATATTCCGCGAAGCTAATTCTTTGGCGGCCGTTTTCGTAAAGCCGATGACCCCCGCTTTGGCAGCGACGTAATTCGCTTGTCCAGGATTGCCCGACACCCCGACAATCGATGCCACATTGACAATCTTCCCTGCCCGCTGTTTCATCATTTGGCGCGTGACCCCTTTAGTGCAGAGGAACACGCCTTTCATATTAATATTGATGACGTCATCCCATTCATCTTCCTTCATCCGCATGAGAAGGTTGTCCTTAGTGATACCCGCATTGTTGACTAGGATATCAATGGAGCCGAATGTTTTCAATGTTTCATCGACCATATTTTTGACACTATCGGCATCGGATACATCCGCCTGAATGGCAAACGCTTCGCCTCCCGCTTCTTGAATCAACCCGACAACCTCATCGGCTTTCTCTTTGCTGCCGCTATAATTGACCGCTACCCGGGCCCCTTCTTTCCCTAACAGAAGAGCAATTTCCCGCCCAATCCCACGGGATGCGCCCGTGACGATCGCCGCTTTCCCTTCAAACCTAGCCATTCACGACCACCCTTTCGCCGCTTCCACAACGGCTTGCACTGTTTCTTCATCATACGCTGATAAAACCGTAGCACTTCTATCAATCTTCTTAATCAGCCCGCTCAACACTTTCCCCGGACCGCATTCAACGAAATGAGTTACGCCTAGTTCCAGCAGCGTCCGGACCGAATCTTCCCATAAGACGGGGGAATACAGCTGCTCGACAAGCAAGCCTTTGATTGTATCCTCGTCTTGGACAGGTGAAGCATTGACATTAGCGATGACCGGAATTTTTGCATCGGACATGTCCACTTCAGCTAGCGCAGCGCCCAGTTTGGAAGCTGCCGGCTCCATGAGAGAAGAATGGAAGGGACCGCTCACATCGAGAGGGATCGCCCGCTTCGCTCCTGCCTCCTTCAATTGGACGCATGCTTTCGCCACGCCCTCCTTGGAACCTGAAATGACAATTTGCCCCGGACAGTTCATATTCGCCGGCTGGACCGGATTTCCTTCCGCTGTGATTGCATCCGTCACTTCTTTCAACTTTTGGCCATCCAGTCCCAGGATGGCAGCCATTGCGCCTTCCCCCGCCGGAACCGCTTCATTCATATATAAACCGCGTTTATGGACCAATGAAACCCCGTCTTCAAAGGAGAGGACCCCCGAAGCGACCAATGCAGTATATTCACCGAGGCTATGCCCCGCCGTATAATCGGGCGCTACGCCTTCCTCCATCAAGCGTGATGCAATCATCGAACCAACCGTCAGAAGCGCCGGCTGCGCGTGATAGGTCAACGTGAGCTCTTCCTGGGGACCTTCCAGAATCAATTGGCCCAGTCCGAATCCGAGGACTTGATCGGCCTGTTCCAAATACCGCTTACTCTTTTCGTTTGTTTCAGCCAACTCTTTTCCCATGCCGACCGACTGCGAGCCTTGTCCTGGGAACACAAATGCCACTTTCGTCATTCCGTCTCCGCCTTTCCGATTGTCTCGCGGATTGTCCCGCTGACATCATATTGTACCATCGTCCTTGCTTGGCGAACCGCGTTCAAAATGGCGTTCGCGTTGGAGGAACCATGCGCTTTGATGACCGGCGATTGCAAACCGAACAGCCCGGCGCCGCCGTACTCTGTATAATCCAATTTCCCTTTCAGCCCGCCCAATTCGTTTTTGACGAGGGCTGCCGATAATTTCGTTTTCATGGAAGCGGTATATACTTCCTTCAACATCGAGAAGAATCCGAGAGCGGTTCCTTCGATCGTTTTCAAGACCATATTCCCCGTGAAACCATCCGTTACGACAACATCCGCGGCGCCGGTCAATAAATCCCGGGCCTCCACATTTCCGATGAAGTGGATCGGCGCATCCGACAAAAGCTCATACGCCCCTTTTGTCAACTCGTTCCCTTTTCCCTCTTCGGTCCCGATATTCAACAAGCCGACACGGGGCTTTTTAACGCCGCGCACCTTTTCTGCGTAGATGCTTCCCATGATGGCAAATTGTTTTAAATGAACCGGCTTCGAATCGGCGTTGGCACCGACATCAAGCAGGAGGAACCCTTGTCCGTCGACTGTCGGCAAAGTCGGGGCAAGCGCAGGGCGTTCAATCCCTTCCATCCGCCCGACGAGGAATAACCCCGCGGCTACGAGCGCACCTGTATTGCCCGCAGAAACACCCACATCCGCTGCGCCGTCATGAACCGCTTGCGCCATTCTTACCATAGAGGCGTCTTTCTTCCTGCGGATGGCGCGGACCGGTTCGTCATCCGGCTCAATTTTCTCGCTGCAATGAATGATTTTCAACCGCTCATTTTGTTGCACATGTGGGGCGATTGCCGCCTCATCACCATAAATATGTATTTGAATGTCATGAAATGCGTCCAGGCTTTTCAGAGCTCCCGCAACGATTTCAGCGGGGGCATTATCTCCGCCCATTCCATCAACTGCTATGATCATGTCGATTCCTCCTACTTCCCGTCCCGCGTTCGATACATGTAAAATTGCCCGGTGAAGACGGTCTCCTCACCAACCGTCGAGACGACCTCAACCAAAGTCCGCTTTTTCTCCGGACTTTCCTCCTTCACTTCGGCACGAGCCACGACCCGGTCTCCCGCTTTGACGGGTTTTATGAAATTCAATGTGGATTTCGCGGTCAATGCCAGGTCTTCATCCAGCACGGCCACCGCGAGGGAATTCGCCTGGGCAAATAAATGATGTCCCCGTGCTATCCCATTTCTTTGGAATACATGATCGTTAGTCACGTCAAAAATGGACAAAGCCCTCTTATCCAGTTCGATATCGACGATGTCTCCGATGATTTCATCAGAATGAAGGGACTTCACTTCCCCTTGCATCGTCCGGGATGCGACGGTTTTCAACCGTTCCCGAAGTTCCGGAATCCCAAGTTCAAGCCGGTCCAACCGGATAGTTTGAACACTTACAGAAAAATGATCGGACAGCTCCTCATCAGTCATAAAAGGATTTTCTTCAAGCAACTCTCCAAGACGGCGTTGTCTCTCCTGCTTCGGTATTCTCAATAAATTCACCTTCCGGATTAGCACTTGGTACTAACACCAGTATATAAATATTACTATCGGATTGCAACCCTGGAAAAGAAAGAGTCAAAGAAAACCTGCCGATCCAGCAAGATCGACAGGTAATGAGTAGATTTTCAGTCAATCCGTTCCCCGTCCAATGCACCCGACTGTGCCAATTGCATTCGAAGATAAGCGTATTCTGCGTCTTTCCAGAATCGGGGTGACTCCAGCAGCCGTTCCGCATCCACTTTGGCCGTGTTCAAGACACGGTAATCGTGGACAAGGTCCGCCACCTTAAACTCCGGCATCCCGCTTTGCTTCTTGCCGAAGACATCCCCGGCACCACGGAGTTCCAAGTCTTTTTCCGCCAATAAAAACCCATCATTCGTTTCTGTCATCGTCTGCATCCGTTCCTTTCCCTCCTCCGTTTTCGGATCGGCCAGAAGGACACAATACGATTGCTCGGCACCGCGTCCGACACGGCCCCGCAACTGATGAAGTTGAGCAAGGCCGAAGCGCGTCGCGTCATAAATGAGCATGAACGTCGCATTCGGAACATTGACACCGACTTCGACAACTGTCGTGGAAACAAGTACATGAATCTGCCCCGTGCTGAACTCCCGCATGATGGCATCTTTTTCATCAGTCGGCAAGCGGCCGTGCATCAGACCGACTTGGAAGCGACCGGCAAAATGCTGAGACAGCTGGGCATGGACATCGACTGCGTTCTGCACATCCAATTTGTCGGACTCCTCGATCAGCGGGCAGATGACGTAAGCTTGGCGTCCCGCCCGCAGTTCCTGGTCCATTTTGCGCAAGACGGGTAACAGGGAATCCTCTTTCAGCCAATGGGTTTCGATTTTCTTCCGCCCTGCCGGCAGTTCATCTAAAATGGAAATATCCATCTCTCCGAAAGCAGTGATAGCAAGCGTCCGCGGAATCGGCGTCGCTGTCATGAACAGGACATCGGGGTTGATGCCTTTATCCCGCAAAACCCGCCGCTGTTCGACTCCGAAACGGTGCTGCTCATCCGTTATGACAAGGCCGAGACGATGGAATGTGACATCCGGCTGAATCAAAGCATGTGTGCCGATCAGCAAGTCGATTTCGCCCTTTTCCAGCTTCTCCAAAATTGTTCTTCTCGCTTTCCCCTTCGTCGAACCTGCCAGAAACGCAACCGTGACCCCATGCGGTTCCAGCCATTCGGCCAGGGAGACGGCATGCTGTTCGGCGAGAATTTCCGTAGGTGCCATTAACGCTCCCTGATATCCCGCCGTAATAACGGAAAAGAGTGCTATCGCCGCCACTACAGTTTTCCCAGATCCGACGTCCCCTTGCAACAGCCGATTCATCCGGATCGGGCTTTTCAGTTCGGCGCATAGTTCATTGACGACTCTTTTCTGGGCATTTGTCAGTTCAAACGGCAAGGTTTCGATGAACCGTTTCAACCGAGGCAAGTCGTATTCGATCACTTGCCCTTTTTCAGCCTCTTTCCTCGCCCTTTTCATGCCTTGCATTTTCAGTTGGAAGAGAAGCAGCTCTTCATAAGCAAAACGCCTTCTTGCCTGTTTGACATCCGCAGGGCTCGTCGGGAAATGAATCATTTCCAGCGCCTCTCCTATGCTTGGCAATTTGTATGCCTCCCGGATGTCGGCGGGCAAGGATTCTTCCATTTGTCCCGCCACCAGATCCAGCGCGGAACGCATGAAGCGGCGGAATGTCTTTTGCTGCATGACCGCTTTCAAACTATAGACCGGCTCGAAATCCGCCTGTTCGGTTTTCGGTCCGTCCTTGAAATTGCTGACATTGATCACTTGACGGCCACGGTCCCACTTGCCTGTGACGGTGACAATCATGCCCGGCGCCAGCCGGTCCTTCAAATAATGCTGATTGAAAAACACCGCTTTGATCAGATGACGTCCGGTAAGAAGCCGCAATTGCAAGCGGGAGCGCTTCTTGCCCAGATACATTACGGTCGGCTCACTCTCCACCCTTCCTTCAATCGTCACACGTTCGTTATGCGGGGTTTCAGATAAATCTTTCAGCCGGAAATCCTCGTGGCGATACGGAAAAGTCAAGACAAGATCTTCAATGGTCGAGATTCCGAGCGATTCGAATTGTTCGTTCGCAACTTTCCCGACCCCTTTCAAGTTGGAGATTGATTCATGGATGGACAGTGTCATGATGGCTTGTTTCATTCCCAAATATTTTTTCTTGCAGCGCTTTTCCGGTCGGAGTCGCCGCCAGACCGCCTTTTGCCGTTTCCCTCAGCGAAGACGGCAACGTTTGCCCGATCCGGTGCATCGCTTCGATCACTTCATCGGTCGGGATCCGGCTCACGATCCCGGCAAGTGCCATATCCGCTCCGACAAGCGCTTTTGCCGCTCCCATGGCATTCCGTTTGACGCATGGCACTTCCACTAGCCCGGCAACCGGGTCGCACACAAGGCCGAGCATGTTTTTCATGACGATGGAGAACGCATCCGCGCATTGCTGCGGTGTCCCTCCAGCCATTTCCACAATAGCTGCCGCCGCCATCGAAGCCGCGGATCCCGTCTCCGCCTGACAGCCCCCCGCCGCTCCCGAAATCGACGCATTGTTCGCGACGATAAAACCGAAAGCGCCTGACGTAAAGAGATAATTCAACATCTCTTGGCGTGTCGGATTCAATTTATGCTTTACCGCAAATAACGTACCGGGGACGATCCCCGCCGCACCGGCTGTCGGCGTAGCACAGATCAAACCCATCGCGGCATTCACTTCATTCGTCGCGACCGCTTTGCTGACCGCATCCAAAATCAAATCCCCGCTCAAGGATTTACCGGTTGCCATATAGTTCTGAAGGAGGACCGCATCTCCTCCGGTCAGACCAGATGGAGATTGGACACCTTGAAGACCGCGCTCCACAGCCTGTTCCATCACCGTCAAGTTTTGGTCCATCTGCGCGATGATGTCTTCCCGCGAGCGTTTCGTCATGAGTATTTCTTGTTCGATCATGATTTCTGATATTGGCTTATTTTGCGTCTCTGCGAGCGCTACGAGCTCTTTTACGGTTCCGAATAAAACCTCCATGCCGTCCCCCCTTAGTTGGCCAAAATTGATATTTGTGATATGTGAGGAAGAGCTTCCAGGTTGTTGGTCAGCTCTTCCGTAATCATTTGATCGACTTCGATGACCATCAAGGCCATCTCACCTTTTTCTTTGCGGCCCACTTCCATATGGGCGATATTCACACCGCGCGCAGCGATGGCGTTACAGACACTGGCTATGACGCCAGCACAATCATTATGGACGACCAGGAGTGCAGGATAATGTCCAGATAGGCGGAGCGGAAAGCCGTTCAGCTCAACCACTTCAATCGTTCCTCCGCCAATAGAAATTCCGACCAGTTCCATCGTGCCTTTTTGGTCACCGATGACAATCTTTGCAGTATTCGGATGTTCCGCTTCTTCCGTCTCCGGAATGAATTCAAACTTCATCCCGTGATGATCCGCATCGTCAAATGCGGTTTTAATGCGTTCATCGAATGTATCGTAATCCAGCAGCCCGCCGATAATGGCCAAATCAGTGCCATGGCCTTTATACGTTTCCGCAAATGAACCGTATAGATGGATCTTCGCCCACTCCGGCTGCCGGCCGTACAAGGAACGTGCCACTCGGCCAATCCTAGCGGCACCGGCGGTATGGGAGGAGGAAGGCCCGACCATGACAGGACCGATGATTTCAAACACTGATCTGAATTTCATACTCCCGGCTCCTTCCGTTCATATGTTCTGTTCTAGTAACTATTTTACACAAGAAATGATAGAAAAACAAAATTGTAGGCTGTTGTAATTCGTTACCGTCAGCCCGCAACTTTAACATTATATTTGGAACGATATTGGATTATATATGATCGGTCGGTGACCTTTTCTACTATGATAAGTTGAAAAATAACTTCTTCTAACCGTTGATTTCCGTTCCGAGCGGACGCTTTCCGCGGGTACGGCTTCAATCAATCGAACAACGAAGGGTTCGATTTGTTGCCAAACGCTACGCTTTTTGGCACAAAGGCCGTTCTTCGTGACGGCCTTCGCTGGATTCGCCGCTCTGCACTCCAATCACCTAAGTTAATAGGTAAAATAATAAATTCAACCTATATAGGTTCACGATTGTTTCAGAATAGAATTGTGTCGGTATCTGCGAATTCGGCAGCGGTATTGCCGCAAAACCACGTTTCATAACTGGGGCGGGAAAGTTGCAATGAAATTTCAAATAATACTTGATCCCAAAACTCCCCTCTCTCTTTCCTGTTCGGCTTCTACTTTGTCCATTTCTTGTTCGTCACCGTAAAAAAATATTTCGAACTTCCCGATGTTCGGCAAATAAACCGTCGAAACCGGATCATCCAGGTTCATACTCGCTAAATGTTTGTACAATTCAGCTTCAGATTTAATTTGTTGCATAACTCTTTTCTCCCTTCTTTTCATGTTATCTAATTAAAAAAACAGGCAAAGAATTCTCTGCCTGTGCTCGGTTTTATTCTACTGAAATGATATACGGATACAACGGCTGTTTACCGTCGTAAAGCTCCACTTCTACATGATCGTAGGTTTCTTCTATATAATCCTTGAAAACATTGGCGTCTTCTTCGCTAACATCCTCACCATAAAGCAGGGTGACAATTTCATCATCCTCGTCGATCATCGAAGCAAGCAACGTTTGCATCACTTCCTCGACGGCTGGGGCGGAGGTGATGATTTTGCTCTCCGAAATGCCCATGAAGTGATCTTTTTTGATATCGACCCCGTCAATCGACGTATCCCGCACCGCATATGTGACTTGACCTGTTTTGACATCGGATGCCGCGTCCGTCATGGCGGCAGCATTGTCGTTGACGTCGGCTTCTGGATTGAATGCGAGGATGGCAGCCAATCCTTGTGGCACCGATCGGGTCGGTACGACGGCCGCTTCAATCCCGGCCACTTCCGCCGCTTGCTCCGCCGCCATGATGATATTTTTATTATTCGGCAAGATGAGTGCCCGTTCCGCACCGACCTCTTTAATCGCCTTGACGATATCTTCCGTAGATGGATTCATCGTCTGGCCGCCTTCGATGACCGCAGAAGCTCCGACACTTTTCAATAAATCAGCGATGCCGGACCCCATGGCGACTGTGATGACGGCATACAGATGACGGTCGGGTTTCGATGGGGCTGCGGCGACATGACCCTCTCCGACAATTTCACTATGCTGTTCGCGCATGTTCTCGATTTTTATTTTAATCAAGGAGCCGAATGTTTGGCCATAGTTCAAGGCATCTCCCGGTTCTTCGGTATGGATATGTACTTTCGCCACTTCCTCGTCCGAGATGACTAGCAAGGAATCACCGAAATTGCTCAGCGCTTGGCGGAATTCTGTCTCGTCGTACGGGTTGTCCTGCAGTTTCCGGTCTTCGAATTTCACCATAAATTCCGTGCAGTAACCGTAGACGATATCTTCTGTATTCATGAACCCTTGCACGCTGCGGTGGTGCTCTGCATTGACCAGGTCTTCCATTGATTGGATCTGTGTTTTTTCGGGAAGCGCTTCCCCTTTCAAACATGCCAAAAAGCCCTCGTAAACATAGACGAGACCTTGTCCGCCGCTATCGACGACGCCGACTTCCTTCAAGACGGGTAGCAGATCGGGCGTCCGATCCAGCGATGCCTTCGCCTCTTGCACAACCGCTTCCATGACAGCGACCACGTCATCTGTCGTGCCGGCCACTTCCACGGCATGACGTGCAGCATCTTTCGCAACCGTCAAGATGGTCCCTTCCACAGGCTTCATTACTGCTTTATATGCGGTATCCACCCCATATTGCAAAGCTGCCGCGAACTTGACGCTATCGAGGGACGCTTCCCCTTCAATCGCTTTGCCGAAACCACGGAATAATTGTGAGAGGATTACCCCCGAATTTCCACGGGCCCCCATCAACAGACCTTTCGACAAGGCTTGAGCCGTTTGGCCGATATCAGACACCGCATTTGCTTTCGTTTCTTTCGCCCCGGAGGACATCGATAAATTCATATTCGTTCCGGTATCCCCGTCCGGTACCGGAAAGACATTGAGCGAGTCAACGTAGTCGGCGTTCTGGTATAGATGGTGGGCACCCATCTCCACCATTTCCGCAAATTTCAAACCATCGATAAATTTCATTAAAACTGTATCCTCCTTTTACAAGTTCGTCACCCGAACCCCTTGAACAAAAATATTAACGGATGTAACGGTCATGCCCAGCGTCTTTTTCAAGGTATACTTCACTTTAGATTGAACTTGATAGGCGACTTCGGAAATTTTCGTTCCGTATCCGACAATGATATACATATCGATGTGAATGTCGTCACCAATTGTACGGACGATGACGCCCCGTCCAAAATTCTCTTTCCGAAGGATTTCAGTCAGGCCATCCCGGATCTGATGTCTTGAAGCCATCCCGACAATTCCATAACATTCGATTGCCGCTTCCCCGACCACTTGAGCGATAACGTCATTGGTGATATCGATCTTACCGAATTCGTTCTTCACTTCGATTGACATGAGTAGATCCCCCTTGCATCCTGAATCAATTACGCCTTGGCGTAATTGCGTCCGGATTTTGAATTGCGAATCGAACAGCGCAGGGTTCGATTTGCCGTATTTCTGCGTTCTTTGCAGAAATTAAGGCACTAGCCGTTGTAGCTAGATATACGCAATTAACTCCCCCACAAAATCCGTGACATCCGCCGGAGGCTTAAATTGAATTCAGAATGGATTCAAGTTAACTTTCCTTATTGTACTACACCCATCTGTATAAGAAAAGAAAGCATTCCTATTCGAAGGCATGCGGAAGCGTCAAGGGAATTCACTTGAAAGATGTCGCAAAAATGGTTGCAACCCGTCATCCTATATGATAAAGTACTATGGTATGCGAATAACAAGTAGATCGCTTAATCATCATTCGCAAGGAGGTACTGAAAATGGCTAAAGAATGTGTTATCACAGGACGCAAAGCCCGTGCAGGGAATGCTCGTTCCCACGCGATGAACGCTAACCGACGCACATGGGGTGCGAACCTTCAAAAAGTCCGTATTCTTGTAAACGGTAAACCGAAGCGTGTATGGGTTTCTGCACGTGCACTTAAATCAGGAAAAGTTCAACGCGTATAAGCGAAGGACGCTTTCTGCATATGTGAGCGGATTTCCGCACACGAAGAAAAAGCTAATGATCCATATAGGATGGGTCATTAGCTTTTTTTCATGTAGTAGATTAGGATGACGGGCGAAATAGTTATCAGCGGTTTCCTGGAGATATCAGCATTTGGGATAACTTATCAGCTGTTCTTCGGAGATATCGGCGCTCGGGATAAATTATCAGCCGTTCTCCAAAGATATCAGCACTCAAAACAAATTATCAGCCGTCCTCCGAAGATATCAGCACTCGAAACAAATTATCAGCCGTCCTCCGAAGATATCAGCACTCGAAACAAATTATCAACCGTCCTCCGAAGATATCAGCACTCGAAACAAATTATCAACCGTTCTTCAAAGATATCAGCACTCGAAACAAATTATCAGCCGTTCTCCAAAGATATCAGCACTCGAAACAAATTATCAGCCGTTCTCCAAAGATATCAGAACTCGAAACAAATTATCAGCCGTTCCTCGAAGATATCGGCACTTGCGTCAAAATAGCAGTCATTCTCCAAAGATATAAGCGATTGGGACGAGTTTTCAGCCGTTCTTCAACGCTTCAGATGGGCACAAATCAGGTTGTCAACTTCCAAAAATAAAAACAGACATCTCGCAAACTAGCCGACTTAGAAAAAAACGCAAGGCTGGGTCGAGTCAGCCTTGCGCTTTTTCTTTTTTCCTCTTCTTGCTTTTCGTGGCGGTCGCTTTTGGTTTCTCGTCTTTCTGGAAAGCGACCATACATTTCCTCACAAAGCCACTCACGAATTTCGGTAGCGTAAATGTATAAACTCGCAAATCCCCACCCCTTTCAGGAATCTGAACTCCTTACCATTAAGCATATGCCTTCCCGGAAAGAGATAGTACAAACTTCTGAGGCGGTTTCATTGCTCGTGAATTTCGTTGTGCCAATTTCTAATGTTGCATCGACCGTTTCGTATTTGAACCCGGTCAGCGTCAGTTTTTTCACTGGGCCGACGAAGGAGAAGAACGAGATGAACGGATATCGTTCATCCCGGGTTATCCGATGGACGCCCGCCCGGAGGATGGATATTTCATTCGTTTGATTGCAAACCATGAATTTGATGTGCTTATGTTCTTCTTGCAGGCGATGCATGAGATGGAGTGCGGCTTCCGTATGGTCCAATCTTCCACCCGTCACCCCGGTCAAGATGACACGGTCCGGTTTAAAGGAAAGGGCATGCAGTACCGCCAGCTCCGTATCCGTCTGATCCTTCTCGGAGTCAGCTTTTTCAATATAACTGACCGACTCCAGAATTTGATCGTATTCCGCATCCGTCACGGAATCGAAATCCCCGATCGCCGCGTCGGGGATAATTCCGCTGTTTAACAGATGAACCGCTCCACGATCCGCGCCGACATACATGACATCTTCTTCGGCAAACGCCTTCAAATCCAGGACATCGGCTTCCGGTCCCCCGGCACAAATTATTGCGATTTTCATCGAATCAGCGCCCCTTCACCAGCGGATTTAATCTTCTGCAACGCTTCCGCCCGATTTGGCGCGTTGTAGATGGCGGAACCCGCGACAAAAATGGTGGCCCCTGCCTCCACACAAGGGATGATTGTTTCTTCATTGATTCCTCCATCGATTTCAATCTCAATCGACAGCCCCCGCTCCTTGATGATATCCGCCAGTTGCTTCACTTTCGGAATGACGGAATGGATGAATTTTTGGCCTCCGAACCCCGGATTGACCGTCATGAACAGAACCATATCCACTTCATCGAGAACATGCAAAATCGTTTCAACCGGTGTATGCGGATTGAGGACCACACCCGATTTGACCCCTTTCGACCGGATCAATTGCAAAGTGCGGTGCAAATGGCGACAAGCCTCCACATGGACGGTGATGTAATCCGCGCCTGCATCGGCAAAAGCCTCAATATACATATCGGGATTTTCAATCATCAAATGCACATCAAGCGGTAGCTTCGTCACGGGACGCAGTGCTTCTACCACGATCGGACCCATGGTGATATTCGGGACGAAATGGCCGTCCATGACATCGACGTGGATCAGTTCAGCACCGGCTGCCTCCACTTCTTTCACTTCTTCGGCTAGTTTTGAAAAATCTGCTGATAAAATGGAAGGTGCTATTTTAATCATTTTTATCATACCTCGGCTTTCGGTCGGTAATTTCCTGCATGAACTGCAAATAATGGTCATAACGATGGCGCGGGATATCCCCGGCCTCCACCTTGTCTTTCACTGCACACTTCGGCTCTTTCAAATGCAGGCAGCCGCGGAACTTGCAATCCGCGGACACCTCATCAAAATCAATGAAATAATGGGGCAGTTCCTCTTTTTCGATATGATCGAAATCGAGGGAGCTGAACCCGGGCGTATCCGCCACCAAGCCCCCTGCCACCTCATGCAGTTCCACATGGCGCGTCGTATGTTTACCTCGCCCTAAGGCATCGGATATCTCGCCCGTCCTCAGTTCCAATTCGGGCAACATCGTATTCAACAACGTCGATTTCCCGACGCCGGATTGGCCGGCCAACACCGTCGTCTTCTCTTTCAAGTAAGGCTTCAGCGTCTCGAATAACGATTCATCTGCGATGAACGTCCGGATGACGTCGTATCCCATTTTCTCATAATAGGCTGCAGCTTCTTCGACAATACTACGTTCCGCTTCCTGTGCCAAGTCCTTTTTCGTCAAGCAAATGACTGGCTCGATGCCGAACGATTCGACTACGACAAGAAACCGATCCAGCAAATGTAGGCTGAATGCTGGCTCCACCATGGAAAACACGAGCAATGCCTGATCGACATTCGCGATTGGCGGACGGACGAGCTCATTGCGCCGCTCATGGACCACCGTAATGGTCGCATCGTTCTCCCCGTCCGGGACGTATGTGACAAAATCACCGACGAGAGGGGAAATGCCGCGATTGCGGAACACGCCCCTCCCCTTGCATTGAATCAATTCCCCATCCGCTTCCACGTAATAAAATCCGCTGATCGCCTTCCTGATTTGTCCTTCCGCCATCCTATCCCTCTTTCTATTTTACATCGTCATAGCCGATTTGCTTTTCTGTAACTTCAGTCGAATCCCGCATGATCCGGTACATACCGATCTGTCCTTCTTCTAGTTCGATGGAAATTTGCTTACTCGTTGTTTCGGTGATCTCGAACTCTTCAGCAGGTTCGTCCATGGAATGTTTCCGATCTTGGATGTAAATGCGGATTGTCTGCGGAACCCGTTCCTCACTACCATCCCAATTTCCGTACTCTTCATTCCAGTCGGGCTCTTGTGGAACGTATTCGATCGTCACCGTTTGAATGTAATGCTTAACTGGCTTCTTTTCAGGCCCTTTCGATAGGACGACTTCAATCTTTCCACCTTTCGGCAGTTCGGTGCCGGCTTTCGGTGTTTGTGAAATGACCCGGCCTGCAGGCACTGTGCCATGATGCTGTTCACCGACGACAACGATTTCAAATCCGGAATCATCAGCATAATCCCTCAACTGGCTATCACTAAAACCACTCAGCCCGGCTACCGATCTCTTTTCGACCCCTTTACTCACAGTGAAGACGAGATCGGTATCCTCCGGGACAATTTCCTCTCCCGCTTCAGGGTCTTGCCCGATGATTGTGCCGGGTGGTTCATCGGAAAACTCTTCCTTAGGTGTGATGGATTTGAATTCGGATTTCTCCAACACATCCACGATCCGGTCGTCGTAGTCATGCCCTATATAGCTTTTCATCTCGATTGTCGCTTTACCGGAACTGACGTAGATTATGACAGCTGTTCCCACATCCTGTTTCTCGCCGGCTTCCGGCATCGTGCGGGTGACTCGTCCTTTTTCTATCGTCTCTGAAGGTTCCTCCTCCTGCTTTTCCACCGTAAATCCTTCTTCCGCCAAGAGATCCTCCGCTTCTTTCACTTCCATGTTTTCCACTTCTGGAATCTCCTTTTGCTTCGGTCCGATCAAGCTGGGCAGCAAGAATATGAGGAGCAATATAACTAGTGCCCCAATGACGGATCCAAGGATGATCGGCCATTTTTTCCTCTTTTTCTTCTGAGGAGGAGGTTCGGGAGCCGGAGGGGCGACAGGTTCGATCTTCTTCGTCTCTTCGATGTGCTCAAAATTTGCATTATCCCTGACAATCGGGATGGCAAGGGTTTTATCATCATCGAAAGGGATCGTGAACTTTTCTTCATATAAGCGTTCCGGTGATAACACCGTCAGCAGGTCATCGTACATCTCATCCGCCGACTGGTATCGGTACGACGCATCCTTCGCCGTCGCTTTCAAGATGACGTTTTCCACGCTTTGCGGAATCTCCGGAAATAAAGCCCGGACAGAAGGCGTCTCTTCCTGCAAATGCTTCAGGGCGATGGCCACCGCCGTCTCTGCCGAAAAAGGCAATTCCCCTGTCAGCAGCTCATAAAACACGATTCCGAGCGAATAGATGTCCGACTTTTTCGTAGCCATACCGCCTCTTGCCTGCTCGGGTGATAAATAATGGACGGTTCCGATGACTGAATTGGTTTTCGTATGAACTGTCGCGCTCAGCGCCATTGCAATTCCGAAATCGGTTATTTTCACATTTCCATCCGAATCCATCAAAATGTTCTGCGGCTTGATATCCCGATGGATGATGCCGTTATGATGGGCATTTGAGATGGCCGATACGAGCTGGCGCATGATGGGCACAGCCTCTTCCGGCCGCAAAGGACCATTCGTTTGGATGAATTTTTTCAAGGTTTGCCCCTCGACATATTCCATGACGAGGTAATGAAGTTCCCCTTCCTCCCCGACATCGAATATATCGACGATGTTTGGATGGGTGAGGCTCGTTGCGGATAACGCCTCCCGCTTGAATCTGCGTTTCAACTCATCTTCGTTGGCAAAGTCATAATTAAGCACTTTGATGGCGACATCCCGCTTCAGGATGATGTCGTGGGCTAGATAAACTTTCGACATCCCCCCATCGCCTATCCCTTTCAAAATCTCATAGCGACCGCCGATTCTGCTTCCGATCATGGAAGGTCCACCTCCCTGTCGGCCAAGTCCACCAGAATAACGGAAATATTATCTTCGCCACCTCTTTGATTCGCCAAATCGATCAAAGTTCTCGCTTTGTCATGAAGGGGCGCATCCGTCCATACGATCTCACGGATGGAGTCCTTGCAGAGTTTATTGCTCAGCCCGTCTGTACAAAGCAGCAAGTAAGAGACGTCGGTTAGTTCAACTGTATAAAAATCGGGTTGGATCGTCTTCTCGGAACCGACCGCCCGCATGATCCAATTTCGCTGCGGATGGACGGCGGCCTCTTCTTCCGTGATCTCCCCGCTCTCCAGCAGGATATTGACGTAGGAATGGTCCCTTGTCACTTGCTCGATGCCATGCTCATTCAGCACATAGACACGGCTGTCCCCGATATGTGACACGAGGCACGTATTCCCTTGGACGAGAACCGCCTCCAAAGTCGTTCCCATTCCGGAATACTCTTCATTGTCCTTGGCATGTTCATAAATCAGGCCATTGACGTGGATGACTGATTCCTGAAGCCACTCGTCCCATGGAAAGTCTGCATCCACTTGCGCTGCACCGAGCTCTTTGAAACGCTCCCCTAATATCCGGATCGCTGTGGAACTGGCAAAATCTCCGCCGCGATGGCCGCCCATGCCGTCTGCGATGACCGCCAGGAGAATCCCTTCCGGAAGCGTATAAACAGCAGCGCTGTCTTCATTGATCGTCCTTTTTCTTCCGATGTCGGTCAAGACTTCGTACTGCACCATTCTTCCCCTCATTTCCAAATTACAACTCAATTCTCCCATTTCCAGTTTTACGGAATGCTGCGACAAAAAAACCATCGCCGCCAAAGTGCTGAGGCAGCACTTGGAGCATATCCTCTTCACTGTTCAACTTCTTAAAGTCTTCCAGCTGGCCCAACGGAACCCTTTTCATATCCGCATGTTTTTGCAGGAATTGTTCCGCCACATCCCGATTTTCCGCTGCATCGACCGTACAAGTGCTGTAGACAATGACTCCATCCGGCTTGATCAGTTCGTGTGCCGTATCCAAAAGTTCCGATTGAATGATTGGCAAACCCGCCAAGTCTTCTTCTGTCTTATTGTATTTAATTTCCGGTTTGCGCCGGATTACGCCGAAGCCGCTGCAAGGGGCATCCACCAAGATCCGGTCAAACGACGCCGGTCCATAAAGTTCGGCCAACTTGCGGCTATCTCCACTTTTCGCTTGGATGGATGTCAGTCCGAGACGGTCGGCATTCTCTCGGATGAGGGACAGTTTGTGATCGTGGAGGTCATGCGCAAATACCTCCCCCTCATCATTCATTAATTCTGCAATGTGAGTCGTTTTTCCTCCCGGGGCTGCGCACATATCGAGCACCCGCATCCCTGATGACACATCGAGCGCCAGAGCGGGCAACATCGAACTTTCATCTTGAATCGTGACATACCCTTTCCGGAACGCCTCGGTCTGGATCGGATTGCCTTTCAGCGGAATGAGCGCAGAAGGGGCCACCTCTCCACGTCTCACTTCGACTCCTTCCGATTGAAGCATCTCGATCACTTCTTCCACAGTCGCTTTCGTTCGGTTCACCCGAAGTGTAATGGCGGCTGGATTGTTGTTTTCATGTGCCATCGCCACTGCTTCCGCCTCGCCGTATTGCTCGGTCCATCTCTGGATCAGCCACTCGGGATGGCTCGTCTCGATTGCCGTCTTCCGCGTCCCTTCCGGCAGTTCGTCCAAGGAACGCACCCCTTGGCGTATCACATTGCGCAGGATGCCATTGACGGTCGGGGCAATCCGTTTATGCCCCCGCCTTTTCGCGATTTCCACCGCTTCGTGAACGACGGCATGGGGTGGAATCTTGGTCAAATAAACAATCTGATAAAGAGAAAGCCGAAGAAGCTCCCGCACCCAATCATTCAGCTTCCCGCGGACAAACGGCTCCAAATAATAGTCAAGTGCCATCCGGTGCTGCAAGGTGCCATACGTCAACTCGGTCAATAAACCTCGATCTTTCGCCTCTATCTGATATTTCTTGATCGTGCGGTTCAGCAGCAAGTTGCTGTACGCTTGATGTTGATTGATTTCCATTAAAATCGAAAGGGCGGCATCCCTAACATTTCCGTTCCAGATCTTCTGTTTCGGTTTCGTCATTCGAACCGGTCTCCTTCACTCCATTTCGAACCGATGCCACGGACAAATACGTCTGCCGGCATCCGCTTCTTACCAGCAGGCTGCAGATCCGTGATGGCAATCGACGTATCATCGCCGGTTTTGACGATGATTCGATCTTGTTGAATTGCCAGGATTGTTCCCGGATCAGCGTCAGCAGTGGACTTCCCTTTTTCCGCCCACCAGATTTTCACATTTTCTCCGCCGAATGCCGAATAAGCGACGGGCCATGGATGAAGGCCACGGATTTGATCATAAATCGCCTTGCCACTATTCGACCAATCGATTTTTTCCTGTTCGCGTGAAATATTACGTGCGAATGTCACTTGGTCTTCGTCTTGAGGAAACCTTTCATTTGTCCCTTCTATAATGGAAGGAAGTGTCTCTTTTAGTAGAGCCGTCCCCGCTTTGGAAAGCGATTCGAACAGGCTTCCGGTATGATCGGTTTCCGTAATCGGAACACGCACTTGGGAGATGATATCCCCGGCATCCAACTTTTCCACCATATACATGATTGTCACACCTGTTTCCGTCTCCCCATCGATGATCGCTTGATGGATCGGAGCGCCCCCTCTGTATTTAGGCAGCAAGGAAGCATGGACATTGATGCAGCCGAGGCGCGGAGCTTCCAGTAGCTCCTTCGGCAAAAGTTGGCCGAATGCCGCCGTGACGATCAAATCGGGTTCCAGGGCTATGATTTCATCCAATTCTGCAGAGCCTTTTAACCGTTCTGGCTGGATTACCGACAATCCGAGGCGAAGCGCCTCTTCCTTAACCGGTGGAGGCGTCAGAACTTTTTTTCTTCCGACAGGACGATCAGGCTGCGTCACGACAGCTACAATCGTATGTCCTTCTTCATGAAGCATCGTTAAAACAGGGACGGAGAAATCCGGCGTTCCCATGAATACGATATTCGTCAAAGCACTTCCCCCTCTCCGTCCTCTTCATCAGCCGGATCCTCCTCGAATTCGGAAGGATCGACGACCCGGATGATTTTCGAATCAAACAAAATACCGTTCAAGTGATCGATTTCATGGAGGATCGCTCTCGCTTCATAGTCTTCCGCTTCAATTTCATAGAGAGAGCCGTCCCGCTCCTGCGCTTCCACTCGCACAAAAAACGGGCGCTCCACTTCTCCATACAGTCCCGGGAAACTAAGGCAGCCTTCCACTTCAATTTCGGATCCGCCGATAGCCGTCACGACCGGGTTCACCATTTCGATGACGTCTTGTCCTTCCCCCATATCGACGATGGCCACACGTACCGCCTTGCCGACTTGAGGCGCAGCCAAGCCGATTCCGTCCGCTGCCACCATCGTTTCATACATATCGTCCAATAACTTGCCCAGCTTTTTATCAAATTTCACGACCTCTTCACATTTCTGTTGAAGGATGGGATCAGGGTGTTTCACAATTTCCAAGATTGCCAATTCAATTCCTCATTTCTAGATCTAGTCCACAATATCTCAATCACAACCGGTGTCTTCATTTGGCGTCAGAAGATGGAGGTCGGTTCTACGTCGACCGTCATCGTCAGCCCCGATTTGATCCAATCGGTCCGGTAATATCTGATGAGCTGTTGTAAGGTTTCGATCAGCTTCGGTTCTTTTTTGTATTTTATCAAACATTGATAGCGATATCTATTGTTCACCCGACTGATTGCGGCAGCTGTCGGACCGATGATGACCGTTTCGGGCGACAAATTATCCCGCAGGAACCTCGCCCCTTTATCCGCAAAGTCAGCCACTTTCAATACATCCTCATGGCTGAATTGCACAAGGGTGATGTAATAGAACGGCGGGTAGCCGTACTGTTTCCTTGCCGCCATTTCCAATTGGTAAAACGGCTCGTATTTTTGCGTTTTCGATAAATCGATCGCATAATGCTCAGGCGAATACGTCTGGATGAACACTTCACCGGGCAAATCATGACGTCCTGCTCGCCCGCTCACTTGTGTCATCAATTGAAACGTCTTTTCCGCCGCTCGGAAATCCGCCAAGTGAAGCGTTGTATCAGCCGCCAGGACACCAACGAGCGTAATCCTCGGGAAATCAAGACCTTTTGCGATCATCTGCGTGCCAAGGAGAATATCCGCCTTCCCTTCACTGAATTGCCGGAGCAATCTCTCGTGGGAGCCCTTTTGCCGGGTCGTATCGACATCCATCCGCAGAACCCGGGCTTCGGGGAACAGCTTCGCAATCTCCTCCTCCGCTTTCTGGGTGCCCGTCCCGAAGAAGCGGATATGTTCGCTTTCACATTGCGGACATTGGAGCGGAACCCGTTCTTCATGGCCGCAATAATGGCATTTCAGCTGTTCATGCGCCCGATGGTACGTGAGTGAAATATCGCAATTCGGGCATTCGACCACCGTTCCGCAATCTCTGCACAGGACGAATGACGAAAACCCGCGTTTATTTAAAAACAGGACGATCTGCTCGCGCCTTTCCAAGCGTTGCCGGATCGCTTCCGCCAATGGGACGGAGAACATGGAGCGGTTCCCGGTCTTGAGCTCTTCCCGCATATCGACGACCGTCACAGTCGGCATCGCCTGTCGCTTGGCGCGATGGGATAATGTCAATAATGTATAGACCCCTTTCGAAGCCCGGGCGTATGATTCCAAGGAAGGCGTCGCACTGCCCAGAATCACTGGACAGCCGTAATATTCCGCCCGTTTGATTGCAACATCCCTCGCATGGTAACGGGGTGGCTCTTCCTGTTTGTACGATGATTCATGTTCTTCATCCAGAATGATGATGCCCAAGTTCTCAAAAGGGGCAAAAATGGCGGATCTCGCTCCGACTACGACTTTCACTTCGCCCCGGCTGATTTTCCGCCATTCATCATATTTTTCTCCCGCGGACAAGCCGCTGTGCATGACGGCGACCAACGAACCGAATCGCTCGATGAAGCGGGATGTCATTTGTGGGGTCAATGAAATTTCGGGAACGAGGACGATCGCTTCCTGCCCTTTTTCCAGCACCCGCTTGATCGCCTGCAGATAGACTTCCGTTTTCCCGCTTCCCGTCACACCATGAAGGAGGAACGTTTTCGATTGTCCTCTATCCATGGAGGCCGCCACCGCATCGACGGCATGGCGTTGCTCCTCTGTCAGGGAGAGCGGGACAGGAGTATCTTTCAACTGGGGAGCGACCGGTTCCCGGTATACTTCTTCCATTGTTTCCGTCGCCGCACCTTTTTCAATGACCGCTTTCAGTACGGCCGGCTGGATGCGAGATTGCTCCAGAAGATCTTTCGCCCACACCGTTTTCCCTGCCTGCGTCAGCATCCAATCTAGCAGTTCGGCTTGTTTTTTTGCGTTCGCATGGATGGTCTCCCGTATTTTCAAGAGCGTTTCGGTATCCGCTATCCGGACGGCACGCTCTTTTTTCATCGCAGTCTGTTGGCGGACAATCGTATCGACAACGATTGCGCCCGACTCAACGTATCTCTTTAATAGATTCACAAATCCGGATGCCACCGCCTCCTTCATCGGAATCCTCTTCCGGCCCGCAATGAGCTTCGCAAACCCTTCGTCGTTAATGAACTCTTCCCGTTCGACGACGATGAATTTTTCATATTTCGCTCGCATCGCGGCAGGCATCATCACTTGAAGGGCATCGATTTCATAAGAGAGTGTTTCATTTGCCAGCCATTTTGCCAAATGAAGCATTTCTTTTGAGATGACCGGCTCCAAATCGATCAATTCATCGATCGGTTTCAACTTTGTCATATCCAAATCGCTTTCCGACTTCAATCCGGTTATATAGCCAAGCACCTTCCGTGGACCGAACGGCACTTTAACTCGGGAACCCGGTTCGACCGCCGATTCCCAATTCGGGGGGACCAGATAATCGAAAGGCCGATCAATCGGATACGCTGCCACATCGACAATCACTTCAGCGATCATGGATTGTATCACTTTCTTCCCGTATGATCGTTTCAAGTAACAGCGTGGCCAGTTCTTTTTTCGGCATCGCCTGGAATGGCTGATGCAGACCGTTCTTGGATAGGAGAGTGACGACGTTCGTATCTTTTCCGAATCCGGCATCGGGATCCGTCACATCGTTGACGATGATATAATCCAAGTTCTTGCTTTCCAGTTTTCCTTTCCCGTACTCCACCGCGTGCTGGGTTTCTGCCGCAAAGCCGACCAACAGCTGATCCGCTTTCATTTCACCGAGCGTTTTTAAAATATCGACTGTGCGTTCCAACTCGATATTCGAATCACCCGATTGCTTTTTCATTTTCTGGGGATGGATTTCTTTCGGACGATAATCCGCAACGGCCGCTGATTTGACGACCATATAAGCGTCATCGTATTCCGATTTCACCGCCTCGAACATCTCCGCGGCGCTCTCTATGTCAATCACCCGCACTCCCGCAGGTTTCGGCAAACCGACCGGACCGGAAATAAGTACCGTATCGGCTCCAAGTGCGGCCGCCGCTTCCGCCATCGCATAGCCCATCTTGCCGGTGGAGAAGTTGGATACGTAGCGGACCGGGTCGATCCGTTCCCGGGTCGGCCCCGCTGTGATGACCACCTTTTTACCGGAAAGCGGAAGGTGGGCACGCTTCGATTGGAATCTTTCCTGGACGAGAGCCACGATTTTCTCAGGCTCTTCCAAGCGGCCTTTTCCGACATAACCGCAAGCAAGGAATCCTTCCGACGGCTCGATGAACCGATATCCGTCCTCATGAAGACGGGCAATATTTCGGACGACTGCTTTATTTTCATACATATGGACATTCATCGCGGGTGCAATCCACACTTCCGCGGTCGTCGCAAGCAAGGTCGTCGTCACCATATTATCCGCTATGCCGTTTGCAAGCTTTCCGATGACATTGGCTGTAGCGGGCGCAACGATGACTAAATCAGCCCAATCCGCGAGATCGATATGGGCAATCACTTGGGAATCCTTTTCATCAAACGTATCGAAATAGACATCATTGCGGGACATCGCCTGGAATGAAAGCGGCGTCACAAATTCCATTGCGGATTCGGTCATCATCACTCTCACATCCGCTCCGGCCTGCGACAGTTTGCTGACGAGCGCCACCGCCTTGTAGACAGCGATCCCCCCCGTCACACATAGAAGAATTTTTTTATTATCCAGCATCCTTCTCTTCCTTTCTAAAAATGACAAACTCCCCAAGAAAAACTCGTTTCTAAGGGAGTGTCACGCTACATTATGAATGGTACAGGTCAGATTTCGTCTTCATAGACGATGGAATCATCCTGCTTCTGTTTTTTCAAAACGCCCGCAGCCACTTCCTCCAACGCCTTGCCCACGTTCTTTTTGGATTGGTACGAATGGAGCAGCTTGTTGCCTTCCTCCTGCATTTCACGCGCGCGCTTCGCTGCGAGCGTGACGAGCGTATACTTGGAATCGATTTTATCTTTCAGAGAATCGACCGATGGATTCAACATTGTTTTTCAACCTCCAACATATGTAAATAACGTTTCTCGACGCGTTCCCGGCGGCAATGTTCCGCGATGACAATGGCATTGATGCGATCGCACGCTTTCGACACTTCGTCATTTTCCACGACATAATCGTATAGATTCATCATTTCGAGCTCTTCTCTAGCTTTCGCGACACGGGACGCGATGACATCCGTCTCTTCGGTCCCTCTGCCGATCAGACGCGTCTCGAGCTCGGACAGGCTTGGCGGCGCCAGGAAGATGAATAGACCATCTGGCACTTTGGAGCGTACTTGGGCAGCCCCGACCACTTCGATCTCCAAAAAGACATCCCTTCCGGCATCGAGTGTTTCATTGACATAATCGAGCGGGGTGCCGTAATAATTCCCGACATACTCGGCATACTCCAGCAGCTTTCCTTCTTCGATCAATTTCTCGAATTCATCGCGTGATTTAAAGAAATAATCCACGCCGTCCACTTCGCCTTCACGGGGGCTCCTTGTCGTCATCGAGATGGAGTATTCGTAGTTCGTATCAGGTTGTGTAAAAAGCTCTTTCCGGACCGTCCCTTTACCAACGCCGGAAGGTCCCGATAGGACAATTAACAGCCCTCGTTTTTTATACATGTAATCCCTCTTCTATCCTGTTCTGATTTTCAATGGATGACGCTATTTGAATCCACCTAATCTGTTCATATTGTACCATAACTCCCACCTATAATGCTAAAATGGAGAAAATGAATTGAAAGAGGAATCCACATGGCATTTGATGGTTTATTCACAAAAGCGATGGCCGGGGAACTGCAGGTGCTGAAAAACGGCCGCATTTCCAAAGTCCATCAACCGAACACGCAAGAAATTGTCCTTCTTATCCGCGCCGATGGGCAGAATCATAAGCTCCTGATTTCGATCCACCCTTCCTATTCCCGTATCCAATTGACTGACGAAGTCATCTCCAATCCAGCCGAACCGCCGATGTTCTGCATGGTGCTGCGCAAACATCTGGAAGGCGGGATGATCCGCTCGATCGAACAATTCGGGAACGACCGCATCATTGCGTTTGATATCCGGGCTAAAAATGAAATCGGAGACGATATCAATCGGAAACTCGTCATCGAAATCATGGGGCGGCATAGCAATCTCCTGTTGGTCGATCCGGACCGCGATTTGATCATTGACAGTTTGAAGCATCTGCCGCCATCCGTAAATAGCTACCGGACTGTATTGCCCGGGCAGCCTTACATCCCAGCGCCGTCCCAGGACAAGGCGGATCCGTTTGCTGTCTCAAAGGAAGAATTCCTATCCTGGCTTCCGAAATTCGAAAACGCTCGGGATATTGTCGGCGCTTTGGCGGGGTTCTCCCCGATCACCGCGGAAGAATTGCTTTTCCGTCTGAATGCGGCTGCAGACAGAGATAAATATGAGGTGTTCACAGAATTTCTGGCATCGTTCACCAATCAATCCGGCTCGCCGAATATTTCAGAAATCGGAGCTAAAACAGTCTTTTCTGCCGTAGCGCTCACCTATGCTGACCGGACCGTCGCGGAATTCCAGACGCTCGGTGATCTGCTCGACAAAGTGTATTTCGCCAGGGCGGAAAGAGAACGGGTGAAATCGCAGGCCGCCGATCTGGAACGCTGGCTCGATAATGAAATCGCGAAATTGACCCTGAAGATGAAAAAGCTTCAGAAAGAACAAGATGCGGCGGGCCAACTGGACAAATTCCAGCTATTCGGCGAATTGTTGACAGCCAATAGCTACGCCGTCCAAAAAGGGGCGACGGAAGCGACAGTCGATAATTACTACGAGGAAGGGACGACGGTCACCATTCCGCTCGATCCAAGAAAATCTCCGATTGACAATGCACAGCGCTATTATGCCCGCTATACGAAAGCGAAGACGGCATTGGTCATGATTGCCGAGCAATTGGAAAAGGCGAAGGAAGACATCGATTACTTCGAAATGGTCAAACAGCAAGTATTGCAAGCATCCCCAGAAGACATCGAAGAAATACGTGAAGAGCTGGCGGAACTTGGATTCATGCGGGCCCGCAGGTTGAAAAAGAAGGCCAAACCGAAAAAAACGGCTCCGGAAGCCTATGTGTCTTCAACCGGTATTCCGATTTCCGTCGGGAAGAACAATAAGCAAAATGATCATGTGACGTTCAAATTGGCGGCACGGGACCATCTCTGGCTCCATACGAAGGATATTCCCGGATCTCATGTTGTTGTCCATACTAGCGAACCGGATGAACAAACGATCCAGGAAGCCGCGATATTAGCCGCCTATTTCAGCAAAGCCCGGGAATCCTCCTCGGTACCCGTCGACTATACACAGATCCGGCACGTCAAAAAGCCGAGCGGGGCGAAGCCGGGGTTTGTCATTTATTTTGAACAAAATACGATGTTTGTGACGCCTGATGAGGATGTCGTGCGAAGGTTGAAGAAGTGAGAATCATAACGGGGAGTGAAAGTTCTACTTCACTCCCCTGTTTTTTCATTTTATAGGGCAATCATCTGCTCTCCTGCTTAGGTTCGGCCAAGTCTGTCATTGGGCCGGCTGAGGAGTCCTTCCGTTTTGTGGAAAGAGAAAACTGGATTGCCACAATAACGAAAATTGCAATGGCGAGAAAGCCATATTGGAAACGGACCGATTCGTTGGATGCAATTGAACCGACCCCTTCCAATAGGATCGGCGATAAAAATTGACCTAGGAAAATGAAGCTCGTCGTAATGGCAATCGCCCGATCGCTTTTTTCCATGTTCACGCGGTCGATCACTTTTAGTAAAATCATTGGAAACAGGACCCCTTGTCCGAATCCGATAAACAGGACACTCACTATGATGAGGGGGATTGAATGGGTGAATGAAAGAAACGTGAAGGATAAACCCATGAACAGCAACATGGTATGGATCGCATATTTCTTCAATAACTCTTCGATGTGGACGAGTGTCAGACTCGTAATCATCCCGCCAATCGTTGAAAAGGAAATGATTGTGCCGGCAAGCGCCGTTCCTCCGATTTCATTCTGCTCCAGATACAGCGCCATGCTGGTTGCAATCGAGTAGTAGGCGACCATGATGCCGCCCATAGCCAACGCGTATCCATAAATGATCCAAGGAACTCTGCCCTTTGGCTGACCATCGATAGTACGCGGCACTTCATTCTTCGGTAAAAAGAAAAAGACCAGAAACAGGATGCCTAAACCCATGAAATAAACATTAAAAGGCGCGCGCCAGCTAATATTGGCAAGAAAACCGGCCAGCATGACCGTGACGATGCCGCCAAAATTACTGAATGCCGAGTTATAGCCCATCATCATCGTCCGTTCTTTATCGTCAAAATAATCATTAATCAATGACATGGACAATGGCATGATCAGGCCAACCCCTACCCCGAGCAGCAAGCGGAAGACCAATAATGTATTGATCGACTGCACAAATTGTGCACCTGTACCGGCCAAGACGTAGATGGATAACCCGATAAGCAGGATGGTCCGCTTTGGCAATTTCGTTATAAGGAAGCTCGAAACAAATGAAAAAAAGACAATCATGAGAGATGGAGCAGTCAGTATGAGTTTCAATTTAACTGCACTCGTATCCGGGAACGCGTTGCCGATCAGCGCTATGGCGGGGGAAATGGCCGCTCCCGCCATGACGGTCGCCATGGAAATGGATATGATGGTAGGTTTCATCATTTTATTCATATGACTCACTCATTTCTATCAATGCGAAACTGAATTTATCTAGACCGTGGAAATGTAGAAGATTTTGCGAAATGAAGGTTCTTGAAAGTAGACAATTTTTCCATCCCGCTCCTCCTGCCGCACATATCCTTTGGACTCCAAATAGATTAAATTGGTAATCGTCTGCATGAAAGCGGGCATGATCCGTCTTCCTTCGTGAGTGGGATAGACGATTCGGGATACGTCATACGCCGTCTTCCCTTCTTTGCCGATCGCTTTGTATGTCTGTTGCCATCTTTTGTTGTAATGGGATCGCATCTCAGCAATCCGGCCGGACAGATCCTCGAATAATTCGCCATGTCCGGGCAATACAAGTGCCGTTTGGCAGTTTTCAATTTTTTCGAGAGACTCCAGATAGGCCAGCAGCGGATTATCTCCCATATGTCGGGAAGTAACAATCGGATTTATATGCTTCAATATATGATCACCCGTGAACATCACTTTCCCGTTCTCATCGTAAAAGCAGCAATGGTCTTTCGAATGGCCGGGTGTCCAGATGACCCGGTACTCGGAATCCCCGATGCGGATGCTGTCCCCTATCTCAAAAAAAACGTCGGGTTCGAATTGGAACGTGTCCGGTTTGTAATATTGTTTCGACCTGTCATCTTCGGGAGGGTAAAGTGCGGCCCCGTTTTTGAGCGCGAATGGGGTCATAGCGTCTTCATAATCGTCTTCAAACATCCGGCGGGCGTCCACCAATTCCTTCCGTCCTTTATCGGACAACCAAATCGGAACATCGTATTCCCTCTGAAACCAAGCGGCGAGCCCCAGGTGATCAGGATGGGCATGCGTCACAACAATTTTCTCGATGGGGAAACCTTTGTCGAGGACAGCCTTCCACACTTCCCTCGCTTCCTGTGTGTTATCTCCCGTATCGATAACCGTAAACCCCTGTTTTCCTTCCACTGCGTAACTGTTCACTTCTCCCATATCGAATGGCATCGGCACTTGCAACCGGAAAATACCGGCTCCCACTTCTGTCAACATCGCGGCACTCCCCTTCCTTCCATTCAAGTTTAACGTGCCATAATCGTCCCGCCGTCCACCATGATCGTCTGGCCCGTAATGTAATCCGCATCATCACTTGCAAGGAACACGACGGAGCGTCCGATATCCTTCTCGCAATCCCCCATCCGCTTCAATGGGACGAGCGACACCATCTTCTTATAGGCATTCGGCTGTTCCTCCTCCATCCGCTCCACTCCCGGAGAATTGGCAATCGGTGACAGCAGATTCACCGTAATGCCATAGCGGCCCCATTCATTTGCGGCCACCCTTGACATACCGCGGATTGCCTCCTTTGCCGCCGCATACGAAGCTTGCCTACTAAGTCCGACCATGCCTGCGCCCGATACGAAGTTGATGACCTTCCCTTTTGTCTCTTTTAAATAAGGAAGACTATGCTTCATCAAAAGAAAAGTAGGCCAAAATCCAGTGTCGAATGAATACTCCATATCTTCTTCCGTCGTTTCTTCCAACAACACATTATTTGTTGCGTGCGCATTATTCACCAAGACGTCCAGCTTGCCGAATCGTTCGATCGTCCGCTCGACCAGTTCAGGCAGCTTCTCCCGGTCTCTCAAATCGGCCTGGAGATAAATCGTATCGCAGCCCAACTCACGCAGCTCTTGTTCCGTCGCTTTCCCTTTATGTTCATTCAATCCGACGAATGCGATGGCGGCCCCTTCCTTCGCGAACGCATGACAAATGCCTCGACCTATTCCTGAAGAGCCGCCCGTGATCAGCGCTACTTTTCCTTGCAATCTCATAAGATAACTCCCTTTCCTGGCAACCTGTCACAGAATTGCCCAACTATTTTATATGGTATGATAGTTTGCAATAATACTACCTTGCGAAATGGAGACTTGCCTGATGGAAACTGTCCGTCCCGCCGATTTATTACTTGAAAATGTCTCTGTGTTGACGATGGATCCCGAATTTTCAAAAGCCTCGGGGATCGCCATTGCAGACGGAAGGATCATCGGACTTCTTCCTACCGCTCACTGCTCATGGCCGCTTGCAAAAAACGGCATTCGATGGGATGGCGGCGGCTTGACAATTTTACCTGGATTGATCGATGCTCACTGCCATCTTCGCGCCCTCTTGAGCACTAGTTCTTCCGTCTCCTGTGGCCGTGGGGAAGTGTCTTCCATAACGGAGATGGTTGATAAAATCCGGCGAAAATCGATGGAAGTCGCACCGGGCCATTGGATCCGAGCATCCGGTTATGACGCGGCCCATCTGTCAGAAAAGCGACACCCGAATCGGTACGACTTGGATTTGGCTTCTTCCGCGCATCCGATCCGTCTCCGGCACATCACCCGCCATATTTCCATTTTAAATAGCACCGCCTTGCGACTGGCGGGCATTGGGCGGCACACTTCTGATCCGCCCGGGATTGCGGTGGAACGCGATTCCCGTACATCCGAGCCGACCGGTTTCATCCATGGAGGAGACGCCTGGCTTTCCAAACAAATTGTCCCTTCCTTGACCGTTGACGAACTTCGGGAAGAGATCCCTGCATTGCAAACCCGCTTGCTCCGCTACGGTATCACCGCCGTGCAAGATGCCACACCGACCAATCAAGTACAAGAGGCGAAGTTCTGGCATCTTGCAATTAACAGCGGCTGGTCGATCACCACACAGCTCATGACAGGTTTGCCGGACCACGCATCCTTGTCGGCTTATTTATCTGGAAATTTGCCAGCTTCGATTAGCTCGAAACTGGAGCTCGGCCCTGTCAAAGTCGTTCTCGAAGCGTTGCCTGATATCCATCCAGGACTTTCTGAATTATCCGAGATGGCAGTGGAGGCGTTCCGTCAAAGCGAAAGTTCGCTGGCCATCCACGTCGTCGATCCCGTTATGACATGGACCGCAATCGAAGCGATCCGCCATGTGCAATCGTTTTTTCCCGGCCAAGCGCATCGCCATCGCTTGGAACATTTGAGTCTATGCCCTGAAGCCTTCTTGCCTGACATCGCCCAATTAGGCATAGCCGTTGTCACCAACCCTAACTTGATCCACGACCACGGGGACCGGTATTTGGCGGATGTGGATCCTGCCGAGCATGATTGGCTCTATCGGATGAACAGTGTTCGACAGGCAGGCATCCTGTTGGCAGCGGGTTCGGATGCCCCGGTAGCGTCCCTCGATCCATGGCTTGGCATCCAAACGGCGTGCACCCGTTCAACGATGCAAGGACAATCGGTCAATAAATCGGAGTCTTTATCCCGCTGGCAAGCGTTAGAGCTCTATACGTCGACAGCCGCCAAAGTAGCCGGTTGGGGAAATCTCCGCGGCATGATCAAGTACGGCTTCGCGGCAGATTTGATTGCCGTCAGTCAAAATCCCCTCACCTGCCCGATGGAACAGCTGCATGCGACGTCCGTCCAAGCGACATGGATTGCCGGGAAGCTAGTATACGAGGCATAAATTATCCATTATCTTACATATTTCAACAAATTTTGATGAAGTTAGTATTCTAACAAAGTTTGCGATATAATCGAACTATAGTCACAACTATGTTCGCAAAATCAGATAATGGAGTGATTCAATGTCCTCTGAAAAGCCTTTGCATCGCCTAAATACAGTGAATAATGCCATTTCACTCTTGGCGATGTTCATAAAATACGATTCCATCGGTCTCGTAGAAATCGAAGAGGAGGTTGGCATCAGCAAGACGGCTGCTTTCCGTCTCGTCGCCACGATGGCGGACCGCGGAATGTTAATACGGGATGAAAAGACGAAACGGTATCTTCCCGGACCCTTGCTGTTCCAACTCGTTCGCAAATCACAGTTCAATGATGTCGTAGCCATCGCCCAACCCCATATCCAGGAGCTTGCCGAAATGACAAGCGAATCCATATACCTGTCGATTCGAAGCGGATACAAATATATCTATTTGACAGGTATTGATAGTCCGCAACTGTTGAAAGTGACCATCCCTTTTGGAGACGAGAACGACCTTTATTTCGGGGCGGCGGGCAATTTGCATCTCGCCTATATGTCCCCGGCGGAAATTGAAAATTACGCTAAGCGGACAACCTTCGAGGCCTTCACTCCGCGGACGATCACCGATCCAGCCCAACTGTCGGAAAAACTCGCCCAAATTCGGGAAGCAGGCTTTTCCATCAGTCTCGCGGAACGGATGCCCGATGCCGGCGGGGTAGCGGCCCCTATTTGGGATCACGGTGCAGAACCTGCGGCTACGATTGGAATCTACTTTCCGATGAGCCGGTTGGATGATGACAAAAAAGATCAATATATCGAACTGGTCAAGACGTACGCCCATAAGATTTCAGAAGAAGCGAAAGCGGGACGGAATTAAACTTCCCGCTATGCTTTTTTCCGCTGCATCCATGACCGTTGGACAAGAATACTTTCTCTTCCAATTCCATCGGCTTCAGACATATCCATACTTGACAAGACGAGTGACTTAATCCAACTTGCTGTCAGCGGACTTCTCTCGACAAGCCCCTTCATATAAGAAATGGTCTCCCCAAGAAGTTTTTCCTCGTCGATGATGCGACTGATCATCCCTATACGCACTCCCTCTTCCGCGGTAATTGTCCGGCCGCTCACAGCCAGGTCAAGCGCATGTCCTTGTTTAACGAGTCTCGGCAAACTTTGTGTTCCTCCTGCTGCTGGAAGCATGCCAATCCGAGCTTCCGGCAAGGAAAGCTTCGTTCCCGGAGACGCGTATCGAAAGTCGAACAGCATAGCCATTTCCAATCCGGATCCGACCGCGAAACCGTGCATGGCAGCGGCAATCGGTTTCTGTAGCCGGCGAATGTCCTCCCAAAGGTCATGCTGCAACCGAATTCGCTTCTTTTGAATGACTGTGTTCGCCGTTCCGAATTCCGTCAGATCGGCTCCCGCGCAAAACCCTCGACCCGCCCCTTGGACGACCACCGCCTCAATCGTCGGATCTTCATGGATAATATGAACATAGTGATATAACAAATCCCGTATTTCCACATTAAAGGCATTCAACGCATCTGGACGATTCAATGTAAGAATCGCTATATTTTCGTCTTTCTCCATAAGCACCGCATCGATGTTCATCATCTCCCTCCTTTCACTCGTCTATTTCCCCTGGAATTGGGGAGTCCGTTTTTCCAGGAAAGCCTGCACCCCTTCCATGCGATCTTCACTCGTCGACAAGAGCATATAGACATCCAGTTCCAATCGGAGTGCCTGTTCAAAAGACAACTCGCTCCCCCGCAATAGACACTCCTTCGTATACTGCATGGAAAGGCTGGATAACTCCGCTAATTGCCTAGCTTCTCGGCAAGCCAGTTCCCAGACGTCCTCTTCCGCTATTTTGTTCACGAGCCCGACCCGAAACGCCTCCCCCACCTGAATCGGTTCTCCTCCGAGCAGCATGGACATCGCGGGCCCTTTGCCGATAATCCGTGGCAATCGCTGCGTCACTCCACCTGCGGGAACAACCCCTAGTTTTGATTCGGGAATTGAAAAAAAAGCCGTGTCGGATGCGTAACGCACATCTGCAACACATGCTAAACTTAGCCCCAATGAGGAGCATTGCCCTTGGATAGCAGCTATGACCGGATGCGGAAGGCGCGCCCATTTCTCAATTGTCCGGCTCGCCAAGGCGACCGTCGCGTATGTCTCATCTGTTTCATTCGCCGGCCGGCTTTCATTCAGATTCAAGCCAATTGAAAAATCAGTACCATGACTTCCAAGCACTACGACCTTTACATCGTCCCGATTGCTCAGCTCGTCCGCAATATGGTACAACTCTTGAGATAGTCCGGCATCCAACGCGTTAGATTGCGCCGCATGATTGAGCCGGACGGAAGCAATACCGTCTTGCAAAGTCAACTCCACTAGATGATATATCATGAAAGATCACCCTTTCTTCTTTTGTACTCAAACTTGCATCCGGTCTTTTTTCTTGATGAAATCATCCAGGAACAAATTATGCTGGCCAAGTTCCGGAGCAGGCTCGTATAGACGGACTGGATCGCCGCTACTGGACCACGGTGCAGCGATGGAACGACCGCCACCGTTCATCTCGGTCTCCAGTACTGGCCCAAACTCTTTCAGATCGGCTACACACCTGCTGCCAGTAGTCTTCTGTAGCTCTGTTGAAAAAGTTCCTTCCATTATATAGTCCCCACTCAATTGAACAGCGGCTTCATATTGGGATAGATCGATTGCTATGCCTCGGCCATCTTGTCGGTGAGAATAAAGAGCCCCCAGTAAGGCGAACGCTCCATGAATACCCGCTCCCATATCACTGACAGAGAAACCGGGTAGCCAAGGTATGCCATCTCCATAGCCGGTCAACGATGCCAAACCGGCCATCGATTCCAATGTCGGCCCGTAGCCGACATAATCCCGATATGGCCCCGTCTGGCCAAAAGCGGAGAGAGAGACGATGAGCAGACCGGGTTGCCTCTCCCATAAAGCCTCGCGGGTGAGCCCGAAGTTCTCCATGACTCGCGGACTGAAATTTTCAACTAGCACATCGCACGACTCCACAAGTTCCCAAAACTTCTCAAGATCTGCTTGCTGACGCAGATCCAATGTCACGCTTTTTTTATTCCTGTTCAACTCACGAAAGAACGTCGCGGTTCCCCGTATTCCATCTGGTCGGTGGGGGGCTTCCACCTTCAGGACTTCCACGCCTTGGTCAGCAAATAGACGGGTGCAATAAGGACCGGACCACATGCTTGTCAGATCGAGGATGCGCAGTTTTTCCATTGGGACGGTGCCCCGCCTTCCCGTCCTGCTGCGGTGGACGATCCATGGGAGATGTGCTCCGCGGCTCGGGTCTCCCATCTTCCAAAATTGGCGGGTTTGCAGATGAGGACATTTTTTTACATCCCCTATTGTCTGCACATTGCCGAACGGAAGTCGGAATGCCTGGCCGGTATGAAAGAGGCTATCCCGATCCATCGTCTTTGACCAATTCGTTATGGCTGTTTCCAAGGAATGATAAGACTCCTGGCGTTGCTCAACCGTTGCCCATTTCGGTTTCGGATTATCCCCCATCCACCTTTCGAGCAGTTCCCATTGTTCGTCCACCGGGGCGCCAATTAGGGTAAACCCATCCTGGCAGGGGAAGATCCCCATTGGCGCCAAGGATCGATGCCGGTTTCCCGCTCTTCTCCGCACCTCTCCGGTCTCCTTATATTGCGAATAAGCCCCTTCCAGTGCACTAACGATCACTGTCATCGCATCTACTTCGACAACAGTGCGCTTCCTCCCCAACCATGCGAACATCGCGCCGGCTGCCACATGCGCTCCAACTAGAGAAGTAGCCGGATCCCCCCCGATATGTAAGGGATGACGGTCCGGATCCCCGGTCAAATTCGTCCAGCCACCCCGTTCCTGCAGTGCAGTTTCCTCTGTTGCGCCCACTCCATCGGGAAAGCGAATTCGAACGGATAAACAGGGATCGGCCAATCGCTGGATCAGCTTCTTCAAACGCCCCTCCAGATCATCCGCCATATGGCTATCCCAAAGGACGATATCCCAGCGCCTGCCCGTCAACTGTTCCGCGATTGTTTCCGGAAGCAGCGCATCGGTTGTCTGGATGATTCGTTTCCCGGTGTCCCGGAAAGCCGAAAATCCATACACGTCGGCTGAGATTTTAGTCACTTGGGCTCCGCTTTCCGCAAAGAGGCGACCCGCATAGCTGCCGGAAAGGCCATAGGTCAATTCCAATATGCGGAGCCCTTCCAACAGCGCAGTTTGTCTGTCTATCTCCATCCGATCACTCCCCCGCGAACTGTGATTGAGCTGCTATCAGTCTGCCGTCGGAAGGGAAACAGGCTGTTTCATCTGCATTTCTTTACCGCAACAATGAATGGCGCCTTCGCCAGACTTCGTGCAAAGTATTTCCACTCCGCATTCTTTGCACTCCATTCGTTTTCCAAGTTGATTTGCCATAGGTCTTGCCCTCCCTCATCATGTTTGATTTTCCACCGTTCACTTTGTTTCCAGACTTTCCCCGCAGCATGTCAATTCTGCTTGGGGGGTCGGTTTAGTAACAATGAACTCACTGTTGCACTTAGGACATTTGTATTTGGTTCCTACCTTAACCGGCATAGTGACTACCCCCTTTTCATTTAGATGCCGTTTCTACGGTTCCCCTTGCTCCGATTGGCACCGTTCCGATGATATCGTCCTGTTCCAATCGCTGAATCTCCTCATCGCTCAACCCGAGAATCTTGCTGAATACATATCCGTTATGCTCGCCAAGCATCGGTGCTACTGTTTTTTGCATGATGCGTTCACCCGAAAATTTAATCGGCCAGGCAGGGTACTTGTGAGTCCCGACCAGTTCCCGCGTCATTTCTTGGAACATGCCTTCCAAGAATCGATCGTCCTCGATTTCATCCACTTCAAGAACAGGGCCTGCACCCACGCCAACTGCTTGCAACAAGTTCGCCGCTTCATAATGGCCAAATCGGGTCGTCCATGTTTCGATCAACGAATCCAACTCGTCTTCGTTCTGACAACGGCTTTCCATCGTCTGAAACCGTTCTTCCTTTGACCAATTCGGTTCGCCTAGCGCTTTACAGAGGTTTTTCCATTCCGTTTCATTGGTGACGGCAATGGCGACCCAGGAATCTTCTCCTTTGCAACGGTAGATTCCATGCGGTGCCAGCCCCGGCTGCCGATTCCCCAACCGTCCCCAATTATTATTGTTCATCGAGACGTCCACAATCGCCTGGCCCACCAGGTTAGCGCATGCCTCCACTTGCGCCACCTCGATTTCCTGTCCTTTCCCGGTCCGTTCTCTATACTCCAATGCGGATAAAAGAGCGAATGCCGTGTGGGAACCCGAAATGACGTCGCCGACACCCGAGATGATACTCGGATTGCCTCCTTCATAGCCGTTCACTTGGGCAATGCCCGACAGGATCTCGAATGTATAGGCGAATCCGGGCTGTTTGCCGAAAGGACCTGTCTTCCCGTATGCCGGCATGGAAAGCATAATGATTTTCGGGTTGATTTCCCGCAGTGTTTCGTAGTCCAAGCCAAAGTTCTCCATCACGCCTGCCGTAAAGTTCTCGATGACAACATCGCTTTTTTCGACCAGTTCCTTGAACAGGCTTTTGCCCTTCGGATCAGCCAAATTCAGCGTGATTCCGATTTTATTCATATTGGCGCTGTTGAACTGTGCGCCAAATTCCCACCAATTTTCCCCTGGCAAAGTGGCGGTGTACCGGAATCCATCGGGTGCCTGAATTGACTCCACCTTGATGACTTCCGCTCCTTGCGCACCAAGATAGGACGTACAAAGCGGTCCCGACCACCACATCGATAAATCCAAAATCCGGATTCCTTCCAACGGTAAAGTTGACATGGCTTCTTCTCCTCCTTTTGAATGTGGGAGTGCTAAATGACGCCTTCCTGACGCATCTCCTGAAGAACTGAGCTCTTCATCCCCAATCGACCGTCCAAAACGTCTTCGGTATGTTCCCCGAGTAGCGGCGCCGGGCTGTTGATCTTCCATGGAGTTTCCGACATACGGAATGGCGCTCCCGGTTGAACAATTGCACCCATTTTCGGATGATCCACTTTAACGAATAAGCCCCGTTCCTCATATTGTGGGAAGGAAAGCATGTCTTCGAATGTCGGGACCGGTATTGCAGGAACTCTCCACTCTTTCGCCAAGGCGATGATTTCTTCTTGCGTATGTCGCATGAGCCACTCATCAAAGCGTTCCTGGAAAACCTTTTTATGCTTCAACCGATTCGGCAGCAAGATGAACCGCGGATCTTCCATCCAGTCATACATTTCAGTCATTCCGCAAAAGTCTTGCCAATGCTGGCCTGTCAGAAGAGTAATACCGATGTAACCGTCCTTGCACTTCTCGACACTCGGTGTCATGACGAAACGTTTCGGGGTTTTATGAGTCGCATTCGGAAATGAATCCTGCACGGTCGGATACGCTCGTTGCAGCAAACCGACCTCCACCGAAGAGACATCGATATGTTCCCCTTTATTCGATTTTCGTCTTCCGATTACGGCAGTCATCGTGGCCATAGCAGCAAATGTCCCCGTAATATAGTCCAGCAACCGAATCGGTCCCCCCGCCCGCAACGGCGGTTTGCCGTATTCCCCGATTGAGCTGATCCAGCCGCTCATCGATTGAGCGACCAATTCGGTCGCTTTATAATCCCGGTATTTTCCAGACTGGCCAAAATAGGTGATGGAAGTCAAGATTAGGCGCGGATTGAGCTCTTTCAGCACGTCATAACCGATGCCCAACTCTGCCATGACACCCGGCTCGAAGTTCTCCACGAGAATATCGGCTTCCTTGATTAGCCGCTTGACGACATCTAATCCTTTTGACGTCTTGTAATCCAGTGTGATTCCTTTTTTATTATGATTCAGATACCCGAACAACCCGCTGGAATCCAAATCTGGTTTATTGCCCGGGAATGGTCCTTCCAGTCTGGAGGGATCCCCTAAACCGGGTTGTTCAATCTTGATCACTTCGGCGCCCAAGTCTGCCAGTAGTTTTGTACAATATGGACCCGAAATCATTTCTGATAAATCAATGACTTTGATTCCGGAAAGAGCTTGTTTTTCCATATTTCTTCACCTCTGCTTCTTTTCATGGTATATAAAACGAACTTAAGAAACGGACGCAACCCGTTGCTTTCCGTTCCAGGCGGACGCTTTCCGCGGGGCGCGGGTGAGCCTCCTCGTCGCTGCGCTCCTGCGGGGTCTCACCATTCGCGCTTCCCCCCGCAGGAGTCGCCGCCTTCCACTCCAAGCAACTGAGTTAACAAGCATAAATCATTTGTTTGTTCTATATAGGGTGGAAATGATAAGGTTTTGTGTAAAAAGGAGAACATAGCGCAATCGCATATGTTCTACCTTTCGGACACTATTAGGAATGGACGACCTGCGCGACAGGATCCTGGATGAATGTTCTGCCGAGTCGCTTCAGATGGTTGGCGGCCGGTCCGAGGTTCAGCTGCATGCTTTTGAACCGCCGGAAACAGAACTGGAGCGGATAATCCATATCCACACCCATGCCGCCGTGGAGTTGATGGGCCCCGACGAGCACTTTTTGCCCTTCCTTGCTGAGCCACGCTTTGGCGACAGCGATTTCTTTTTCCGCCGGCAGCCCTTCTTCCAATCGCCAGATTGCTTGGAATGCAGCGAGTTTTCCGCCTTCCACGACCGTATACATATCCGACAACCGGTGTTGGACAGATTGGAAGTTACCGATCGGCTGATTGAACTGGGTCCGCTCTTTCACATAATTATTCGTCAGGTCCAGCGCCCGGCCGAGCAAGCCTGCCATTTCGACTGATTGGAGAGCGGTCGCCAGCTCGATGATTTCTTGCACGACGGACCAGCCAGCACCTTCAGCACCCAGCAGATCAGCATCTGTCAACGGGGTATCGAGGAATTCGACTTCATACAGGCCATCCGAACCGATGGATTTCAGCGGAGTATGACGGACTGTGGACGGATCATTCTTAACTAAGAATAGACTTAGGCCGTCCGCGCTCCCTTCTTGACCTGGACCTGTCCGGGCCAACGTCAACAAGTAATCTGCCGAGTCGGCAAATGGCGCAAACAGTTTCGTGCCGCTCAATGTGTAGCCTCCGCCCAACTTCTTCGCACTAGTGGAAATATATCTCATGTCATAATGAGCTTGAGCTTCCGATAGGGCGCTCGAAACGATCACTTTTCCCTCGATGATTTTCGGCAGAAGCTCCTGTTTCTGTGCTTCCGTACCATATTTGAGGAGAGGGAGCACACCGTAAGTGACTGTCGGCAGGAACGGGGACGGGAACAATGCCGAACCAGCCTCTTCCACAATGACAGCCAAGTCGGTCAGACCGCCGCCGACACCGCCGTAGTCCTCAGGTACGATCAAGCCCAAAAATCCGAGGTCCGCAATTTCCTTGTAAAATGTGGAGGAAAATCCCCGTTCCTCCTTTTCAATGGCACGTAATGTCGTAATATCCCACTTCTCTTCGAAAAGCTTTTTGGCAGTGCTTTTGAAAACCTCTTGAATTTCGGTCAATGAAAAATCCATTTTCCTGGCACCTCTTTCCTCATGTGGTTTGGCGTTTAAACTTGACTAGGGAAATATCCTCGAATGTCTGCTCGACAACATGTTCCACGGGCATCCCGATATACACCTCATCCGGTTTGCAATCGACCATATTGGAGACGATCCGGACACCTTCTTCTAATTCAACAAGAATCACTTCATACGGCACTTCGAATCCGGGATGTACGGAACGGTGATACACAACATAGCTATGTACCTCGCCCTTTCCTTCCGATGGCACCCACTCCATGTTGAAGCTGCGGCATTTGTGGCAAGTCACCCGTGGCGGATGGGAGTAGGTCTTGCAATCACTGCATCTTTGCAAATGAAGTTGTTTTTTCTCCTGCAACAGCTCCCAAAACTTCACTGTATCTTGACTCATCATCGGTTTTGGCGTCTGAACCTCTACTTTGTTTTGGACCATTCCAATTACCCCCTTCTTAAAATGAGACCGCTGGATGGGACGCCGAGCCCCCCTGTGACCAACGAGTATTCAACATCATCAATTTGTGTCGTGGATGTGCCGCGGACTTGCCGGACCCCTTCCGCAATCAAGTTCATCCCGTGGATATAGCCTTCTGACATGAGTCCACCCGATGTATTGATCGGTAGTTCCCCATCACGGCGAATCCGATCCCCGCCTTCAATGTAATCGACCCCTTCGCCTTTCTTTACAAAGCCGAGCGCTTCCAGCTGCATCGGCACCAACGGGCTGAACGCATCATAGAACTGGGCGACGTTGATGTCTTTTGGCGTGATACGAGCCATTTCAAAGAGCAGCTTGCCGTATTCTTCGACCTCCGGCAGCGTGGCAATATCCTCACGAGTATAAGAAGTCATCACTTCCCCGTTCGTGGACATCCCTTGGACCGCACCTGAGATGTAGGCTGGACGGTGTTTCAAATGTTTCGCCCGATCGGCGGTAGTCACAATAATCGCAACCGCCCCATCCGTGCTTAGGCAGCAATCATGCCTGCGCAACGGTGCGACATTGATCGGCGAGTCATTGTACTCTTCGAGTGACAATGTCCGGTTATAGAAAATGGCATTCGGATTCCGGTTGGCATTTTCGCGGTTCACAAGGGAAACCGGGGCGAACTGCCCGTCCTTGATGCCATATTTATAGTTATAGCGCTGGGCAAACATGGCTACCCATGAAACGGGAGTCAGCAAGCCATACGGATGATACATACCCATGTACGTATCGCCTGATACCCGGGTCGGTTCGAAGTCTCCGTAAGTGACCGGGCCGGAAGCATCCCGGATGGAACGATAACAGACGACTGTAGTGGCAAGTCCCGCTTCGATTGCAGCAACCGCCTGCGCAACCGTTCCGCAGCTCGCTCCCCCTCCGTACGGCACTTTACTGAAGAAGCTCAAATTCGGAATGCCCAACGAACGGACCACTTCGATCTGTTCCGCCGTATCCATCGTGTAATTGACCATGCCATCGATGTCTTCCACTTTGATACCCGCGTCTTCGACTGCATCCAAAATGGCTTCCAATGCCATGCGAAGCTCGCTTCGCCCGCAATTTTGGCTGAATTCCGTTGCTCCAATTCCGACAATCGCTGTTTTTTCACGCACTGCTGTACCCATTCCAATTACCTCCCCTTAGGCAGTGAGACGATAACGCTACCGCTTGCATGATCGCCCTGCTTATTCTTTCCTTTGTAGTCGATTTCCACGAGATACTCGCCATTGGCTTCGTATTTTTTGGTCACTGTTCCGCTGATGACAAAGCGGTCACCCGGATAATTGGGGACAGCCAATCTCAATTGAATTTTTTTCAATTCTCCTGTCGGTCCTGTCCAGTCGGTGATATACTTTCCGATCAAGCCGTTCGTCGTCAAGATGTTCATAAAAATATCTTCCGCCCCCGCTTTGCGGGCAGCATGGTAATCATGGTGAACCGTCGCATAGTCGTGGGTTGCGGAGATCGCTCCTCCCGCGACAAGGGCGGCAGTGACTTCCCGTTCATGGACCGGCAATTCATATCCCGCTTCGATGTCATCCCATGTAATGGCAGCTTCCTTCGTTGTCAGCATGTTCAAGCCCCCTCCTGTGAAATCGCGTTATACGCCAATATTGTAAAGCTCTGTTTGCATACGAGTTCATCGCGTTGATTGGTGAATTTATAAAGGAATGTAACGAAATACCCCGGTCCACGCACTGTCTGTTTCTCGGGTGAAACATAGTCGACCGAGATTGTATAACTGATTCGGTCCCCCAATTTCATCGGCTCGAAGTATTCCTGCACCTGCTCGGTTGCAACGATGGATGTATAGCCGTTGTTGTCCAACAGCTCGACAAGTTCTTCCATCGGATTCTTCTTGCGTGCAGGCTCGGGCCAGAGAGGGCTCATCGTATAGACTTGCACTTGCATCGGCGGTGCAATAATACCACCATGTTTGCTCGATGCGGCATACGCTTCATCCACATATAACGGATTGCTCTCCTGCATCACTTCACACCAATGCCGGATCATTTGTTCACAGACTGCGTCGGGCCCCTCCGTTTTTTCAGATTCGATTTTAAGATGTTCTTTGATCAATTCTTCAGCAATTGCCATTGATTCGTTCCTCCTTTTTAAAATGAATTCATTCCCGCGACGTTTCTCACTTTACGAGCTCTTGGCCAGTTCTAGTCCGAATCGTGCCACGAGATCGCGCATGACGTCATTCGCTCCTCCTCCGAACAGAAGGATAAGTGCGGCTTGTGCAAAGGATTCCACTCTGCCTTTCAGTACGGCATATTCGGAATCTGTACCCAACTGTCCGAACAGTTTCATGATCTGCATGCAGATGTCATATGTTTTCGAATTTAGTTCGGAGGAAAGGACTTTGTTCATGGATGGACGGAAAGGAGCCGTCTTTTCATTTTCATGTGCCCAGGCTGCACGGTAATTGAGGAGTCGCAGCACTTCGATATCGACCGTCAATTCCGCCAGGCTGGTGTGGACCCATTCATCATCAATAATGCGTTTGCCATCCACGACCGTTTCATTGGCCCATTCGATGATGTCCTCTACGACCCTCTCCATTTCGGAATATGTCGATAGCATGAGGCGCTCTAGCGACAATTGGGAAGTCAAGTAATGCCAGCCTTTATTCTCCTCACCGACAATCGCATCCAATGGGACACGGACGTTATCATAGAACGTCACATTCGATACGCCTTTCCCCATCAAATCCATCGGGGTGCAGCTGTAGCCTTCGACATTGGTCGGAACGAGGAAAATTGAGATCCCTTTATGTTTCGGGGCGCTCGGATCGGTCCGTGCCGCCAGCCAAATATAGTCTGCGACGTGGGCATTCGTCGTGAACACTTTCTGTCCGTTGATCACATAGGAATCCCCATCCCGGATGGCCGTCGTTTGAAGTGACGCAAGATCCGTCCCGGCGTTTGGCTCAGAATATCCAATGGCAATTTCCACTTCGCCCCTTAAGATTTTCGGCAGGAAGTATTCTTTCTGTGCCTTGGAACCTAACTTCATCAAAGTAGGACCGACTGTTTCCAATGTGATGAACGGAATGTTCACACCGGAGCGGCTAATCTCTTCCAAGAAGATATATTGCTCCAAAGGTGTTTTCCCTTGCCCTCCGTACTCCACTGGCCATCCGACACCGAGCCATCCATCCTTGCCCATCTTCCGGATATATTCATTCCAAAGCGGGCCGCCTTGGGTCGTCGTTTTCACTTCTTCAAGCAACTCATCTGTAATATGGGTTTCCAAATATGTCCGGATCTCCTGTTTCAATTGCTGCTGTTCTTCCGTCAAATCAAAACGCATTTCCTCACCCCATTGCTTAATTTTGTAAAAATGTATCTCTATGAAACTGTGTTAGCAGCTCCATTAGATATAGTTTTCATTGACAGGCTCATAACGTTCTCTCAGTTCCCGTTTCAGTATTTTTCCTGTTGAGGTACGCGGCAGTTCGTCCACCATGACGATTTCGGAAGGGACTTTGAAACTTGCCAGACGTTCCCTGCAGAACTGTCGCAACTCCTCGGCAGTCGGTGCAGCATCCATGTCGTTAGGAACTGCGATCGCCATGATTTCCTCTCCCCATTCCAAGCTTGGGATGCCGATGATCGCTACATCAGCTAGCCTTGGGTGGGATAAAAATACATCTTCGATTTCTGCAGGGGAGATATTTTCTCCGCCCCGGATGATCATGTCCGAACTGCGACCCCCTAGAAACAAATAACCATCCTCATCGAGCCATCCCATATCTTCCGTATTGACCCAGCCGTCCACCAATGTCTCTTCTGAAGCTTCCGGACGTTTCCAGTATCCTTTCATCGCCTTTTCCGTCCGGACATACACATTTCCGACCGTATTCGGCGGGACTGGCTGCCTATTTTCATCTACCACGATGATGTCGACGCCAGGGAGTGGTTTTCCGACCGAAGAAAGACGTTGGATTTTCTTCTCCTTTTCTTCCTTGGTCCCCGTAATTTTATGATCTTCAGGTCCAAGCACGGAAACGGTGGATGTCGTCTCTGTCATGCCGAAAGCGTTTGCAAATTCAGTCGTTGGCGGAAATCTTTCGACCGCTTTCAAGATGACCGGCAGTGGCATCTGTGCGGCTCCGTATGAAAGACTTGTCAAACTGGTAAGATCGGTCTGTCCGAACTCCGGATGATCCAAAACTTGTTTCATCATAGTCGGGACAAGAAATGCCTGCGTCGCCTTCTCCTGCTCAACGACCCGAAGCCAACTACCGGCATCGAATTGCGAAAGCAGAATGAGCCGGCGTCCCGTGTAAATCGAATTACAGATGCTCGTCGCTCCAGCTACGTGATAATTCGGGATGCAAATGACAGATGAACCTCGATCCGTGCCGTCTGCCACTTCCGAATGGTTCATGACGTATGTCGTAAGTTGTCCATGTGTAAGCATGACGCCTTTCGGTTTACTCGTCGTCCCGCTGGTGTATAACAGGATAGCGAGATCACTCGTTTCGACATCCCCAAACCCTTCATATGGCATAGCTTTCCTTACTTCTTCATACTGTTGATGGCCTTCCGATGTTCCCCTGATCGAAATGGTCAATTGGATTCCACTTTCCGGCACAATCGGATTCACAAGATCCGCATAGCGTTGTTCAAAGAACAGTGCTTTTACTTCGGCATCTGCCACCATATAGGCAAGTTCTTCTTCCTTTGCCCGATAATTGATCGGCACGATGACGGCTCCTAATTGAAAAGCGGCAAAAAATACTTCAATGACTTCGGGGCAATTCGTCGCAATCAGCCCAATCCGGTCTCCTTGTTTGATGCCTTGTGATTCCATCGCTGATGCAAGGCGACCAGCGTTTTCGACTAATTGGCCATATGTCAGCCGTTCTTCGTTAAACGTCAAAATTTCCTGATCCGGCACAATGCTTGCCGCGATTTCGAGCAATAAATAGGCGTTCAATTGTCCTCCTCCTTTCGTTTTGTATGAAAACAGCCTGTAACATGTAGAACCAAGTCCCCCTTTTTTAATTTTTCTGTAAATAACTCTTGCATTGCACTAATAGTAATATAGAATTGCATATATAGCAATACAGAAATATATAAATTTTCGGAATAGATTATCCTGTAGAAAAACTTTCATTAATAGGCGTTGAAAAATTTTTAGTAGCGGAGGGATCTGGAAATGCAGAGAAGAAAATTGGATCGACGGGTGGTCCGTACCCGCAAGGCGATCAAGGATGCTTTCATTGCGTTGTTGTATGAAAAGGACTTATCCGACATCACCATTACTGATATTGTCGATTGTTCTGACGTTAATCGGTCGACGTTCTACGCCCATTTTCATGACAAGGAAAATTTGATCGATTGTCTCGTCGACGAACTGATTGCTGATTTGATTGCCTCCTATCAGACAACCTATCAACCATTCACCAAGCAAAACAGGGGCTTTCCAACTCGAGCCATCGAAGCGATGTTTGAATTTGTTTCCGAACATGCCGATACCTTTAAGATTCTCCTTAACACGATGAAGGTTCCACAATTCACCCCGATTCTTTACGCTAGCCTGTACAAGTATGCCGTCGAACAAATCAACGAACTGCGGGGAGCGGAATATGATCTGAATGTCCACTACGGTTTTTATGCAAATTATTTGGCATCAACTTTTATCAGTTTTATCCATTACTGGCTGATGAACAAAGATAGGAAATATAAACCGGAGTATATAGCGGAGGAATATATGAAAGTGCTCCTCTCCAATCCTCTCTCTTCTTACATGAGAGGCCGTGCTGTGAGCAAATGAAGTGCCGTCCAATCATCGACCTTTCTTTTCCCATATTTTTGTTCTTTTTGCCTTGTTTCGTGAAATTACCCGACATTTCAGTGCATTTTGTTGGTTATGCGACAAAAGACTAAAAATTAGTGATTGAGTTTACTAGTATTTATAACTATAATTCAATCCAACATAAAATTTTCTGAATTCAAAAACAACTAGACTGCTGATTTTCTTAAAAAAGGAGGCCTTATTTCGATAAACTACATTGCTCATGTTTGAAAGCGTTTACAAATATATTCATAATGCTAACTTTTTAAACGGCTTGATTATGAAGAATAAAATTAATTATTGGAGGGATTACAATGGAAGCACAAGCGACACCGGAAGTGAAGACAACCAAGGAGCAATGGATTCAATACCTGGCTTTAGTGTTCTCAGCATTTATCGCAGTTGAAGCAATGGCGTTTCAATCACCGGCTATCCCGGTCATTTCAACTTATTTTGAAGTTCCTTCTCATTTGGCTGCTCTTATTGTTTTGTCATTTTACATCATGTCTGCAACCCTCTATCCGATTACAGGCAGATTCGCCGATAAATATGGCCGCAAGAAGGTTTTATTGGTCGGAATGGCGATTTTTGCGATTTCCGAATTTGCAGCTGCGGTAAGCCCGACGTTCACATTCCTCATTGTGGCAAGAATATTTCAAGGGGTAGGAGTCGCTTGTATTTTTCCAATCGTCATCGCTTTCATCGGGGTCATCTTCCATGAAGGTGCACGTGGGATGGCATCTGGTATTTTCAATTCCGTGCAAGCGATTGGAGCGATGCTCGGAGCAGGGCTAGCCGGTTTCTTGATCAATATTTACGGATGGCCTGTCATTTACTGGGTGAGCGGTGGCTTAGCTACAATTGGTTTCTTTGTCATCCTGTTCTTTGTCAAGGAATCAAAAGGCGTAGTTTCCGGGAAGCTTGATTATTTCGGAACTATGTTATTATTCATTATCGCGGCGTCGGTATTGTCGATTTCCACGCTTGTCGGTCAGTTTGGCATCGCTTCCCCTTATACAATCGGGACTATTGTGACTGCTGTGCTTGCCATTGCAATTATGTGGTTTTATGGGAACCGGATTGCGAATCCGATTATCGAAATATCCATTTTAAAACAAAAAGTCTTTGCTTTGATCGTTCTCATTTACTTGATTTATACGGCTGCCATGCAGTTGCTTCTTTACTCGATGAGCTTTTTCCTTGCGTTGCGTCCTGACGGGAATGTTGCGGAGAGTGGATTGTTCTTCATGTTTAATTCGGGTGCGGCGGCAATCGGCGGGATTATCATAGGAAGGCTTTCAGATAAAGTGAATAACAAAAAACTATTGATTGGTACCTATATCCTGCCGTTGACCGCAGTACTTCTGCTCTCAAGAATTCATGCGTATACGGAAACTACCTATATTTTATCGCTTGCTGCATTTTTCGGAATCGGCGCGGCAACTGCCATCCTTATCAAATACGCACTGCAAAACATTCCGCCTATCAAGTACGGATCAGGCTCCGGCTTGCTGGCAATTGTCCGGGATTTTGGGGCACCACTTGGTTCCACAACTGGGATTGTCTTATTCTCCCAGTTCAATGCGAAAGCGAAAACTTCTTCGATAGTGCAACAAGCGACGGATGCGGGCGTTTCTCCAGGGTTGATGGCTGATGTGCAACAAGCTGCGGCGACTAATGGAGCTACAATCAGTGATGCCCTTTCCGCTGAACTCATATCACTTGGCATCCAGTTTGAAGATCTACTGAAGACAGCTCTCGGCGATGGATCTACATCTGCTATACAAAATTTATCCTTGACTGTAGCTGGTTTCTTCGTCGTCATCATGATCCTTGTGCTCCTCATCCCACAAAAGCAAAAAGAAAAGGCGCCTGTCATAGTGGCACCTTTCGAAGAAAGCTTATCGGAAAAACTGGAGACGACGACTAACTAAGCCATTGAAAAAGGGACTGTCCAATAAGTCAGTGAGAACTGGCTTAATCGGATAGCCCCATTTTTTTGTTTATGCCAGGAAAATCGTTCAGGAACGGCGAGACTCTTGTGGGAGTAGCGTCAGCCGAAGACCCCGGAGGGCGCGAAGCGACCGAGGAGGCTGAGGCGACGCCCACGGAAAGCGAGCCTTCTTGGACGATTTTCCAGGTTTCAGGACAATCTCTTTCCGCTACTATAGTCTTACAAAGCATCCGTCTGCTCTTCCCCTCGCGGCAGATATTTGGATAAGCCGATATCCTGCAGACCGTTTTTGATCTTCGTCGTATAGCCTAAGTTGACATTGGATAAATAAGATGCTTTGGAAGCGATCATTTCTTCCAACAACGGTAAATAACTCGGATCGATATCTTGCCATAATTTATAGGAGTTAATGAGATCCTCCAGCGTTAAATGCTTGTAGTCATCCCCCTTAAAGTCCTTGTCCGGGGAGATCCGATACCAGATGTCACCGTTGTCGCGGATCCACTTTTCCTTTTCTTTGGCGATAGCGGTCTGAATGGCACGAGCCGTCTCCAAATATCTTTCATCATGAAACTCCTTATACGCGATGAGCAGAATATTCATGCCTCCCAGCACATGATTCATGGACGCATGGGTCGTCACCTCTTGCGCAATCGGGTAGTAATCGGCAAGATAGTAGGACTCCCCATCGACTGGGATGATATTGCCTTTGCTCTTCTGTGACACGAGCAGATCCGCGTAGTTGCGGAGCGGTTCCGTCGTGTTCCCGACATGGAATTCATCCCCACTATTATAGTAGAACAAGGCGATTTGCTCATTGAAACGTGTATCGATGAACGGGGCCGTAATGCCGTACAGATCCTTCAAGTACGTGCTCGTCACTTCGGTTTTCCAATATGTGTTATCGTCCTTGAAGTTCTTCAGATTGATAAAAGCGTTATAGACTAAATTTTCGAAATATCGGTCCTTCTGTTGATGATAAAGCGCCAGCGCCCGATCCTCTTTCACCATCAGCAGATTGCGTCCATACCCTTGCCCGGTTTCGGGCATCGGTTCTGTCGTTACCGCCATCTTATTGTACGGACCGCTTGCCGTATACCAATTGTTGCGCTTCTTGTAGTACTTCGACGTCTCTTCCATCCAGCTTTCGCGATGCTCGTCCGTTTCAAATAATGGGGCATCGGCATTCATATACCATTGATCGACAATATCCTCGCCTTGCGACTTCAAGGAATGAATGGAAACTAACGTTGAGCCTAGGCGAGCATAAGAGAACGCCTCCACTTCACCAAGCAGCTGACGCATGTAACTATATCCATCATTCGGATACGACATCGATAATGGTTTGGACACATACGATTGTCCAACCATCCGTTCACTAACCGTGCCATCCTCTTTCACGAAGCGCAAAACTCCTGTAGGATAAGATGTGGTATCAGCCGCAAATGTATCCGTTGACTTCCTCTTGATCGGATAGCGATCAAAGCGGAACAATTCAAACGAATCGACATCATTCTCCTTTTGAATGACATCTACCGCGAGAGCCGATTTAGTTGGATTATCGACTTTCGAGAACAGGAAGTAGTCACCATTGTCGAAGGAACGGACCGTCAGCTCAATAGTCGCACCTTTCGATCCGACCTTATAGGTGTAAATATTATCCCTTGAAAATGAATTATCAATCCGCGTATGATCCGTGAAATTGATCTCTTCCGTGGACCGTAAGTAGATCGGATGCTCGTCAAAGGACACTTTCACCAAATGTACATCCGAATCCTCCGACTTGAAATTATCTGAGAAGGCTGATGTGATAATCTGATAGTCCTTTTCTGAAGCTATTTTTCCATTATCAACAAGCTCGCCATGCAGTACATAGGCGAAGGAGGCCCGATTGACGGTCTGGTTGCCAGTGAACAGACTTTGCCCGACTTGGGACATATCCATAGACGGCAACCAACCTTCCTTCCCTTTAAACATCTGGCTGGTCGGCCACTCGATGATTCTGTTGACTCCCTCGTTTTCCCGCAAATGAAAAGCTTGGACAATGGCGGCCTCCAATTGGATGCGGGTCAACTTATCGTTCACCCCGAATGTTCCATCCTGCTTTCCAGGGAAGATATTCGCTTGGTATGTGGCAAGAACGGCCGACTGATACTCGGAATCCTCTTCCACATCACTGAAAATCGGTTCATACGGGACTTCCTCCAAAGACAATGCTCTCGCAAAGGCCTGGGCAGCTTCCCCAACTGTCATTTCGGCATTGGGACGGAACTGCATATCCCGGTAGCCTGTCATGATTCCCATTTCGGCTAACTGCATAATTGCATTTTTCGCCCAGAACAGGTTGGTGATATCCGAGAATTTCGCCTCCGCCGTCACTTTCAAGAGCTCATTTGCTTCGTTATCTCCCGCCTTAGTGGCTTCTGCAAATACGGGAGGACCGGTCAATGTGAGTAGAATAAGTAATATGGCAAAAACATAATGATGTATCTGTTTCATCCGCAGCATCCCCTCCTGATTCTGCCCCCATTATACACGAATTGACAGAGGCCGTGCCCTTCCAACAGAAAACGAGGCGAATGGACCAGCTCGGAGGAAACAGATATTCCGAAAAAACCCGCCCGCGATTAATATAACACCAGTTCATCCTCTTCGTTCAACCGGGCAACTATGGAATGTCCATTTTGGGAGAAAATATGCTTTCTAGGGCCTACTTGAATTTCGGTCCCTGCGTAGGCAAGTCCGATTTTAATCCTGCCAGTCCTGCTCGTTTTGACGACTGTTTTCACAGGTGTTTCGGAACCCGTTTCCTGCAAGGTGATCAGATTCTCTGCTATAATTTCGCCCCCGCGGCATACCCCTTTAATTGTAATATCATGTTTCGACTTCAACGAACTATGATAGACCCCTTTCGAAGTGACCTCGATATTTCCGTTGCTGAATAAAGTACTGTTGATAGCATATGGAAGTACGAGTTCATTATGAGGTGAAGCCTCGGCACCATAAATTTCAATGAGCAGTTGCGCATCCTCGATCAGCATTCCGAATTCCGCCAAGCCTTTCAAACTCTCTTTCAACGGATTGACGAAAGCATCATAAAAACGATCTGCTATGCTCGTCCATTCATCCGTCAAATGATCTGCATGCTCTTTGACATTTTGGATGAACCGCTTATTCAGTTCCTCAAAACGCGAATATTTCTTTTCCATCAATAAATAAATGAGACGCTTCAACTCGGACGGGCTCATCTCCTCTTCGTCATTCCCGCGGATAATTACGACTTGTTGGATCGCCGTCCGAATCTGTTCCATCATCGTTACGACATGTTTCAAGTCGGCGACAAGTTCACTGATCACGACTTCCTGTTCCCCGACACTGATCGTGGAAGAGAGCACATTTCCTCGAATAAAAGCGGATTGAATGGCATGGACCGTTGCTTTAGTGACTGTCCCCCCGATATAAATCGCTCCGGTTGCTCTGACAAACATGGACGGCATTACATTTCCGCCGATTCGAACATCCCCTTCAAACCGAATGTTCCCACTCTCCAAATCGACTTCTCCCGGGTGATTGAACTCGTGATGGACATCAATTTTCACCAACTTCTCCCGCCAATCCAACGACGGCTTTCCTGAAATGGTCGCAATGACATCTTGGCCCACCTGTTTGACATTTTTTCCGAGTCTTAAATGGATATCACGGACCGGTTTGACGGGAATCGATTTCCCCAGCAGATTCCGGCCTTCCGTTCCGGGAACGGGCGGAATATGCGTCGCGATGACTTGCCCTTCCCGGACATTCATGATGGCGTTCATTTCACGAAAATCAACCTTCTCCTCGCTATCCGGATCGAATTCCTCGTATTGGATATGGACCTCCAAATCCCCATCCGTCCCTTCGACGGGCAAAGTTCCCTTTGCCACGATAAGCTCATATGGTTTATTCACAGCTGTCACTTTTTTGATGGCCGGGAATAAAAGCCCCTGCTGGATGCCCATTTCCTTTAGTTCATCTACGATCTCTTGTGGCTCCACATTATTGTAATACTCGATCTCTTCCACGGCCCGAATATGTAATTGCGTCTGCCAATCGGTGTCAGCTAACGTACGCCGAACCCGTTTCCCCGGCGTGAAATGTAAAAGCGCGATCATCTCCTGCTCGATCAGTTGGATGGAATATTGCGGAGGGATGAGTTCATCACATAATGTGACTGTGACAGCATCCGTCGGCGAAATGACCGTCTTCTCCTTCTTCTGTTCCCCATTCACGAAAAGCTGGACGGAATCATCCGGAATGAGAACCGGATACTGTGCTTCATCGAAAAGAAATTGCAGTTCGCCATCGCTCAGTTTCACGCCGAATGAAGAATTAGCTGACTGCACGATCGGGTTGGGGCGATTGTCGCCACCTATGTGATCGGTGGCTAACACGTCATCCACGATGGCAACCAATTCGGCGAATGACTCATCCGTCGGGCCAGCTTCTAATTCCGTGACCGTCACTTCCGCCATCACCTTACGAAATCCCATCAACCGCCGCCCCGGATTCGTAATCACTTCCACATGAACTTGCTCGATTGGCAGTCCAATAATATCCAACGCTTGTTGAATAGCTTCTTCCACCGTATTCGCCTGAACCGTTACCGCCTTCTTCATCTAAATCCATCCTCCCATACCGAATTACCTATTATTTTCATAATATCATATATTGGGATTTATTGAGAGAGCGTCCAGCTTAATTTGAAAAGAGACCATTCCTCCTGAAAAGCTAGAGGGAATGGTCTCCTAGTCATTTAATTCAATTCAATGGTTGTAGTGTTCACGCCGGCTTTTTCAATCTCCTTTTTATTGAATAAAAACGGCTTGAACTCCCAGTTGGCGAACATTTGCAACTGATCTTCGTAATGGTCGCTGACGGTTCCATCTTTTTTAATAAACCCGACTTGGCCTGGCGGGGTGATATTAAAGCCCACTGGACCACTTGGAACCATTTCGATGTAATGGTTTTCGCTTCCGCGGTTCATTTCAATAATCGGGGTGGATGACCCTTCCCCGTGAGGTACCGCAATTAAGGATTGTTTGCCAAACGTCATCGTTTTAATTTCTGCTTTCCAATCCTCAACCGATGGACCTTTTTCTGTTTCTAATTTATCTAAAGCTTCGTTGACACTCTCCATGATAATCTCCGTTGGATCATCCTCTTGCAGCCATGGATAGTTTGTTTCTTTTTCGTTCAACAGTCGGTAAGCCAATGAAGCTCCATAGCGATGATCCGTAATTCCATTGGTCATCTTTGAAACCTCTTCAAGCGATTCACCAAATAATTTTTCATGCGTCACGCTCCACCACGCGTCAAAGAATGTTGCAATTTCTGCATCATAATATCCGTCTTTATCTTTGTCCTCTTTTAAATTGTTCCATTGTTTCAGTTCATTGATCAACATCGCGTAATCAGGGTCCTGATCTTGATGTTGTTCCAACGTTTCAATTAGTAACGGCTTAAAATAATGGGTGCGAAGCTGGGCAAAACTTGCATGATAGTTAATATCGTTTAGGTCTTCCAGCGTCACTTTCTCTCGCGCTTCCATGCCATTAATGAATTGCTGCACCCGGTTATCCATGCCCCAAAAAATGCTATTTTCGCCGTTTCTCCAATCTTTTGATGGCTTGTTATTCCAGTTCACAACGTAGCCGCTGTCCGGATTGACAACTTGCGGATTTTGTTCGAATGGCAAAAATCCTGCCCATTCAAATTCACCCGTTCCCGGAGTAGGGAATCGATCGTCAATTTGTTCATGGCGCACTGGATATTTACCAACATGGTAGTAGGCGATATCTCCTGTAATATCAGCATAATACCAATTGAGCGACATCGTATATTTGCTGGCCGCCTCTTCAAATTGTTTGCGGTTTTTCGCAAAATTGGCTTCCATATAAGCAGCCATCGCCTGTGCTTCCGTTCCTCTGAACGACCATGCTTTACTATAGGCGACGTCATTTTCTTCATCAATGCTAATCACCGGTCCATGCACTGTCCGATAAAACTCCTTCTCCACTTTCCCGAAACCATCATCTGTTTTCACTTCGATCTGTTCTGTTCTTTTCTCCATGTCTTTCCATTCTCCGTCAAACCAATATTGCAGTGGATTCTCCGGATTCAGCTTTTCTTCAAAAATATCGGTTACATTTCCATAACCAGCTGTAGCGGAAAAGGCAAAATGTTTATTTGCACCGAACATGATGAATGGATATCCGATAAAACCGGATCCTTCCATATCAAAGCCTGGGGAATGCAGACCCACTTCGTATAAGAATCCCGGAGCAACGAAACCGACTTGCGGGCCGCTGAACAACAAAGCATGTCCCGTTTCCGATTTTTCGGCGCCGACAATTGCTGCATTACTTCCGACAGAAAGCGGTACACCGAGCTCCTCGGATGATTGGACATAGTCTTTTCTTTGTGCATTAATCTCTTTGGAAACCGCAACAGCTCCCTGTGAAATCGGTTGCAAAGTTTTAGAAGTTGCGTTCGACGAGGACGATTCCTCGTCTGGAATGCTCGTAGGTGCCTCTGGATCATCTGTCGACACTAGATCATCGAACATAGCAAGGGCCGTTTCTTTACCATAATTCTCTTCAAGTCCTGCCAGAATTTCTGCATTGGTCAACTCTTGATGATTATCCATAAAGAATGTCATCGTCGACATATACAAACGGACAATATCAGTGGATGTCCACTCACGAGGAACCAATTGGTGATCATGGAACTCCTTCGAAAGCTTTTCATCCGGGTTTTGAAGCGCTTCCTTCACATAACGTGAAATCCCATCAGCAAATTTTGAAATTAAAAGCTGATACTCTTCATCAACATCTGCAAGCATTTCTTCGATCTCTTCATCGGAATAGCCATCCCGTCGCGTTTGTTCATCCTTGGAAAGATAGTCCTTTCCAAATATCTCGGAAACCGTTCCTTCATTCGCCCGACGGAACATTTCCAATTGGAATAGACGGTCTTTGGCCATTACGTAACCGTATGCTTCATATAAATCCGAATTATTTTTAGCATATAAATGCGGTACGCCATATGCGTCACGTATGACAGTGACTTCTCCTACCTTTTCTTTCTCTGCTGCCATTATGATGTTTTGCGGAAGTATTAATGCAAAAATCATAAGTACAGCTAAAAACCACTTTTTCCTCATCTACACATCCCCCTTTAGCTATATATAACACTTACGAGACATATTATATACATCTGGTTATGACCAGTCAATGAAACTTATGAATGTTCTGAAATCTGTTTCGTAAGCACTATATTTTAAGGGATTTATTTGCTAATGCGTATGAAATAAGAGTTAGATGGGAGAATGAATGACATCCACTAGTTGATAATTGCTGTAGAAACTCCAACACTTCTTGCAAATTAAAGGTCATATCTAAGTATATATTACAATAAAAATCACTTATTCTAAAATCTGTAATATTTCATCAATCTAAAAAAGCCATTCCGCCCGGCTCCTCCTCAGCGGAATGACTTCTTTTTATTTTAATAATCCTTGTTTCAATTTCCCATGCCACTCAAGCAATTCTCCAATCGAGTCCTCGCTGATGGCACCACTTTCCGAGGCTGCTTCGGTCAATGCACCGAAATCTGTCAAACTATTGTATGTCAATCCGGCAGATGCGAACGCTTCATCCGCCTTCTGCAGTTCATACGTGAAAATGGATACGATCCCTGTCACTTCGACCCCTTCCGAACGAAGGGCTTCGGCTGCATTCAAGCTGCTGCCGCCAGTGGAGATCAAATCTTCAATAATGACGGCTTTGTCCGTGTCCGCGATTTTCCCTTCAATCTGCCGGCTGCGGCCATGGCCTTTCGCTTTGGAACGGATATAGACCATCGGCAATCCAAGAATATCGGCGACCCATGCGGCATGTGGGATACCGGCCGTTGCCGTTCCCGCGATGACCGTGGTCTCCGGATAATTTTCTCGAACAAGGTTGGCCAGGCCTTCCGCAATCTGTTTCCGGCCAACCGGATCGGACATCGTCAACCGATTATCACAATAGATAGGAGATTTGATCCCCGAAGCCCAAGTGAATGGATCTTGCGGGCTTAACGCCACCGCCCCGACATTCAAGAGAATTTTCGCTATATCTTTCTTTTCCATATATCAATCCGTCCCTTTCCATAAGGCATTGACGCGTTCGTAAGCCGCACGCGGATCAGCTGCTCCCGTAATGGCCCGTCCGACGACGATATGAGTCGAACCGGCTTTTCTTGCCTCGTCTGGCGTTGCAATTCGTTTCTGATCATGTTGTCCACCATCCGCCATCCGGATGCCCGGTGTCACTTTGAAGAACGATGGACCGCAAGCATCTGCAATGGCCCCCGCTTCATGAACCGAGCAGACGACCCCTTCCAATCCGGCCTCTTTTGCCAGCTTGGCATAATGCAGGACTGAATCTTTCAGCGGAACTTCAATCAATTGCTCTTCCCGCACTTGACGTTCATCCGTGGAAGTCAGCTGTGAAACTGCGATAAGTGATGGACGTTTCGAACCTGCCGGCGTCCCTTTATCGAGCCCTTCCAACGCGGCTTCCATCATCCGTTTCCCGCCAGCCGCATGGACGTTGACGAGATCGACACCCATCCCGGCAAGTACGGCCATCGCAGACATGACAGTGTTCGGAATATCATGCAGTTTCAAATCAAGGAAGATGCCATAGCCAGCCTCTTTCAGCTTGGCCACAATGGCAGGTCCCTCTTTGTAATACAGTTCCATGCCTACTTTTACATTGAGGTCGCCTTCAAACGCCTTCAAAAACGCTAACGTCTTTTCAGCGGAATCGAAATCGAGGGCAATAATCGGAGATGTTTTCATAGTCGGTGACTCCTTCCCACCAGTTCCGAAATGTGGTCTACGCCGAGTTCATCCAACTTCGCAGGCAATTGATCAATGATTTCCGGACAGACGAACGGATTGACGAAGTTGGCCGTTCCGACTGCCACGGCACTTGCTCCAGCTGAAAGGAAATCAATGACATCTTCCACTTCCGCCACGCCTCCCATGCCGATGATCGGAATATTGACGACTTGGCTCACTTCATACACCATCCGGATGGCAACCGGTTTGACCGCTGGACCCGACAAGCCTCCTGTCAAGTTGGCGATGATCGGGCGTCCTGTCTTCTGGTTCAATCGCATGCCGACGAGTGTGTTGATCATCGTGATAGCGTCCGCGCCGGCTTCTTCCACCGCCAATGCAATTTCTTTTACATCCGTCACATTAGGCGACAGTTTTACATAGACCGGCACTTCGGAAACTTGCTTTACCGCAGCCGTCAAATCATGCGCCTGCTGCGGATCCGTACCAAACGTAATCCCTCCACATTTTACATTCGGGCAAGAGATGTTCAATTCCAACGCTTGGACATTCGGAGCGGTGGAAATCGTCTTGGCCACTTCGACATAATCCTCTGTTTCCGTTCCGGCAACATTGGCGATGATCGGCACATCGAATTGCTCCAGCCACGGCAGTTCGTTTTCCATAACTCCGTGCAAGCCCGGGTTTTGCAGTCCGATGGCGTTCAGCATGCCCGCCGCCGTTTCCGCCACACGCGGAGTCGGATTGCCGAATCTCGTTTCGAGCGTCGTCGCCTTGATCATGATTGCGCCAAGTTTCGATAGGTCATATAATTGGCCGTACTCTTTCCCAAAACCGAAGCATCCGGAAGCCGGCATGATCGGATTCTTCAACTGCACCCCTGGCAATTCCACTGATAATCTGTTCATATCGCCACCACCCCTGCCGGGAAGACCGGACCGTCCGAGCATACTTTGATATACGCTTTGTCCGTCTCTTCCGTCGTTTGACATACGCAAGCAAAACAAGCACCGATTCCACAGCCCATCCGCTGTTCGAATGAAAGAAACCCTTTTTTGCCTTCGTACATTTTTTGTACCGCATCCAGCATTGGCATTGGCCCGCAACTATAATACGTGGCTAACTCTGTCGGAAGCTCGGTCATGACGTTCGTCACGAAGCCCTTCGTCCCTTTAGACCCGTCAACTGTAACGATGTAAGTTTCGCCCAGCGCTTTGAATTCTTCTTCATAAAACACAACGTCATCACTTTGAAAGCCGAGGACATGAATGCAATTGACGCCTTTTGCCGTCAATTGCTTCGACAATTCATATAGCGGCGGCACTCCGATCCCCCCGCCAATCAGGATTGCCGTTTCTCCCGCAGCGGTTTCGTCCACAGAAAAACCGTTGCCGAGCGGACCGAGCACATCAACTTCATCCCCGACACGTTTTTGTGACAGCAATGATGTCCCTCTTCCTTCGGCACGGTATATAAGTGTCATTTCCCCCGCTTCCCGATTGATCGAAGCGATGGAAATCGGACGCCGTAATAACGGTTCAAAAGAATCCGAAACACGGATATGGACAAACTGGCCGGGGGAAGTAATTTCCCCGACCAATTTTCCTGATAGTTTTATTTCAAAAATGGCTTTTGCCAATTGTTGTTGGCTTGTCACCGTCATTCGATCTTGCATAATCATACTGGTACCTCCTGCTTTGGCATTTCCTCCATTTGGAACGTCATCGATTCGATTACTTGGAGAGTCGCTTCCGCAGTATCCAAGGAAGTGAAGCATGGAACGCCGTTTTCCACCGCTTCCCGGCGAATCCGGAAGCCGTCACGTTCCGGCTGCTTCCCTTTCGTTAACGTGTTAATGATGAATTGCGCTTCGCCTTTTTGGATGACATCGAGCAAGTCTGGTCCCTCCGAACCGATTTTCTCCACGGTTTCTACAGAGATTCCGGCTTCTTTCAAAGCTTTTGCCGTTCCTTCCGTCGCCAAAATATGATAGCCGATATTCCGGAAGCGTTTAGCCAAGCTGATTGTTTCTTCTTTGTCTTTATCCGCAACGGTCATCAGGACGGAACCATGGCCTTTGATCTCCATGCCGGCTGCGACCAGGCCTTTATACAATGCTTTCTCGAGGGTTGTATCTTTCCCCATGACTTCCCCGGTCGATTTCATCTCAGGTCCGAGTGTAATATCAACACGGCGCAGTTTCGCGAAGGAGAAGACAGGCACTTTCACATAGACGCCTTCCGGAGCAGGAGCCAGTCCTGTTTTATAGCCTTGATCCGTAATGGTTTGTCCCATAATGGCTTTCGTCGCGACGTTAGCCATCGGGATATTCGTAATCTTGCTAAGGAATGGCACTGTCCGGCTGGAACGCGGGTTCACTTCAATGACATACACCTCGCCATCCGAGATGACATATTGGATATTCAGCAAGCCGACGATGTTTAACCCTCTAGCCAATCTTGTCGTGTAATCGACCAATGTTTCCACTTGGCGCTCTGTCAAGTTTTGTGGAGGGAATACGGCAATTGAGTCTCCTGAGTGGACACCCGCCCGCTCGATATGCTCCATGATTCCTGGGATAACGACGTTCGTTCCGTCGCTAATCGCGTCGACTTCGATTTCTGTTCCCGTCAAGTATCGGTCGATCAATACCGGATGCTCGGGGCTTGCTTCCACCGCATGTTCCATGTAATGAAGTAATTCTTCTTCGCGGTAGACGATTTCCATCGCGCGGCCCCCAAGAACGTAAGATGGGCGAACGAGAACTGGATAGCCGATTTCATTGGCGATGCCTACTGCTTCCGGCACGGAGACTGCTGTTTTCCCAAGCGGTTGCGGAATGCCGATCTCATGCAAAGCACGTTCGAATTTATCACGATTTTCCGCACGGTCGATGTCTTCCAAGGAAGTTCCGAGGATTTTCACACCGCGTGCTTCCAAACCAGCCGCCAAGTTGATGGCCGTTTGCCCGCCGAATTGGACGATGACGCCCTCCGGCTGTTCCAAGTCGATGATGTGCATGACATCTTCTAGCGTCAATGGTTCAAAATATAATTTATCGGAAATTGAGAAGTCCGTCGACACGGTTTCCGGGTTGTTATTGACAATGATCGCTTCGTACCCCGCCTGTTGAATCGCCCAAACCGAGTGAACGGTCGCATAGTCGAACTCGACCCCTTGTCCAATACGGATTGGACCGGAACCGAGGACGAGAACACTTTTCTTCTCGGATTGGATAAATTCGTTTTCCTCTTCATATGTTCCGTAGAAGTAAGGTGTATCCGATTCAAACTCGCCCGCGCACGTATCCACTTTTTTATAGACTGGGATGATACCTTGCTCTTTACGGAAGTCATAAACGGCTCGCTCATCCGAATTCCATAATTCGGCGATTGTCACATCTGCGAATCCCATCCGTTTCGCCTTATATAAGGTAGTTTCATCAAATGGGTTTTCCTTCAAGATAGCCTCGAACTTGACGATGTTCTCCAATTTCCGAAGGAAGAATACGTCAATCATGCTCCAGTCATGAAGCGTTTCAACCGTCACCCCTCTGCGCAGCGCTTCGCCTATGAAGAACAGGCGCTCGTCGCCCGCACGTCGGATCCGTTGTTCAATCCATTCATCCGACATTTCAGAGCCATTTTTCAGGGATAGCCCGAATTGGCCGGTTTCAAGGGAACGGACCGCTTTCAAGATGGACTCTTCGAACGTCCGGCCGATCGCCATCACTTCCCCGGTCGCTTTCATTTGCGTTCCGAGATTCCGTTTAGCCGATTCGAATTTATCAAACGGCCAGCGCGGGATTTTCGTAACGACATAGTCTAGCGTCGGTTCGAAACAAGCATATGTCGTCCCCGTAACAGGATTCATCATTTCATCTAGTGTCAAGCCAACCGCGATTTTTGCCGCAAGCTTGGCAATCGGATAACCGGTCGCTTTTGAGGCAAGGGCGGATGAGCGGCTGACCCGCGGATTCACCTCGATGATATAGTAATCGAAGCTATGCGGATCCAAAGCAAGTTGGACGTTACAGCCGCCTTCGATTTTCAAAGCGCGGATGATTTTCAGAGATACATTGCGCAGCATTTGATTTTCCCGGTCTGACATTGTTTGGCACGGAGCTGCGACGATGGAGTCCCCTGTATGAATACCGACCGCATCGACATTTTCCATATTACAAACGACAATGGCGTTATCCGCGGAGTCCCGCATCACTTCATACTCGATTTCCTTGAAGCCAGCTATCGATTTTTCGAGCAGACATTGCGTAACCGGGCTATATTTCAATCCGCTTGCAACAATTTCCTCTAGATCTTCGTCGTTGTAGCAAATTCCGCCGCCTGTTCCGCCGAGCGTAAAGGCTGGGCGGACGATGACCGGATAGCCGATTTCCGCGACAAACGCACGGGCTTCCTCAATATTATGGATAATTTCACTTTCCGGGACAGGTTCACCTAATTCATTCATCAACGTTCGGAACAGGTCGCGGTCTTCCGCCTGATGGATGGCATCCAGTTTCGTACCTAGGATTTCCACATCTAGTTCATCCAAAATGCCTGATTCATGCAGCTCAATCGCCATATTCAGGCCTGTCTGACCTCCGAGTGTCGGAAGGATGGCATCCGGACGTTCTTTACGGATGATACGGCTGACGAACTCGAGTGAAATCGGTTCGATATACACTTTATCCGCAATTTCCGTGTCGGTCATGATCGTAGCCGGGTTCGAGTTGATGAGAATGACGCGGTATCCTTCCTCTTTTAATGAAAGGCAGGCTTGCGTTCCGGCATAGTCGAATTCTGCCGCTTGGCCGATGACGATCGGGCCGGACCCGATGACGAGGATCGTTTCTATATCTTGACGTTTAGGCATTGGTATGCTCCTTTCCGTTGCTCGTTTTCATGAAATCGGTGAATCTTCCGAACAGATGAATCGAATCTTCAGGGCCCGGCGATGCTTCCGGATGGAACTGGACCGAGAATGCTTGGTATTGTTCGCTTTTCAATCCTTCGATCGAGCCATCATTCAATGCGATATGGGTCACTTCCAGACCTGTTCCCGCGAGTGATGCTTCGTCCACCGCGTAGCCATGACATTGGGCTGTCAGTTCAGTCCGGCCGGTTGCCAATTCTTTCACCGGGTGGTTCCCTCCGTTATGCCCGTTTTTCAGCTTCACAGTTTTTGCCCCGCAAGCTAACGCGAACAGTTGATGGCCAAGTCCGATGCCGAAGATCGGCGCTTTGCCAAGCAATTCCTTGATGATATCCACTGCGCCTTCCACGTCTTTCGGATTGCCGGGACCGTTGGAAAGGACGATACCATCCGGGCTGAGGGCCAATATTTCTTCAGATGAAGTATTATACGGCACGACTACGACGTCACAGTCCTTGTTATTCAATTCACGAAGGATGCCATGTTTCATACCGTAGTCGATCAAGACAACCCGCTTGCCGCGGCCTGGGCTTGGATAGGATTTTCTTGTCGAAACCCGTGCCACTAGGTCGGTCGGTAATGTTGTTGCTTGTACTTCCGCAATTTTTTCCTCGATGTTCGGTTCTTCTCCCGCCGCTGTCAAGATCCCTTTCAAGGAGCCCTTATCCCGCAGGAGGCGAGTCAATTTCCGTGTATCAATCCCTTGGATTCCCGGAATCCCTTTAATGGATAATAACTCATCTAACGTCATGCTGCTTCTGAAGTTGGAAGGCTCGTCCGCCAATTCCCGTACGACCAGTCCGTTAATGGCCAAATCGATCGATTCATAATCATCGCGATTAATGCCGTAATTTCCGATCAATGGATACGTCATGACAATAATCTGTCCACATGCAGATGGGTTGGAAATGACTTCCTGATAACCTGTCATTCCTGTGGAAAACGTTGTTTCACCGATGGAAGCTTCATCGGAACCGAAAGCGATTCCTTCAAAAATAGAGCCATCTTCTAAAATGAGTAATCGTTTTTTCATCATTCAGCATCCTCCCAGACGACTTTTCCGCCGTAAATCGTTTTAACCGGCCAACCTGTACATTGCTGGCCATCGAACGGTGTATTCTTCCCTTTGGATAGGAAGGTGTTGCGGTCGATTTCTTGTTCTTTTTCCAGATCGATCAGAACCAGGTCTGCCTGTGCTCCGACTTCCAGCTTCCCATACGGCAATCCGAACACTTCGGCCGGCTTTGCGGTCATCCAATCAATCAATTGCTGCAGCGTCCATTTCCCCTCCTTGACGAAATTCGTATACAGGAGTGGGAACGCCGTTTCGAATCCCGTGATGCCAAAAGGTGCTTTTTCCATTCCGACACTTTTCTCTTCCGCTGTATGCGGGGCATGGTCGGTCGCAATGCAGTCGATCGTGCCGTCGAGCAAACCTTCGCGGAGCGCCAGCAAATCCTCTTTTCCTCGCAATGGAGGGTTCATTTTCCAGTCTGCGTCATCTCCCGGAATATCATCTTCGCAAAGGAGCAAATGGTGCGGGCTTACTTCCGCCGTCACATGGATCCCTGCTTTCTTCGCGTCCCGGATCGTCCGGACGGATTCTTTCGTGCTGACATGGCATACGTGATAATGGGCTCCCGCCGCCTCGGCAAGGAGAATATCACGCGCGATATGTACAGATTCCGCAATGGATGGAATGCCCGGAAGGCCCAATTCCTTATTGCGCTTCCCTTCGTGCATTGCACCTCCATAGATGAGGGTATTGTCTTCGCAATGCGCGACAATCGCCATACCGATTTGAGCCGCGTCTTGCATCGCCTCATACATCATGCCGGCCTGCTGGACACCTACCCCATCGTCGGTGAAAGCAAACGCACCATGCTCTTTCAGTTCAGCCAAGTTAGTCCGTTCTTTTCCTGCTTCGCGGATTGTGATGGAGGCGTATGGCAATACACGGATCAAAGCGTTTTTGGCAATTAAACCATTGACAAAATCTAAATTTTCTTTCGTGTCCGGCACAGGGCGGGTGTTCGGCATCGAACACACCGTCGTATAGCCGCCTTTTGCAGCTGCTAACGTCCCGCTGGCGATAGTTTCTTTATGTTCTCCGCCCGGTTCACGCAAATGGACGTGGACATCGATGAATCCCGGAGAGAGAAACAGGCCGTTCCCTTCTATGGTTTCAGCACCCTCCGGAGCAAGATCCGCACCAATTTCGGTAATTTTATCATCGGTTATTTTTACATCTGTATGTTGAAGTTGTCCTTCTTCGTTTAAGATTCGGACTCCTCGGATTAGTTTTTTCATGTCAATTCCTCCCTTTTAGTACAGCTTCCAATACCGCCATCCGAACATACACACCATTTTCCATCTGTTTGAAAATACGCGATTTCGGACTTTCGATCAGGCTTTCCGCTATCTCGACACCGCGGTTCACCGGTCCCGGGTGCATGATGATGGCTCGGTCCTTCATCTTTTTCGACCGTTCCTCCGTCAGCCCGTACCGTTCATGGTAGCTGGATTCGGTGAATACGTCATGTGACTCATGTCTTTCATGCTGGACACGGAGAAGCATGACAACATCGCTTGTTTCAAGCACTTCGTCCCAGTCATCCACACTATCGAATTCGCCTGCCCATTCAGCCGGACAAAGGAATCTCACATTGGCGCCCAATTTGGTCAAAGCATCCGCATTGGAACGAGCGACACGGCTATGTGCTATATCCCCCGCAATGAGGATATTCAATCCTTTGAACGTCCCGAACTCTTCCCAAATTGTAAACAGGTCCAAGAGGGATTGCGTCGGATGCTGGCCTGCTCCGTCCCCTGCATTGATGATTGAAACGGAAGTTCTCCCGATGAGTTCCTTGAAGTATCCATTATAGGGGTGTCGGATCACAAGTGCGTCCAAACCGATCGCTTCCAAAGTCTTCACGGTGTCGTACAAGGTTTCACCCTTTAGAGTGCTGGAAAAACTGGATTCAAATGGCAGAATATCTAGGCCTAGTTTTCTTTCGGCCATTTCAAAGCTCATTTTGGTCCTCGTGCTCGGTTCAAAAAACAAGTTGGCCACTTTAAATTTCCCGGGAAATTCCCGGCCTCCATACTTTTTAAAAATATCTGCGCGTTCGAGGAGCGCCATAATGCTATCTTCAGATAGTTGTTTCATTGAAACTAAGTGTTCCATGTAGATACCTCCCATTTTTGAAACCGTACACGATCAACAGAAGTGCATGACTTTTACCAGTCAATCATACTCCCAAAAAAGAGCCTTTCCGTTCTTTGGAAAGGCTCGCGAGCAGCATACAGGAGTCCCGTAAAGGAGTCCGGCAAACGAACCTTTCCATATCTCTCTGGATAATGTTAAAAGGTGTGGGTTATTCAGTTTCATCCGCCAGGCTTTCATCTGTTCTGCCTGGGAGAATAAGGTTCAAGATGACACCAACGATGGCGGCCAGCGCCATGCCGCCGATTTGGAATGTCTCGCTCACTTGGATGGTCGCACCTCCGACACCGATGACCAGAATGACCGAGGCGATGACCAAGTTGCGTTGATTCCCGAAATCGACCTTATGATCAACGAGCATTCGCAATCCGGATGACGCGATGATTCCAAACAGGAGAATGGAAATTCCCCCCAAAACCGCTGTAGGGATAGTCTGGATCATCGCCATCATTTTACCGATGAAGGAGAAGATGATGGCAAACACGGCAGCCCCCATGATGACGTAGACACTGTACACCCGGGTGATCGCCATGACACCGATGTTTTCCCCATACGTCGTCTTTGGCGGCCCGCCGAGCAGGCCACTGATCAGCGTCCCAAGCCCATCACCTAGGATTGAACGGTTTAGACCGGGATCTTTGATGAAATCCTTTTCCACAACCCGGCCGAGTACAAGCTGGTGGCCGATATGCTCAGAAATGGTGACAATCGATATCGGCACCATGATTAGCAGCAAGGTAGGCGTGATGACAAATTCATAATCGACACCGGGAATTAGGAATTCCGGTATTTCCAGCCAAGCCGCATCTCGCACCGGTTGCCAATCGAGGATTCCGATGAATCCGGAGTAGATGTATCCGACGATGATACCGATCAGCACCGGCATCAAGCTGATAACTCCCCGAAAGAACATAAGGCAGATAATGGCCGATGCTAATGTAACTAATGCTGCCGAGAAGTGCAGCAGATTATAGACGCTTTCGCCACCCACTTCAATCGTGCTGGCCATATTGACTGCTACTGGCGCCACTCCGAGCCCGATGACCATGATGACCGGCCCCACCACGATCGGAGGCAGCAGTTTCATGATCCATGCCGACCCGGTGGTCCATATGAGAAGCGAGATGATCGCATAGACTAGCGACACGAACATGCTTCCGATCATCGCGCTGCCAATGCCTCCCGTTTCTGTCGCAGCCAAGATCGGTGCGATAAAGGCGAACGAAGATCCGAGATATGCCGGTACTTTGAAGCCGGTCACTAGGACAAAGACAATCGTTGCAATCCCGCTTGTCAACAGCGCGATGGCGGGACTGAGTCCGACTAGTTTCGGGACTAAAATAGTCGCTCCGAACATTGCAAACATATGTTGCAAACTTAAGGCAAGCCATTTATCGATAGGCGGCTTTTGATGCACATCCAGAACTTTTCCGTTCATAATTTCCTTTTCCTCCGCGACGCTTTTTATTTTTCATGAATGGTGACGCTGTCCATGTTATCCGCTTCCTGTAAGCTGACAACGACTCGTTCGTCGCTGGACGTCGGTATGTTTTTTCCAACAAAATCCGGGCGGATCGGCAATTCCCGATGTCCTCGGTCGACAAGCACGGCCAGTTGGATCGCAGCCGGCCTTCCGCGGTCCATCACGGCATCCATCGCGGCCCGTACTGTCCTTCCGGTGTAGAGCACGTCATCAACAAGGACGACTTTCTTGTCTGCAACATCATGCTGGATATCCACCTCTTGGACAAGAGGTTCGTTCGTTCCATGCTTGAGCATCAAGTCGTCGCGATATAGTGTGATATCGAGTTCCCCCGTCAAAATCGATTTTCCCTCGATTTGTTCAATTTTCTTTGCGAGCCGTTCCGCGAGAAAGGCTCCTCTCGTTTTGATGCCGACGAGCATGCAATCATCGATTCCGCGATTGCGTTCGATAATTTCATGGGCGATGCGCGTGATCGCCCGACTGATAGCCTGCTCGTCCAATATATTTGCTTTTTCCGTCATAGCCCTGCCCTCCTCTGATTTCACAAAAAAACCTCCCTGCCTTGGTAGGCGGGAGGGTATACGTGCAGAAAAAACGGTACACTGAAACTGCGCGCAACAGTTCATCTGTACACTTCCGTGCAACCTTCCCAGCCTCTCTGGACTGACTTTAAAGGTATCGCTATTCAATTGCTTGGTTCAGTATACCTCTGTATTGTTTGCTTGTCAATAAGTTGTACACTTTATTAATTTATCAATGGGTCCAGTCAAATTTCCCCTTCTCTCAACTCGTCAAGCAGTTGCTGGAAATCATCGGGTAAAGGGCTGCTGAACTCTAGATATTCCTCCGTTGAAGGATGCGTAAATCCAAGCGTTCCCGCGTGAAGGACCTGGCCCCCGAAATCGATTGTCTTCTTTGGTCCGTATTTCGGATCTCCGACAAGCGGGAAACCGATATACTTCATATGAACCCGGATTTGATGGGTCCGCCCTGTTTCCAAACGGCATTCGACTAACGTATAGTCGCCGAAACGCTCTAACACTTTGAAATGGGTGACGGCATGTTTTCCGTTGTCCGCAACAGTCATGCTTTGCCGGTCCCGTGGATCCCGACCGATTGGTGCGTCGATAGTGCCGTTATCATGTGCGATATGTCCGTGGACAAGCGCCGTGTAAACGCGCGTGACCGTTTTCTCCACCAATTGATTCACAAGGGAGACATGCGCCTGATCGTTCTTCGCCACCATCAACAAACCGGTAGTATCTTTATCGATCCGGTGGACAATCCCGGGACGAAGCACTCCGTTAATACCCGATAGATCTGTGCAATGGTGCATCAATCCATTGACGACCGTGCCGGTCATATGGCCGGGAGCCGGGTGGACGACCATGCCACGGGGCTTGTTGACGACGAGGACATCTTTGTCCTCATACACGATATCCAACCCCAGATCTTCCGCCACGACGTCCAGTTCTTCCGGTTCTGGCTCATCGACAAGGATGATCTCTCCGGGATTCACTTTATAATTCGGCTTCACCGGTTTATCGGCAACCAACACAAGACCACTTTTCAGCCATTGCTGGATTTGTGTCCGAGACCATTCCGGCTGAAGCTCGCTTAATGCCTTGTCAATCCGGGTTCCTTTTTGTTCCTCTGTAATTTCGATTTCAATTTTTCCCATTCAGGACACCTTTTCCTTTTTCTTATTCTTCATTTCATCCATGAAAAGATGGAAAATGATTAAAATCACACCTACGGTTAACGCAGCATCCGCCACATTGAAAATCGGGAAGTCGTAATTGATGACGGGAATCAGGACATCGACAAAATCGACGACCTCTTTCCTCCATAATCGATCGATGAAATTCCCAATCGCTCCTCCCAACAAAAGCATCAAGCTCAGGCCAAACAATGGATAGCCTTTCGCTTCTTTATGGAAAAAATAAATGATGCCGCCAATGACAATAACCGTCACAATATAGAATAACCACATTTGGCCTTCGAGCATTCCCCATGCCGCTCCCCGATTCCGATGGGACAGCAATCCTAGATAAGGTTCCATGATTCCGATCCGTTCATTCAGCTCCATGTTTTGTACGACGAGCCATTTTGTCCATTGATCCAAGATGATCACGAATACCGCCACTGCGTAATAAATGAGCAATCCCACAACCTCCGTCCGACAGTTTCGTTTATATTCTACCATACGAAAGGTAAAAAAAGCCGCCCGCGCCTTATCCGGCTATTCGGGCAGCTTTGTGACTTTATAAAATGAACATTATCATCAAACCGTTGCTTTCCGTTCCAGGCGGACGCTTTCCGCGGGGCGCGGGTGAGCCAATCGAACAACGAAGGGTTCGATTTGCCGTATTTCTGCGCATTTCGCAGAAATTAAGGCATCCCGTGCTGCCAAACGCTTTGCTTTTTGGCGCAAAAGCCGTTCTGCATTACGGCTTTTCCTGCGGGGTCTCACCATTCGCGCTTCACCCCGCAGGAGTCGCCGCCTTCCACTCCAAGCAACTACGGTCATTAAGCACATGTTATCTGTTCATTCTTTATAGCATTATGCGTAATATTTATTCACTACATCAGCACAGCGAGCACATAGTGCGGGATGAGTTTCATCCGAACCTACTGTTTCGGAGATTGTCCAGCAGCGTTCACATTTTTCCCCGTCCGCTTTCTCAACGAGCACGTTGACTGTGTCGAGCTTCAATGTTCCTTCCGGCATTTGATCGATTGCCCCTTCTACGAATTGGGACACGATGAAGAATTGAGCAAAGTCGATATCCGTTGAATTGAATACCCCTTGAAGGTTTTCAGGCAGCGCTACGGTCACTTTCGATTCGAGCGATTTTCCGATCACTTTTGCATTCCGTGCTTCTTCCAATGCTTTTAGGACATCGTCGCGGATCAACATCAATGTCGAGAAGCGCTCGCGAAGTTGTGCCGCCTTTTCTCCAAAATCTTGCGCTTCCGGCATATCCGTCAATTGGACACTTTCCTCTTTCACATGCTCGAGGTAGCACCACATCTCATCCGCAGTGTGCGGTAAGATCGGTGCAAGCAATTTCAGCAACGCCATGAGGGATTCGTACATGACGGTCTGCATTGCACGGCGGTGCGGATGATCCGCCCCTTCGATATATACGACATCTTTCGCGATATCGAGATAGAATGAACTAAGCTCACCAGTACAGAAATTGTTCACTGCATGGTATACACCTGCAAATTCATAACGGTCATACGCCTCCCGGACCTCTTGGATCAAGTCTTGCAAGCGAATGTAGACGTATTGATCCACAGGGCGCAAATCAGCGAAAGCAATGCCGTCTGTAGACGGATTGAAGTCCGACGTATTGCCGTGCAGGAAGCGAAGCGTATTCCGGATTTTCCGGTATACTTCGGACACCTGTTTGAAGTTGGAGTCGGAAACCCGGACATCCGCCGTATAATCGACCGACGATACCCATAGACGCAAGATGTCAGCGCCCAGTTGGTTCATAACTTTCGCAGGCACGATGACGTTTCCGAGTGATTTACTCATCTTCCGCCCTTCGCCGTCCAATGTGAAGCCATGGCTTAGCAAGCCTTTGTACGGGGCATGCCCGTTGATGGCGACACTTGTTGTAAGAGAGGAGTTGAACCAGCCACGATATTGGTCGGACCCTTCCAAATACAAGTCAGCCGGATAGACAAGATCGTCCCGTTCGACAAGAACGCCTTGGTGAGTGGAGCCTGAGTCGAACCAAACGTCCATGATATCCGTTTCTTTCGTGAATTGGCCATTCGGGCTTCCTTCATGCTTGAACCCTTCCGGCAATAGATCTTTCGCCTCGCGTTCAAACCAAATATTCGACCCATGTTCACGGAACAGGTTGGAAACATGTTCAATCGTTTCATCAGTAATGATCGATTCTCCGTTTTCCGCGTAAAATACAGGAATTGGCACACCCCATACCCGTTGTCGTGAAATACACCAGTCGCCCCGGTCACGAACCATGTTATACAGGCGTGTCTCGCCCCAAGAAGGCGTGAACTTCGTATTGCGGATTGCTTCCAGCAATTCATCCCGGAACGATTCAATCGAAGCGAACCATTGGGCAGTCGCACGGAAGATGACCGGTTTTTTCGTCCGCCAGTCATGTGGATACGAATGGGTAATGAAGGATAAATGCTGAAGAGCGCCCGCTTTATCCAGCGCTTCCGTGACGGCTTTATTCGCATCGTCATAGAATAATCCTTCAAATCCTGGAGCTTCCGCCGTCATGACACCGCGGTCATCGATCGGAGAAAGGGCGTCGATTCCATATGCTTTGGATACATAAAAGTCGTCTTCCCCGTGGCCTGGCGCCGTATGGACACAGCCGGTCCCTGCTTCCAACGTGACGTGCTCCCCGAGCATGACAAGGGAATCCCGGTCATAAATCGGATGCTTCGCCACGATACGATCCAATTCCGACCCTTTTAGCTCACGTTCCACGGAATACTCTTCCCAACCGATTTCCTTAGCTACCATTTCAAGCAATTCTTTGGCAATTAAAAACTTCCGGTCTTTCACTTTGACGATAGCGTATTGGAAATCCGGGTGAACCGAAATCCCGAGGTTCGCCGGAATCGTCCAAGGTGTCGTCGTCCAGATCATGAATTCCACATCAGTGTCCAGAACGCCCCGTCCGTCTTTCACCGGGAAGCTGACGTAAATGGATGGCGATTTCTTGTCCTTGTATTCAATTTCTGCCTCAGCCAACGCCGACTCACTCGATGGCGACCAATATACCGGCTTGAGCCCTTTGTAGATATATCCTTTTTTCGCCATATCGCCGAACACTTGGATTTGACGTGCTTCAAACGCCGGTTTCAAAGTGATGTACGGATTTTCCCAGTCACCACGGACACCGATCCGCTTGAATTGAGACCGTTGGCTATCGATTTGGCTATACGCATAGTCCTCACACATTTTACGGAACTCCGCCACAGAATGCTCTTTCCGTTTGACGCCTTTGTTGACGAGCGCCTGCTCGATCGGCAGACCGTGTGTATCCCAGCCCGGCACATAAGGCGCATGGAAACCGGTCATCGACTTATGACGGACAATCATATCTTTCAACACTTTGTTCAAGGCATGCCCCATATGCAAATCACCGTTCGCATATGGAGGGCCATCATGCAGGACGAAAAACGGTCGGCCTTCTGTCCGCTCCTGCACCTTTTTATAGATGTCCATCTCTTCCCATTTTTCCTGCATTTTCGGCTCATTGTTCGGCAAATTCCCACGCATCGGGAAATCCGTTTTCGGCATGAGCAGTGTATCCTTGTAATCCATTCATAATTCCTCCTTAACATAGTCAAATCGCTATCCATCGTCGAATAAAAACACAAAAACCCCGCCCCTATAAAAGGGACGAGGCCTAATTCTCGCGTTACCACCCTACTTGCAGCAGATAAATCCTGCTGCCACTCAGACACCATAACGGGGTGTTTCCGGGAAGACGTACTGCAATTCCGCCATCCAGCTCTAGAGTGATTTTCATTTCCAATCTATGGACCGGGCTCCCACCGCCCCCGGCTCGCTGTACCTAAATTCGGAAAATACTTTCTCTTTCAACGCCTATTGTGAATATATGCAAATAATTATATGGTTGGAAACCGATTCAGTCAAGCATTCAATTACGCTTTGTCGTAATTGGTCAGGAGGCTTTATCCGAATTCAGCTCCGCTGGATTCAGATGAGTCAGTTTTCCTGATCGGCTGCAACTTCAAGCCGCTCCGTGTCCATTTCATATTCGAGGAGCCGGTCCCAGTCGTCCGCTTTAATTAGATCCAATTGTGCTTCGATCAGCATCTTGAAGCGGTTCCGGAATACTTTCGATTGCTTTTTCAGGTCTTCGACTTCGACCGAGATCTTACGGGCACGTGACAGGGCTTCATTGATGATCCGGTCCGCATTCTTTTCCGCTTCTTTGACAATCAATTTCGATTCCTTCATCGAGTTGCGGCGGACGTCTTCCGCTGCTTCCTGTGCAATCAAAATCGACTTTTGCAATGTCTCTTCAATGGAGTTGAAATGGGAGATCTGCTCCTGCGATTGTTTCAATTTCTCTTTCAACTGTCTATTTTCATCAAGAATATTCTCATAGTCCTTCACCAACTGCTCCAGGAACTCATTCACTTCATCTTCATCATAGCCGCGGAAACCGCGACCGAATTCTTTATTATGTATATCAAGCGGTGTAAGCGCCATCCAAGCATCTCCCCTTATTGTAATCCTTTTTTCATTATACATGGTGGCCGGTAGAGAAAACAGCATATTTCGCCCTATTATCTGAAAACTATTCCAGCTTGCCCATCACCAGCCGAATCTTATCTTTCCTCGTCCTGCCCTCAATAGCGGATACTTTGAAACGGCCGGCCCCTCTAATGGAAAGCATGTCCGATTCCTGCAACTCGAAGGAAGGCTGATCACGCACAGCCCAATTCACTTTCACACGTTCCCCTTGGATAAGGGCAGCCGCTTTTTGGCGAGAAGCTTTCGTCAAGGCGGCCACGACCACGTCCAACCGGAGCGAACTGACCGTGTAGGTCGATTCCTTCCAAGTTTCGGCAGCCATGATCCAGTCCCCCGCTTCCGGCACTTCCTCCACTGTCACTTTCGCCTTTCCGACGGATGTCAAATTGACTACGATATAGTCTTTAATTTCATTTGCGATGGAAAATTGGACTTCTTCCTGATTTAGCCGAATATCACCGAATTTGGAACGGTCGAGTCCGACAGAAAGCAATGCGCCTAACAGGTCACGATGCTCCAATGTCAGAAACTTTGTAGCATAGCGCACCTTGAAAACGGTTACTTGGAAATCATCCGGTTCGGGTGAAAAATAATCAGGGTACAGGAGGAGCCGTTGACGCTCCGCGTCCTCAAAGGCACCGTACGCACTCACTGACATCCCGGCTCCCCGGGCAACTGACTCAACGATGAATTGTTGCCTCGGATCAAGGAATCCCGTCAATTTTGGACTATAGGCGTTTTCCACTTCCCGGACCCAACCTGTCGCCATTTCGATGAAGGGCTGTTCGTCTTTTCTGAAATGCTGCAAAAGCGTCTCCATTGTCCTTTTCGGCTCCTTAAAGAAAAATCCTCACAATAGTGAGGAAACGATCATTTTAAATATTTCGCTAATCCCCATCGAAATGAAGTTCAAAGCGAATAATGCCACAATCGGTGAAATATCGATCATGCCAAGTGGTGGAATGAATTTCCTGAAAAATCCAAGATAGGGTTCTGCGATCTTGCCAAGAAGCTCACCAAACTTCGTTTCTCTCGAAGCGGGCACCCACGACATTAAAATATAAATAATGAGCAGGATGGAATAGATCCGGATTGCCCCCATGATTGCATCATGTAGAAGAATAATAGCTGCCATTAGTAAACGTACACCTCATTCAATTTTCATCGTTCAAAATAATCGGAAATGGCGCCTGCGACTTCCACATTGTCGGGCACGCATAGGAAAATATCTGTGCCGATCCGCTGGATGTCCCCGCCAAGGGCATAAACCGTGCCGCTCAGGAAATCGACGATCCGGATTCCTTGGTCACGTTCGATCCGTTGGAGATTGACCACGACCGCCCGTTTGTTTTTCAGATGTTCGGATATATCTTGTGCCTCTGCGTATACCCGTGGCTCGATCAGCACCACTTTGGAGGACTTTTGAATGCTTTGCAAGCTGACGACGGTAGCCGATTGTTGTGGCTCTCCAACCGGCTGCTTCCTGATCGGCGTCACCCGTTTCGGTTGTTCCTGTACCGGGCGGCGCTCTTCCCGCCGAGCCGGCTCCTCGATTTCTTCCTCGTCTTCATCATAAAGGTAAAACCATTTCTCAAATTTTTTTTTGATACTCATGCGTCTACCTCGCTTTCTGCTCCGACAAGTGCCGTACCGATCCTGACATGGGTTGCACCTTCTTCAATAGCGATGATGTAATCATTAGACATTCCCATCGATAATTCTGTACATGGGGCATGTTCCAACTGCTGGGCTGCCATTTCGTCCCGCAGCTCCCGAAGCGAGCGGAACACGCTACGGATGAGATCCTGGTCCTCTGTGAAAGGAGCCATAGTCATTAAGCCGATAATCCGGACTTTGTCATAAGCCGCCGCCTCTTCGATAAACTGTTGAAGTTCTTCCGGGGCTACGCCGGATTTGGAAGCTTCCCCCGATACATTGACCTGCACGAAGCAATCAATTGTTTTTGTCGCGCGCTTCTGGATTTCCTTGACGATACTTAATCGGTCCACCGAATGTAAATAATCGATCTGATTGATAACGTCTTTCACTTTCCTGCTTTGGACGTTCCCGATGAAATGCCAAACGGCACCTTCTGATATTTCCTGCTGTTTTCCAAGCAATCCCTCGGGACGGTTTTCCCCCAGATCATGGATACCCTCGGCCAATACTTCGCCCGCCCTCTTGGCTGAAACTTGTTTCGTCACTGCCACAACCATCACTTCGGTACGCTTCCGCCCTGTCCGGTCACATGCTTCCTGTATGGTATGTTCAATATGCTGAATTCTTTGTTGGAGGTTCCCCACTGTCATCACTACTTTTCATCTTTCTTTCCTATCATTGTATCAAGGGAACCTCGACATATCAATGATAAGTCATTTTTTCAATCCTTTTTGACCAACAAGGATGATATCTTTTCCGATGGTGGCTATGTCTCCAAGAGGCACTTTTTTCACTTCCTTATCCCGTGTATCGAAAAACACGCCTCGGTCCCCTCCCCCGACATGCAAGGACTTCACCTTGCCATCTGCAGTATCGATAGTCGCATCTTGGATGAAACCTAGAAAAGCACCTTTTTCCACATCGATCACTTCTTTTTTTTGGATATCCGAAAATCTCATAGCACCCCTCCTACTTGAATATATGCAAAGGAGTGGAAAAAAAGGATTTGGATTTTCAGCATTAGCGAAGCAATCGTTTTGCCGTATTTTTGCGCTCTATGCGGAAATTACGGCAGCCTATATTCCTTCAAACACGATCCTAAGTTCGTTCAAATTTTAAAAATGTATATAAATAAAAGCCGTCTCCAAACTACTTGGAGACAGCCTTATCCCATCATGTTTTATGTTCGATTCCATTCCGAATGATTTTCACTGCATTTTTCTCCAGCCTTGAAATTTGCGCTTGAGAGATGCCAAGCTCTTTGGCGATTTCCGTTTGGGTCTGGCCCAAATAAAATCGTTTAGATAGTATTTTCTGTTGCCTTTCATCCAACGTCATGACGGTTTCTTTCACCGATACATAGGTGAGCCATTTGTCTTCGGAAACCGTTTTATCCTGAAGCTGGTCCATCATAAATACCGGATCGCCCCCATCGCCGTTGATCGGTTCATGGAGTGACATCGGATCTTGGATCGCATCCAGCGCAAACAGAATATCATCTTCCGGAATCCCGGTCGCTGCTGCTAAATCCGATATCTTCGGCTCCTTCTGATGGTCATTGATAAATTGCTCTTTCGCCCGTATGGCTTTATAGGCGATATCCCGAAGCGATCTTGAAACCCGGACCGCATGGTGATCACGCAAATGTCTTTTGATTTCCCCGATGATCATCGGCACCGCGTACGTCGAAAAGCGGACATTATGTTTGAGATCGAAATTATCAATGGATTTCAACAGGCCGATGCAACCGACTTGAAAGAGGTCGTCCGCCTGTTCCCCTCTGTAGGCAAAACGTTGAACTAAACTAAGAACCAGTCGTAAATTCCCGATTACCAGCTCTTCTCTCGCCGATGCATCTCCACTTTGCAACCGGATGAATGTTTCCCGCATGACTTCGTTTGTGAGTAATGGCAATTCAGATGTATCGATTCCGCATATCTCTACTCTTGTACGTACCATTTTCTCTGCCTCCGCATTCTGTGATGACTGTACGATGTAGTGTAACCGCAGCCGTTCAGAATATGCGAAGTGTCCGCCGCCAATTTCAACCATCAGGCGATTGGATGATTCAAGCGCTCCCGCAAATCGGAGATAATTTTCTTTTCAAGTCGGGAAATATAAGATTGAGAAATGCCGAGGAGTTCCGCCACTTCTTTTTGCGTCATTTCAATTTGGCCAGTCAAACCGAAGCGGCATTCCATAATATATCGTTCGCGATCATCCAGTGTGCTGATCGCCTCGATCATATGCTGCCTTTCGATTTTCTTTTCCACATCATCGATGATAATATGTTCATCGGTTCCAAGAATATCCGACAATAATAATTCATTGCCATCCGCATCCGAATTAAGCGGTTCATCAAAAGAGATTTCGGAGCGTGTCCGATTCGTTTTCCGCAAGTGCATCAAAATTTCATTTTCAATGCAGCGCGAGGCGTAGGTGGCCAATTTGATGTTCTTATCCATTTTGAAAGTCTCAATCGCTTTTATAAGTCCGATGGTGCCGATGCTGATCAGATCTTCGATATGAGTGTTCGTATTATCGAAGCGTCTTGCAATATAAACGACGAGCCGCAAGTTTTTTTCGATCAGCGTATCCCGAGCATTCATATCCCCCTCCATGAAAGCACGGAGTGTAGCCGCTTCTTCTTCCCGGGTCAGCGGCTTTGGAAGGGATTCATGTCCCCCGATGTAGTAAGTCCCTTGTTTTCTTCTAAATAAGCCGAACAATTTGGATAGCCAGATTCTTAATTTAGACAGCATGCCTCGTTCTCCTTTCCCGGTTAATGGATTCCATTGCGGATCTGTGCAATATGGCCGCAGCCCCTTCAGGATAACGGCGGTCGTTCTGTGTCAGTACGATATACCCCGGTTGCAACACTTCCCCATCGTCGAGCATCCATTGATCAAATTTAAATCCGAGTGCCCAAGATTGCCCCTGGACAGTCATCAGGCGAATCAATCGCATATTCTTCCGGTAAGGATCCGGGAATTCCGCCAATGTACCGGTTTGAGCAGGATTCCAATCAAGCAACGGCTGGCGCAGCGGCTCCGGAATATGGCTCTCGACAGCTTGAAAGGAGACAAAGTGGACAGGCGAGCCCGACAACGGTTCCATACACGCATTTCCCGAATCCACAAACACTTCCACCTCCATTTCCGCACCCCAAATTCGGAGCGTGGAGGGAGCGCGCATATCGGCGAGTTGACTGGCTGTCCGAATGTCCAGCCATTTTTTCCTCATGTAGGCGAGCGAGACATAGGCCGCGCTGGCATACGCCAATACCCATAATGTTTCATTCACCGTCCCGAATCGGAGAGGGATGGCAGTCAAGGCCCCACCCGCAAACAAACCGCCGATCAAGGCCACGGAGGCAGACCTTCTCCATTTTTGCGATGCTGCCCCGAAAGCGCATACGGTCATGCCAAAGAAGGAGAGAAAGATGACAAATGTGGAGGAAGGAAAGACGACGACCGGGAGAGCTCCCGCAAAAGAAGCGAGTAGTAGGCGTCCCCGACTCGCTTGGATGGGCCCCACCTTATTGGCAAATGACAGAATGATATAGTTGAAGAGCATATTGATGCCGACGATGAGTTCTCCATACATAGACCGCCCGCCCTCCTTGTCGTTAACGATACCACCCTTGCCTTGAAATGTTTGTCGGATTGAGGACAGGTTCGCAAGAAATATTCGACATACTCTGCGGGAGAGGGTTTATTGGGGAATGAATTTTTTGGAGGAAAGCGCATGTCTTGGTTGGGGAGGGACATTGGGAACTTTGGGAGAAACGTTGTGAGGTGAGGAGTACGTTGGGAACTTCGGGAGAAACGTTGCGAGGTTGCAAGGTAGCGTTTCGAGGTTTCTTTTTTTGTTATGAAGTTTGGGGTAAACCTTGTGAAGTTCCTTGATAACGTTTAGAAGTCGGGAAAACGTTGGGAACATCGGTAGAAACATTGCGAAGTTTGGAGAGAACGTTTCGAGGTTTCCCCTGGGTTATTGGGAAGTTCAGGGGGGTTGTTGGAAATTCTTTAAAAATGTTGTAGGAAGGATTAATCTACATGGCTTTCGCAAAGAACTTTTACAATTGACGGAGGAAAGGCAAATTTTCCTTTCCACGGGATAAATACGGCAAAAAACTGCCCTGCAGGCAAAGTTAGCTGCAGGGCAGTTTATATTGTTCTCTTATCTGCGACGATTGCGGAGGAATGTCGGGATGTCCAGCGCGTCTTCTTGTTGGTGAGTTTGCTGTTGGCGCACCGGCTCCTGATAGGATGGTGCTTCTTCCCGGCGCTCGCGCATCGGTGGTTGCTCTCTCGGTTCCGGTTCGCGGACGCGGTTTGTTCCGAAGCCGGAGCTTCTAGCCGGTCTTGCTTGGCTCAGCTGTTCTTCGCTGAAGCCGGTCGCGATGACGGTGACGACGATTTCGTCCTTCAGATTATCATTGATGACCGAACCGAAGATCATATTGACATCTTCATCCGATGCGGAGGCGACGATATCGGCCGCTTCCTGTACTTCGAAGAGGCTTAAATTGGAGCCGCCCGTAATATTCATGAGCACCCCTTTCGCTCCGTCGATGGATGTTTCCAAGAGCGGGCTGGAAATCGCCTTTTTCGCCGCTTCCGCCGCCCGGTTTTCCCCTGTGGACAACCCGATTCCCATCAAGGCTGAACCTTTGTTGGACATGATCGTTTTGACGTCGGCAAAGTCCAAGTTGATCAAACCCGGGACCGCGATCAAATCCGAGATCCCCTGAACCCCTTGGCGTAATACATTGTCCGCCTCGCGGAATGCCTCTAGCATCGGCGTGTTTTTATCTACAATTTCGAGCAATTTATCATTCGGGATGACAATCAACGTATCGACGGATTCTTTCATCGCCGTTATTCCGCCAATTGCCTGAGTCGAGCGTTTGCGCCCTTCGAACGTAAATGGACGCGTTACGACACCGACTGTAAGAGCGCCGAGGTCTTTCGCAATTTGCGCAATGACTGGAGCAGCCCCTGTCCCCGTTCCGCCTCCCATGCCGGCAGTGACGAATACCATATCCGCGCCGCGCAGCGCTTCTTCAATCTGCTCCTTGCTTTCCTCGGCCGCTTTTTTGCCGACTTCCGGATTTGCGCCAGCTCCCAGACCGCGTGTTAATTTCGCCCCGATCTGCAACTTTACTTCCGCGGACGATAGATTCAAAGCTTGCGCGTCTGTATTAACCGCAATGAATTCCACGCCCTGTACGCCATGTTCAATCATTCGATTTACTGCATTATTTCCTCCACCGCCGACACCAATTACTTTGATGACCGCTAGTGCATCAACATTCGTATCAAATTCCAGCATGATCTCTCCTCCTGACCTATCTCTACTGAAGTCCTTAGCTCCCTATCATTCAAAAAAGTTGTCGAATATTTTTCTAGCTCTTGTCATGAGCCCCGGCTTATTTTCCTTACGTTCGGCCGGCTTCTTTTTCATGCCGGATGCCGGAACCGTTTCTTCCGCTTCCATAGTAGCTGTAGGTGAATCCTGCACATGCCCGAAATACATATCTTGCATATGCGCGTAGCGGATCAAACCTACTGCGGTGGAATACATCGGTTCTCTGACGCCGATATATTCCGGCGTATGGACGCGGACTCTAGTTTTCAATACATGCCTTGCTAGTTGAAGAATCCCGTCCAGCTTGGTGATTCCTCCGGTTAACACGACACCGCCGGGCAAATCACGCACGCCCATCCGGAACAATTCCTCCAAAATCAAATCAAAGAGCTCTTCCAATCGGACGCCAATAATTTCCGATATGTATCGTTGACTATATTGATCTTTCGAATCTGCTCCAATTACCGGAACTTCGAAAAGTTCGTCATCCGAAGCGTCATCGTAAAAAGCATGTCCATACTGGTGTTTGATTTTCCTGGCTTGTTCGGTCGGCGTTTTCAAAACAATGGAAAGATCCTTTGTAATATGGTCCCCTCCGACCGGGACAACCGTTGTTGCCTTCAGGCGGCCTTCATCGAACAGGGCAATCGTCGTCGATCCCCCACCGATGTCAATATAGGCTGTACCGTGGTTCATTTCATCATCCGTCAAGGCAAATGTGCCTGCCGCCAGGGGCTGAAGGTAAATCTCCCGGATGACGAGTCCGGCGCGTTCTACACAACGCAATATATTATGCACGAGCGTTTTCGAAGTAGTAATGAGTGTGCCATCCATTTCGAGCCGTACTCCGATCATGCCTCTCGGATCTTTTATCTCGTCGTAATCATCCACGATGAACTGTTTCGGAATGATGTTGACAATCTCGCGTTCAGGTGGAACCGACATCACTTGTGCCGATTTCATAACACGATCCAAATCATCATCCGTAATTTCACGGTTCTCCGAGTTGACGGCCACGACGCCTTTCACATCTTGCAAATGGACGCCATTTGCGGGAATTCCAACGATGACTTCCCGTATGTGCATCCCTATCATTCTCTCCGCCTGATCGATCGCTTTCCGGATCGACTGGACAGTCGCATCGATATCGACGATTGTCCCTTTGCGGATTCCTGCTGATTGGACATTGCCAACCCCTATCACATGCAGGGATTCGCCATCCACTTCACCGATCAGCACCTTGACCGATGAAGAACCTATATCAAGTGAAACGTATAATTGTGATTGGCTCAATTCATGGCACCTCCGATAGCGACTCTTACATCCCATTCTATTGCATTCGAGACGTATTGTCTAAATATTTTCGACATCTTCGTTCTAAATCCTTTTACTCCGAACCTTTTACATTTGAAACTTTGCTTCTTTCCTCCCATTTGACTAGAAGAATCCTTCTGATGACCGCTATATTTTGAAATAGCCGAACGCCAAAAGCGAAGACGGCGGCCAAATAGAGGTCCACCCCGAGATGGACGCCCAAGAACGCCAGTCCGGCAGCAAGGGCAATATTGAAAAAGAATCCCGAGACGAAAACTTTATCATCATACACTTGCTGCAAATGCGCCCGGATGCCGCCGAACAACGTATCCAAGGCGGCTAATACGGCGATGGATAAGTAGTTGCCGTACACTTGCGGTATTTGAATATCTGACAACAGGCCGAGCGTGATCCCGATGATCAGCCCGAGCAATGGCAACCACATGGTCATTCCCCTTTCGGCAATTCTTTTAAGAACCGGTTTTCAAATTCTTCCGCTCCACCCCGAATCCGGATCGAGGCGGTCGGTTGTCCGATATCGAGAATGAGATTTTCAAGATAAAAATCATCCTGTATTGACGAAGCCAGTAGATAATTGTATAGTTTCTCACTGTCTTCCAATGTTTGGGAAATAATCTTTATTGAAAAGGGGGGCGTGGACACGTTCAACCCGTTGACCGTTGTGGTGCCGTTAATGTCCCGGATGGAACTTAATAAGGTGTATCGCTTTCCGTCAATCTCCAGCGCCCCCCATTTGAACCGGTTGATTTCATTGACGAACCGGGTCAGCAAGTCGGGAGAAACGCCGTTAATCGGGAGGCCATATGCCACGCTTTCCGGCGAGGGCTTCACTTCTATGAGGATGCCCGGGCCTTCAATCTCGGTCATGCCGGCCTGCCGGTTCAGCTTGTCCACCGTATCGGTTAGCGCCTTCCCCGTATCATCTTCACCCAGCATTTTATACGTGACGATGGTCTTGTCCAAATCTCGGATTTCGGACAATAATTCGGAATGAAGTTTCTGTTCGGCCGCTAAATCGTTGCGGATGGCCCAAAGATCTCGCGTATCCCGTTCTTCCGGGTTTTTCATCGTATTGTATTGGACGGCTGTCATGAACCCGACAATCAGGAGAATCAATACAAACTGCCATTGAATTCTTTTTTTCATCCACCCACCCTCTCAATACTCAACTTTCATTGCGAACGGCCGCCAGTTTAATTTCCTTGGACTGCTCCGTCGTGACGACAATATTATCACGGACGAGGCTATCAATCACGCCGCCTTTCAATTGCAAGGACGCTGACAGCACGTCCATATCACCGACGGCTTCAATGACAAACGGCGCTGGAAAAGTTCTTCCGTCGATTGTGATGACAGGGCCTGTACACTTAATATACGAATTGGAAGTGATCCGCTGCCCGTTGATAGCAAGACCTTGCGCCCCGGCGATTTTCAATTCATTGACGACACGCAGGACATGGCTCTCATGGACGATATAATCGTTCGGGTTCTGCTCCACCGGATCATAGTCGCCATCCTTCAAGGTGACGCGTACACCGCCTCCCGTTGCGGGTATGACCCCTAGAAGTAACCGGAGATCCTTCGCTTCTTCCACTAGATCGGCATGGTTTTCCTTGCCTTTGGAAAACGTCTGTTCATATTGCCGGATTTCTTCCTGCTTTGCCGTTATTTCATCGAACAATTCCTTGTTCCGCTCCTGCTGATTGACGAGATTTTCACGATATTGCTCCTCTTGGATGAATTCCGCCGAGTAGAGCGCTTCCTCCTCTTGATTGACCCCTAGTGTCCGATAAGAGAAGGCCAAGATGAATCCGAGCACAAGGAAAACGACCGAGAACAGAATATGCCTGCCCTTTTTCTGGTAGGCCTCATTCGTTTTCTTCATCAATGGATTCACTCTCCTCTTTCAGGCCATACATTTCACTGAAAGGGGTGAAGTAGGTCCCAACTTCCATATCGATGACGCCTTTTTCATGACCCTGCAATTGCGCCGTCACTTGCGGATAATAATTCATTTTATCGGCGAATGAAGAAATGACTGCCCGTACTTCATAGCCATCGTTCATATAGACTCTCAAGCGATCGGAATCTTCTTCCGTTCCTTCGTAGATGATTTCCGATATGGCATCATAGACATCGGAATCCACCTGTAGCAACTGGCCGGTCATTTCTTCACGAATTGCAGCGTCATCAAAATTATTCAGTATGGGCGCTTCCGTCTCCATTTTGACCCCGTCCTTGAACAAGTCCCCGTTTTCCAACAGAAGTTCGTATTGGGTTCCATCAAACAAATAGGCGACCGGTTTCCATTCCGTCACAGTAATCTCGACATCCCGCAGCCATTTCCGCGAAACCTCGACCTTTCGGACACCATCCATCCGCAATACAGCTTGTTCGGTCTCTTCTATGCTGAATCCCCAAACCGGATCCCCTTCCAAAAGGCCGCTTTGTTTCGCATAATCCTCTGAATCATGCAGTTGCGCGCCGATCACGTGGATCTGGGCGACTTTACTGTACGATGATTGGAAATAAAGGATGGCAAGAAGGGCAAGAACGAATACAGTCAGGATAAAGAGGAATTTCTTATTCGTTCTCCGGCGCCTTTTCTTCCGCATGGAAGGGATCCGCTCTTCTATATCAATGACTTTATCCATTCTGTGCCTCCTTTTTATCTATAATTTCTCACCGTCGCAAAATGGAGAATCGTCCCCACCGCCATCCATGTCGTCATGAGAGAGGAACCGCCATAGCTGATAAATGGCAATGTCACGCCGGTCACTGGCAGAAGCCCTGTGACGACTCCGACATTCAAAAAAGTTTGGAAGATGATCATGGCGCCCATCCCGGCAACGATCAGGAACTCGGTCCGGCTCGCCGTCCTGATTGCAATCCCGCATCCTGCCAGAAGCAGGACTCCAAAGAGGAAAAGGACGAAGGTGGCCCCGATGAACCCCGTCTCCTCCGCAATGATCGAGAAGATAAAATCATTTTGCGGCTCGGGCAAGTATAAATACTTTTGGCGGCTGTTGCCATATCCATGGCCGAACAGTCCGCCCGGCGCAATCGCGAACAAGGATTGGATCCCCTGGAACCCAGTTCCGAGGGGGTCGCTCCACGGATCGATATAAGATTTGATCCGATCGATCCGGTAAGGTGCCGTAGCAATCAAAGCGATAAATGCACCGATGCCGGTAAACCCAAGAATGGCGAAAAAGGACAATGGGTACCCCGCGATGAAGAGGATGACAAATGCGGAAACGATCATAATGACGGCAGAGCCAAGGTCTGGCTGCAACATGATCAACACCGCCGGGAGCAAAATCAAAGCAAAATGGCTTAGCTGGATCTTCTGTTTGCCACCCGTCTTCTGAATGCCCGTCGCTAGTTTCCCGATAAGTGCCACCTTGACGAATTCGGCAGGCTGAAGGCTGAACGGTCCGAGGGCGATCCAGCTTTGCGATCCGTTCCGGACAGCCCCGATGCCCGGAACGAGCACAAGTGCCAACAAGATAATCGTAGCATAATAGAATACGGTCCACGCACGTGGGTTCGACGTCCAAGGGCTCTTCATGATCAGGAAGGCGATGGCGATCGAGACGACCATGTAAATCCCCTGTTTGACGATGAATGGCGAGGTATCCGCATATCTCATCATGCCCCAATAGGAACCGGCCGAATGCACGAATGCCAGCCCGATCAGGGAAAGTCCTATGGCTGAAACGACAAAAGCCATTTTCAACTTTCTGTCCAGTGAACGCATCCTTCCGAAAATTACTAACAAAGGTCAAAAATCAGACCCGATTTCCATGGAACTTTTACAAATTCATGACCGCTTCGATGAAATGATCGCCGCGTGTTTCAAAGTTCGGATACTGATCCCAACTGGCACATGCGGGCGATAGTAAAATCGTGTCCCCTTCATCCGACAATGGAAATGCCTTCTGAACCGCGTCTTCCATGCTGTCGGCGAGCAGGATGTCTAGTACACCGCAAGATTTCGCGAACTCAGCGAATCTTGCGGCCGTTTCTCCCAGGCAGACTACCGCCTTGACATTCGTCATATAAGGCCGGAGCTCTTCGAATGAATGCCCCCGGTCCAGACCGCCGGCAAGCAACACGATCGGTCCGTTAAAAGCCGTTAAGGCGCTTTTCGTCGCTAATGTATTGGTAGCTTTGGAATCATTGTAAAATTTACGTCCCTTCGATTCCTTGACGAACTGCATCCGATGTCTGACTCCGGTGAAGGAACTAAGTACATTCTCGATAGCAATTTTATCACAGCCAGACAAAATTGCAGCAGCTGTGGCGGAGAGAATGTTTTCCAAATTGTGTTGACCCGGCAGCATGATGAGGGAACGGGACACATACGGCTCCCCATTCCAATATATTCCTTCCTCATCCGCTGATATCCCGAATTCCGTTCTGCCTTTGAGCGAGAACGGAATTTTCGTCGCTGTTGTGGAAGCGGCATACTTCTCGATTTCCGGCTGGTCGGCGTTGTAGATAAAATAATCGCTTTCCAATTGGTTTTTCGTAACTGCGAACTTGGCTTCCGCATAGGCTTCTGACGAACCATGATAATCCAAATGGGAGTCGTATAAATTGGTCCAAATCGAGATTTTCGGACGGAAAGCTTCCGTCCCCATCAATTGGAAGGAGGAAGCTTCCAATACGATGATATTGTCCTCCATCGCCTTTTCGGCGACCGAACAGGAGACCGTTCCGATATTCCCGGCAATCAACGGATGCTTCTTACCGATGTTGAGCATATGGAATAAGAGAGTAGTCGTGGTCGTTTTGCCGTTCGATCCGGTGATGGCAATGATCGGAGCCTCACTGATGCGATATGTAAGTTCAATTTCGGTCCAGACTGGGATGCCGCGCTGGAGTGCTTCATGGACTACCGGATTATGATAAGGGATGCCCGGGTTTTTGACGACCAAGTCAAATCCTTTGTCTAGAATTCCGGGAGGATGCCCGCCGCAAATAACCGTGACCCCCGCTTCACGAAGCGATTTCACTTCCTCATTTCCTCCGTCGGGTGAGGCGTCATTCACTGTGACGGTCGCACCGATCGAATGCAGCAAATTCGCTGCCGCCACCCCGCTTTTCGCGAGACCAAGGACGAGGACATTCATCCCCTTGAAGAATTCCCGGTTTTTCATTTACATCACCTCCAACATGACAGGAACGATGGCTGCAAGAAAGGCGACTCCCCAAAATACGAGGACAACTTTCCATTCCGACCAACCGGATAATTCAAAATGATGGTGGATCGGACTCATTTTGAATACCCGTTTGCCTGTCGTTTTAAAACTGATCACTTGAATGATGACCGACAGTGTTTCAATTACATAGACGATTCCAATCACGAGGAGCAGGAATTCCTGCTTGATGAGGACAGATGTCATCGCAAGCGCTCCTCCGAGAGCCAGCGATCCCGTATCGCCCATGAACACTTTTGCCGGCTTGACATTGAATAATAGGAAGCCGAGCATCGCCCCGGTGGCGATAAACGCGAACATGGCAATGTCCAGCTGGCCGTACAGCAGCGCGTGGACGCCGAACGCACCGAACGCGATAGATGATGTCCCGGCGACAAGACCGTCCAGTCCATCCGTCAAATTGACTGCATTGGAAAATCCAACAAGCCAAAACAATAGGAACGCCACATAAAATACGCCCAATTCAATCGTGAAATCTGTAAATGGCAATTTGACAGTCGTATCAAACGGCCCGAGCTTCAATAGGAAAAACGCCAAGATGGCGACGATAATTTGACCTGCCAATTTTTGCAGGGAGGTCAATCCTAGATTCCTCTTCAAAACGACGATGATGAAATCATCCAGGAAACCGATGATCCCGAAACCGACAAAGACGATCAAGAGGACGATGGTCTGGGTTGTCATCACATCATAAATCGATGATAGGGCAAGAGTGGTGATGATGATGGAACCGATGAAGATGAGACCGCCCATCGTCGGGGTTCCCGCTTTCTTCTGATGGGATTCCGGTCCCTCTTCCCGGATGCTCTGTCCGAATTTCATTCTCCTCAAAACGGGGAGGATGAAAACTCCTAGTATTGCCGAAGCAATGAATGCTACCGAAATGGCAGTCAAGGTCGTGGCGAGTGTCATGTTTTTTTCTCCTTCTATCCTACCGGCACGGCAAGAATTTCCTGCCGTGCCAGCCTTTGCAATTCATCATTCATTCCGTATAGACGTGAATGACATCCTCTATCGTAATCAACGTATCCGGCGCCGGCAACTGATATTTTACCTGTTCTCCCGAGCCATGCCATTCGATGCGATACGTATGCAATTGACTCATGATTTTCCCTCGGGTCATCCCTGTCAGATCAGGTGCCCGATGGGTGAGGGTGTCTCCCCACCGATATTCTTTTTCAATCTGGCCTTCTCTTTTGGAAATACCCGCCAATGGGGCTATCTCTTCGATGATTCTTCCGACGATTGGAGCGGCGATGACACCACCAAATTGGACGGAGTTTTTGGGACTATCCACAGCTGTATAGACTAGCAGTTCAGGATCATCCGCCGGAGCGAAACCGATAAACGATACGATGTAATCGCCATCCTTGTAACGGCCATCCTGCACTTTTTGAGCAGTCCCCGTCTTCCCGCCAACTCGAAGGCCATCGGTGAACGCATTGCGGCCCGAGCCGTTGGCAACAACGGACTCAAGCGCTTCCCTCACCTGCTTCGATGCTTCTTCTCCGATGACACGACGCTGCATATCAGGTTCAAAGGTTTGCAGTGGATTTCCTTTAGAATCCGTAATTTCTTTCACAATATACGGCCTATATAAATATCCACCATTAATTGCTGCAGCCACAGCTTGAACTTGCTGGATCGGAGTTACGGAAATCCCTTGACCGAATGCCGTCGTCGCTTGCTCGACCGGGCCGAATGCCTCTTTGGAAAATAAAATACCATTCGCTTCGCCCGCAATCCCCGATTTGGTCGATTGGCCAAATCCGAAATCCCGGATGTATTTGGAAAGCTTTTCAGCTCCAAGCCGCTGGCCGATTTCGATAAAGCCTGGGTTACACGAGTTTTCGACGACTTCCAGGAAGGTTTGATCTTTATGCCCATCCCGTTTCCAACAGCGAAGCCTCGCATTGCCGACCATCGTATAGCCTGGATCATAAAAATGCTCGTTGTGGAGATCGACCAATTTCTCTTCCAGTCCCGCTGCCAACGTGACAATCTTAAAAGTGGATCCCGGTTCGAATGTCATCCAAACGGGAAGATTCCGGTTATAGATACTTGGGTCTACCTTTTGATAATTCGCAGGGTGGAAGGTCGGAGCGGAAGCAAGAGCCAAAATTTCGCCCGTTTTCGGATTCATCACGATGGACAATGCCTGTTCGGCATCATATTTTTCCATTGCTTGCAATAATTCGCGCTCAACGATCTTTTGCATCCGGAGATCGATCGTCAATTCGACGGATGCTCCTTCCTTGCCCGTCTTGAACCCGTCGTCCACATGAGGGAGGGGCACCCCTTTTGCATCCGTGAACAATCGGATTTTATCGCCGGTGCCCCGTAAAATTTCATCATACGCATATTCGATTCCCGCCAGGCCATCGCCGTCATAACCGGTGAATCCGATCAGCCTCGACAGCAATTCGCCATTCGGATAATGCCTGACAAAATCGACCCCTGTATACAGGCCATCCAGTTGAAGCTTGGCAACTTCCTCGGCTTGATCCTGTGTAATATTTTTCCCTTCTGGCGCCAACTTGACCATATACGCCTTTTCGGACATCTTCTCTTCCAGCTTCGCCGGATCGGCATCTAGGACGGCGGCGAGCGTATTGGCTGTACTTTCAATGTCCTCATTTTGGGATGGCATGAAATACAAAGTAGGCGCCAGCTGGTTGCCGACAATCAGATTGCCGTTGCGATCGAGAATGTCCCCGCGTATCCCGCCAAACGGGATTTCCCGGTCCCAATTCACTTCCGCCCGCTCTTTCAGTATTTCATGCTTTACGATTTGGCTATAAAACAGCTTCCCTACGACACTACAAAGCAGTATGAGAAATAGTACGAATACGGCACGTAATCTTTTTTTAGATTGTAAATCGATCATGGAACGCAGCGAAAACACGCCTCCTGTTTTTCTACCAAGGTATGAACAGGAGTGAACGGCTATTCGTCAACCTCCGATAATAGTTTCCTCCTCCGCCTGCTCCTCTTTCGGCTTATACTGTTCCGAAGGAGGCTGCAAGTGAATGACGAGTGGATCCTCGGGTCCGACGACCGTCCCTTGCGATAAGCTTTGTTCAATGACATAACCGTCACCATTCATGCGGATATCCAAGCCCGATAACAAGGTAAAGGAAAACACCATTTTTTTGGACCATCCGGTGAAGTCAGGCAATGTTGTTGAACCATCCGTCTTCAATAAAACAAGGGAGCCTTTTCCAAGTCCACTGCTTCCCTCTGGATATTGCCCTTTGACAATACCCCCCTCACCAATGACGACCGGGACAAAACCCTCTTCCTGAAGTGTTGCTACCGCACTGGCAGACTCTTTTCCGATGAACGACGGGAGTGCAGTCGGTTCAACTGTCGTCTCCCCTTCCGGCACGATGTTCAAATACTTCAAACTGCTCTCCATGACCGAGTTGAACACCTCCGAAACCGGTTTGGAACCATACTCTCCATCTCCTAATCTAGGCTGTTGCACATAGACATATGTCAACAATTGAGGATCCTCGATGGGAGCCATACCAAGGAAGGAATAAAGGTAATTTCCGTTCCCGGACAAATAGCGTCCGCCGGAGGAGATTTCCGCAGTACCGGTCTTACCGCCGACTGAATATTCCTGTAGCGCAAACGGTCTGCCGGTACCGATATCCGATGTGACGGTGGAAGCCAGAATCTCCCTCACTTGTTTCGCAGTCTCAGCAGAAATTGGCGTACCGCTTTTTTCCGGCTTACGGCTTTGGACGATTTTCCCGGTATTAGGATCCGTAATGGATCGGATGACATACGGTTTCATCATAACGCCATCATTGGCGATGGCCGTGGCGGCTTGGATCATTTGAATAGGTGTGACAGTCGAACCTTGTCCGTAAGCAGTCGTCAACCGCTCACTTGGATACCGATCTAAGATGATGCCCGATGCCTCATTCGGTAAATCGATGCCGACTTTTTTACCGAAACCAAAGGAATGCATGTATTCGATGAATTTTTTATCGCCTAATCTTTCAAGCAAATAGGCCATCGCAACGTTGGAGGATCGTTGGAACCCTTCTAAAAATGTGATAGTCCCCCATCCTTGGCGGACGACGTCGCGGATTGTCCGGTCATATACGGTATATTGCCCTGACTTATAGTAAGCGCCCGGATCCCATTTCTTTTCCTCGATTGCGGCGGCCAACGTGAACATTTTCGTCGTCGAACCCGGCTCAATTGTTTGTTCGATCGCTTCATTCAACCAATTTTCCGTCAGCCCTTCCCGGGTACCGGGATGGAAGGACGGCCGTTGACTCATCGCCAGAATTTCACCTGTTTTCGGATTCGCTACGATGACCATCATTTTTTTAGGCGAATATTCCTTTTCAACGCGATTCAGTGCATCTTCCACGAAATTTTGGATTGTCTTGTCAAGGGTCAGTTCAATCTGATGACCGTGCTGTGCAGGCGTGATCATCTTTTTGGAATTCGGCAAGATGAACCCCCATCGGTCGGATTCGAAATTTACTTTTCCATCGGTGCCGTTCAATTCATCATTGTATGTTTTCTCCAGCCCCATTTTGCCGACGGTCATGACATTTTTATCTTTATCCTCTTCCCTCGTCGCAAACCCGACCAAGTAGGAAGCGAACACGCCATTCGGATAAAATCGTTTTTTATCTTCGATGAACAGGATGCCTGGCAGCTCCTGTTCCCGGATTGCCATAACTGTTTCATGGCTGACGTCGCGTCCTGCCTTGCCGAATTCCACTTGATAGACGTCCGCATTCGCTGCTTTTGCATCCGTCATGATGGATAGGATTTTCTCTTTTTCAAGCGGAATATGTTCCGCCAGGACTTCCGCCGTCTTTTCATAATCCACGACGTGCCGGAGCTTCTTGGAATCCTTGCTCGCCTTTTCATTCAACACGGCAATGAGTTTATAGCTCAATGTGTCGGAAGCGATCAATTCGCCATTGCGGTCCACAATTGTCCCGCGGTCTGCCTTCAGGATGGATTCCCTTGCATATTTTGCTTCAGCCAAGGTGGCCATCACCCGACCTTCCGCCTGACCGGTGATCTGGATGAAAAGCAATCTTCCGAATAAAAGGAAAAAGAGCCCTCCGTAAACTACAAACATCAGAAAGGCTCCCCATTGGAATCGAAACTTTTTTTTCATCGTCCAGGCACGACCTTTACGTTGTTCTCGTTCAGATCCAAGCCGAGTTCCTTCGCTTTTTCCCATATGCGCTCATATGTGGATTTTTCTTTTACTTGGATGGACAATTCCATATTCTTTTTTGTAGTTTCTTCAATTTCTTTGTTCAGCAATTGCACTTCCTTATTCGTGTCATTGATCTGAGCCTGCGTATGTAAAATCGTTGTTGCACAAAGTACGAGCAGGGAGGCGACAAGCACGAATAAGAATTTTTCCCCGACGGAGAAAATCCGACGGGAAGGCTTTGTCTTCGGTGCGTTTTTCGGTACTTCCGGTGTTTCAAGTTCGCGTACATAGGTTGTCTGAAATTTTCTCTGTTCTAGTGCCATTCACCCATTTCCCCTTTACTTTTTTTCTGCAACTCTGAGTTTTGCTGACCTTGCCCTTTTATTTTCTTCTATCTCTTTCTCTGTGGGCACGATCGGCTTCCGTGTGACCAGTTTCAATACCGGCTCCATCCCCTCTGGAATGACTGGCAAGTTCGGTGGTAGATCCGGTAAGGAAGATGCTTCTTTAAAGATTGTTTTGCACAATCGGTCTTCTAATGAATGGAAGGTGATTACACTGATCCGGCCTCCCGGGTTCAGCAATGTGATGGCGTCCGTCAAAGATTGTTCTGCGGCACCCAATTCATCATTGACCGCAATCCGGATTGCTTGGAAGACACGCTTCGCCGGATGTCCACCTGTTCGGCGGGTCGCCGCCGGAATGCCCGATTTGATCAATTCAGCCAGCTCGGTCGTCGTCCGAATCGGTGAGTGCTTGCGCGCCTCCTCGATTTTCCGTGCGATCTGCTTGGAGAATTTCTCTTCCCCATAGCGGAAGAATATACGGACAAGCTCTTCGTAAGGCCATTCGTTGACAATGTCATATGCCGTCAATGGAGCATCCTGATCCATTCTCATGTCCAACGGGGCATCGTGATGATAGCTGAACCCCCGTTCGGGCGTATCCAGTTGCGGGGACGAAACCCCGAGATCATAGAGGATGCCATCCAACCCGTCAACGCCGATCTTCTCCAATTCCGTTTTGAGGTTTCTGAAGTTGGAGTGGATGAATGTCACATTCGGCAAATACTCTCGCAACGTTTCCTTGGCCGCCTCGATAGCAGTCAAGTCCTGATCGAAACAGATCAGCCTTCCGCCTTCGGCCAGCTGTTTGGCAATCTCACGGCTGTGGCCGGCACCGCCTAACGTACAATCCACATAAATACCATCGTTTTTTATGTTCAGTCCTTCGACGGCTTCGTGAAGTAATACAGTTGTGTGTTGAAACATTGAAACCGCCTTCTTTCTAAAAGTTCAACCATACGCTTCTAATTTTAAAAATCAAAGTCAATAATATTTTCCGCGATTTCGTTGAAGGATTGTTCGGAGTCCTCATAATAGTCTTGCCACAAGTCTTTCGACCATACTTCAATCCGGCCGGAAACTCCGAGGACGACGCATTCCTTTTCAATTTTCGCGTATTGCAGCAGGGAGGATGGGATGTTGATGCGCCCTTGCTTGTCCAGTTCCACTTCCGTTGCACCGGAAAAGAAAAACCGGGTGAACGCGCGGGCATCTTTTTTTGTAACAGGCAGCGCCTTCAGCTTTTCTTCCAAGCGCTTCCATTCATCCATCGGGTAGCCAAAGAGGCAATTATCGAGCCCTCTTGTCAATACGAAACCATCCCCGAGATGTTCCCTGAATTTCGAAGGAACGATCAGGCGGCCCTTTGTATCGACAGTGTGCTGATACTCCCCCATGAACATACTCTTCACCCCACTATATGAATTTAATGTACCACATCCCCCCACATTCCTCCACCAGTTTCATGAGAATAATACCGATTACATATCAAAATGTGTCAATAGTACTTCATTCATTGAGATTTCAATGCAAAAAAGAAAACACCCCTGCCCGCATGACTATGCTTGCATGAGTGTTCGACATTTTTTTGTATTCCATTACATTCCAGCAACGATGCGACAAGAGCCGCAACTGCGCCTCGGAAGATGTCACGTTGTGTTACAGATAGACGACCTTATGGGAACTGTCGATGGTGAATGGCAGTTTCAATAAATCCTGTATGAGGTACGGCCCATATTCGTTCATATAGCCATATGGTGTGTAAACCCGTTCCTGCAAGCCTCCGTTCGGAAACAGCTCGGACTCAAGCAGATCAAATGAACGGAGAACGGCATCATTTTTTAGCAGATCGGCTTCTTCTTTCTTATCTTGTAAATAACCGAGCTGTTTTAGATGAAACCCTAGATTTTTGTCGGCCAATTTTTCGACCGTCGGATATTCTTGTCCCAGGTGGGCTGCGATCTTGCCATATTGTTCGGTGAGCAGTCTTTCCGTTTCCACAATAAATGACTCGAATCGCTCATCTGACAAGCTTTCAATGAATGACTCCCGCGTTTTCCCGACTGCGCCGTTTATCACATCCACTACCGAGAACGATCTCTTCTCCAGTTCTTGGTTGACCTGGGGCGTGACGAGCGTCATCGACATCCGGGGGACGATGATTGGCATTTTCATACCAAGATGATGGAACGCGTCTTTCAGCACGGCCCAGTAGGCGATTTCTCCGGGTCCGCCAACGAATGCCAAAACCGGGAATACCATATCCTGCATCAGCGGACGAGAGGCTACATTATTGCTTAGCAGCCACGGTTCCGTCTCCGCAATGCGAAGCAACTCCCTTTTCGAGAACCGGATGCCGCTAGCACGGTTTACAAACTCGCCATTTTCCCTGGAAAGAAGGATCCGCCCCGTTTCATGCACATAAAAAAGATGGGCTGCGTCTTCTTGCGCCATGATCGGTGTCCCGAACCCCTCTCGTTCAAATGCTTGTTCCTTATCGTGGATCAAACGCGCGAGCTCCGGAGAAGTTTCGATGAATCGAAGAAAGTATTCCGACTCCAATTGGCGCAGCGCCGGATAAGCCGAATCAATGAATAAGAGCCCCTCCTCCTGGAACAGACCATTCATCAAACGCACGAAGAAGCCGGTGAAATTGTCTTCATTTCCCACTGCGGCCAACACTTCATCTAATAATCGCTTCGTGTAGGATGTTTCCCCGAACTTCCCAAAAACCTCCCGAATAAACGACTCCATCTTCTTCTTGTCATAGGTCGCATCGGAAGCCATCAACTTCAATATATAATTTTCCGGGTATTGGCTTTTCGCAATCCGTCCGCCTGACTCCGTATAGACATGATTGATTTCATTCAGGTCGTGGTCTTCGCCTGCCACCCAGAATACCGGAACGACCGGGGTTTCAAGCTCCACCCTCTGTTTCTTCGCGAGAAGGATGACCGTGATCGCTTTATGCACGGAATACAAGGGACCCGTCATGATGCCGGCCTGTTGCCCCCCGATGACGACCGCCGCTTTGTCCCCCAACTCCGCGATATGGCGGCGGGCGGCTTCCGAGATGCCAAACGGCTCCATGAAGGATTGGATGACCTCCGCCAGCTCCGTCCGGCGATAGGTCCTTCCAGAAAGCTCCTCCAATCGCTCTGGATAAGCCTCTTGCTTATTTACGTAATCAAAAAATGTATGTACAAATCCGTGATCATGTTGATATGACTGCATCACTTTATTTTTTATTGGCAGCGTCATCTCTTGCAATTCCATCGTTCAAGCCCCTTTGTAACTAACAGTATGAACCGAGTATAGCATTTCAATCGAACTATTTGAAAAACAAATGCTTATGGACTCCCACTAGGCGACATACTCGACAATCTTCTTGATGACACCAACGGCGATCAAAATGATATATGCGAAGGAAAGCACGAGGAAATAGAGACGCCATGCACGCTGCAATACACGAAGGATTTTGAATTCTTTCACCCGAAGCCGTTCGATGATGATGAGAACAATGGCAATCACGAGGGCAATCCCCGATATGAGCCACCCAGGCCCATCCCCGAATATTGCATGGGCTACGACATAGACAGCAAAAAATAGGAATGGGGTCGTGACATCCGCTGCCCGCCCCATCATCTTGGCGGGTGCCCTACCCATCTTCCGCATGATTACCACATAGGAGAGCGTGACGATGAGCGGAAAAAGGATGATCGTGCCAAGAAGCCCTGAGATCACTTCATTCATCGACCTGCCCCTCCCCCATCAACCGCTTTCAACATCCGCTCCAGCGTCTTCAATAAATTCAATGATACATTACGGCTTTCCGCTTTTCGGATAACCGCGGTCACTATCGTTTCAATTTCCATCGGACGTCCGGCCTGCCGATCCGCCAGCATGGAGGAATGATTGGATGCCGTCTTTTGGCAAACGCCGACCACTGCTTCATATGGAAGGAAAGTGCGGAATTCCGGAAAAGCTTCCATCAGTTCCGCATACAATTGCCGGAACAGGGAGGACGCATGACAGTTGTCGACCAGCTCTCCATTCTTCACTTGCAGCAGGGCGGTCAGTGGATTGATCATGCAGTTGATGAGCACTTTACGCATCAAAATCTGCTCCGCGTCCTCATGAAATACAATAGGGAATTGTTCGGTTACTGCGCTATCCAGCAAATGAAAGACATTCCGTTTTCCCCTGCCGACCGCGATTGTCATGGAACCGACGCCGTTATGGGACACGGTCCGATCATCCAGACGCCCCGCGCCATGCTCGACCGTCGCGAACGCGAACTGTTCCCAATCCGATCCATAGGCAAGTTCCAGATGGGCAATGCCATTCTGGATGAAAAGGATGGGCCCGGTCACCTTCGTTTCCTTCATTTCGGACAGAATGCCATGCAGCCCGGCAAACTTTGTGCTGACAATCCAAAGGGCGTCTTTCGGCAACTGTTGGATATCATCCGTTGCGTAAGCGGGGAAAACGGATGCCGTTCCATCCATATTGATCCGCTGAATCCCTTCCCGATTCAGAGCATCCGCCTGTTCCTTTCTTCTCGTATGGAACGCCACGTCCATAGCAGCTTCTTGCAAATAGGATCCGATCAGCATGCCGATCGATCCTGCACCAGCGATGACCACCTTCATTCGGCCATCCCCCTTTCATGATGATAATCCGCCGGAAGGCTTTTACTTGAATTCGCAATAACCTTTGCGGATTCAAGTAAAAGCCCGCCGGAATCCAGGCGGGCCTTGTTTCCACTATTTGATTATACAGGATATACCGGGTGTTTTCTCGGTGGTTGTGGAATATCTTTCGTGCTATAAAGACGGAAGCGATCCGCCAGCACTTCACGCAAGCTGGAAGGAGCCACGATTTCGTCGATAATCATCTCGGAAGCCAATTTATAAATATCGATTTCCTCTTTATACTCCTTGTGCTTTTCCTGAACGAACGCCAAACGCTCTTTCGGATCTTCAATCGCTTCGATTTTATTGGAATACACCGCGTTGACCGCCGCCTCCGGACCCATGACCGCAATTTGGGCAGTCGGCAGGGCAATGCAGACATCCGGCTCGAACGCAGGGCCGGCCATCGCGTAAAGACCTGCTCCATACGCTTTGCGCACGACGACGGAAATCTTCGGAACAGTTGCCGAACTCATTGCCATGATCATTTTTGCGCCATGACGGATGATTCCTGCGCGCTCGACTTTTGTACCGATCATGAAGCCTGGCACGTCTGCCAAGAATAGAAGCGGAATTGAGAACGCATCACAAAGATTGATGAATTTCGCCATCTTATCCGCAGAGTCCACGAACAGGACGCCGCCTTTCACCTTCGGCTGGTTCGCAATGATCCCGACAGGCTGCCCTTCGATCCGCGCAATGCCGGTGATTACTTCTGCCGCAAACAGTTTCTTAATTTCAAAGAAGCTGCCTTCGTCGATCAATGCATCGATCGCTTCATACATATCGAATGGCGCATTCTGGTTTTCCGGAATGATCGCTTCCAAAGGACGACCCGCCTTTGCAGCGACCGTTTCTTTCAAGGCCGGCATCTCTGTGAAGTTGGCTGGGAAATACTCAAGATAACGGCGAGCCTCGGCAATCGCTTCCTCTTCATTCGCCGCCAACACATCACCGACTCCGCTAACGGAACAGTGCATGCGCGCTCCACCCATCTCTTCGAGCGTCACCTTTTCGCCGATCACTTTCTCTGCCATCCGCGGAGAGCCCAAATACATCGAGGCGTTTCCGTCTACCATGATGACGATGTCGCAGAATGCCGGGATATACGCTCCACCCGCCGCAGACGGTCCGAAAAGGATGCAGACCTGAGGAATGAAACCGGATAACCGCACTTGATTATGGAAAATCCGGCCCGCTCCCCGACGATTCGGGAACATATCCAACTGATCCGTGATGCGCGCTCCTGCCGAATCGACGAGGTAGAGCATCGGAACCCGGTTCTTCTCCGCAATTTCCTGGATACGGATGATTTTTTCAACGGTACGGGCTCCCCACGATCCCGCTTTCACCGTCGAATCGTTCGCCATGACGCAAACGGTCTGCCCGTTCACTTTCCCCATTGCCGTGACGACGCCATCCGCCGGCAGATCCCCCGCTTCACAATTTGCGAAGCGGCCGTCTTCCGTATACTCGCCATCATCGAATAATAAACGCAGACGATCGCGGACGAATATTTTATTTTGCTTCTTCAGACTTTCATGATACTTAGGATGCCCCCCGGCAAAGATCTGCTTCAGCTGTTCTTCCAATTTCTCGTTGTATGCCGGTTGCTCTGTCACTTTCGTCATATCGATAAACCCCTTTCATTCAAATGTTTCCCCATGATGCCATTCCCTTACATCAATTACGCTGACACATTCTTACCTTGGATCAGAGTGTTCTATATGGATTCTTATTACGCCTCAATTGTCAGAAGAACGTCTTCTTCATTGACGAAATCGCCGACTTGGACTTGAATAGATGCCACTTTGCCAGCCGTTTCCGCTTCCACCGGAATCTCCATTTTCATAGACTCCAAGACAAGGACGACTTGTCCTACTGTCACTTCTTCCCCTTCTGATACGTTCACTGTAAAGACGGTCCCCGCCATTGATGATTTCAATTCTGCCATTATTGTACACTCTCCTTTTGTTTTTCCAACCAACCCGGCAACACGGCCGTTGTATAATCACCCGCTTGGAATTCCTCGGACTGAAGAAACGCGGTGAATAACGGAATATTCGTTTTCAGACCTTCAATTTCGACCTCATTCAAAAACGCTTGTGATTTCGCAATTGCCTCTTCACGAGTCGAAGCGTGGACGATCACTTTCGCGATGAGCGGATCATAGAAAGGTGTCACTTTCCCGCCCTCCACATATCCGGAGTCAATTCGGACATTATCCTGGCCCTTCCAGTCCAATTTGTTGATTGGCCCTGGAGAAGGCATGAATTTGACCGGGTCTTCCGCGTAGATACGGTATTCAATCGCATGTCCTGTCGATGTGATTTCTTGTTGTTTTTTCACAGGAAGTTCGTTGCCCTTTGCCACTTCCAACTGCCATTCAACGAGATCGTAGCCCGTCACTTTTTCCGTGACCGGGTGCTCGACTTGCAGCCTTGTATTCATCTCTAGAAAATAGAAATCATTGTTTTCATCGACTATGAACTCGACTGTTCCAGCGTTTTTATAGGACACTGCCTGGGCAGCATCGACTGCCGCCTGATGAAGCCGGTTTCTCGCATCCTCCGGTAAATGCGGAGAAGGAGATTCCTCGATCACTTTCTGATTACGCCTTTGAACCGAACAGTTCCGTTCGAAAAGATGGACAATATTACCATGTTCGTCCCCGAATATTTGTACTTCGATATGCCGGGCATTCGCGATGAACTTTTCAAGAAACACGACATCATCCCCGAAATACGCCTTCGCACGTGTTTTTACCGATTGAAAATGTTGAGTGAGTGCTTGCTCATCTTCGCAGCGCACCATGCCGATTCCCCCACCGCCGGCACTCGCCTTCAACATAATCGGATAACCGATTTCTGCGGCTGCTTGAATGGCTTCTTCCACCGTCGCCACGCCTTCGTCGGTTCCCGGGACAACGGGCACCCCTGCCTGTTGCATCGTAACGCGCGAGCCGATCTTATCCCCCATTTTATCGATCGTATCGGCGTCCGGTCCGATGAATGTAATCCCTGCTTGCTCCGCCTTGCGGGCAAACTCGGAGTTTTCCGATAAGAGACCATACCCAGGATGAATCGCTTTAGCGCCTGTCCGGATAGCGATATCAATAATGTCATCCGCTTTCAAGTACGACTGCTGCACTTGGGCAGGTCCTAGCAGAAAGGCTTCATCCGCTTCTTGGACAAAAGGCATTTCGCTATCCGCCTCCGAATAGACCGCCACTGTTTCGATCCCGAGACGTTTACATGTCCGGATGATTCTGAGTGCAATTTCCCCACGATTTGCAATCAATATTTTATCCATAGTAAATCCCCCATTTCGTTTACTAGTGAACTTTCTCTTCCCCCTTTAGTTTATACGATGACTGAAACCGTTTTCAACCTCTGTATGAAAATATTTCGGAAGAGTCAATCATCAAACTATGAAAAACCTTGATTTTACAAGGTTTTTAGGTTTTTTAAAAGTTAGAATATTTTAATGGAACTTGTCTGAATTTGATTCAAAAAATGGAATACATCTGGAATGGAAAGTTCAGTTGTAAATCATTTTCCGTTTTTCGCTAGAAATTGCCGCACTGCTTCATGATGGGCTTCACTCGCCCATAAAATGGAGCACTGGCGGGATTCCTCCAACATGCGGTCGCGCATGAAATCCGCTGTCCATTTGCGGATTGCCACTGTCTTGTACGCCCGGTGGACAGAAGGATGGATTTTCGACATTTTGGAAAGAAATTGAGCCAATCCTTCCTCAGCACTGCCATCATATAATTCAGTCGCCCACTCCGCCTCCAGCATTTGCTCAGCCGTGCGGATATTTGCTTCGGATAAGAGCCGGAACACACGGTCATGCTTTCCATCCTTCTCGAAAAGCAGCGTCGCTCCGCCCCAGCCGGTCGTGATGGCAAGCGTCCCTTGAATGAACCCCGCTTTCGCTTGGGAAGAGACAATCCGGTAATCACAAGCAGTCGCCACTTCACAACCGCCGCCCACTGCCGAACCATTCACCAAGGCGATGACCGGCATCGGGAGAGTCGCCACCCGGTAAAGCAATCCAGCCATGCGGCTCAACATGGGATAAGCTTCCTCGGCGGTCTGCATGCCATGGAACTCCGACAAATCGCCGCCCGAACAAAACGCCCGATCCCCCGCGCCTGTGATGACCGCGTACCCCACATCCGGATTGTCCGAAATCCGGTCCAGGAATTCTTCCAAGCCGTCCATCACCTCATAATTGACCGCATTCATCCGCTCCGGCCGGTCGATCGTGAATGTCGCAATCCCTTCATTGATCTCGATTTTATATGACATCCCATCCACCCTTTCTTTCTGTATACCTTTTTAGAATACCATAGGTTACCAAGATTAGGGAACGGTTTGTGGGATGGGGATGGGTCGGAAACGTTTCGGGGTTGAGTGAAAGTGTTTGGAGGTCGAGCGATAGTGTTGCGAGGTTTTAGGGAATTATTGTGGGGGTTGAGTGGAACGTTATGAAGTTTGGTAAAAACGTTTGGAGGTGGACGAAATGTTGAGAGGTTGGTCGATGATGTTGAGTGGTTTCAAGGAAATGTTGCGAGGTTTGAGAGAAATGTTATGAGGTTTCTGGGAAACGTTGCGAGGTTTGAGAGAAATGTTATGAGGTTTCTGGGAAACGTTGCGAGGTTTGATCGGAACGTTATGAAGTTTGGCAAATACCTTCAAAAGCGTCCAAAACACCGCAAAAGTCCAGCACATCCAGCCAAATTAAAAACCACCGGGAGCCATGGTCTCTCGGTGGTCTTCTAATAAGACGTAGGCCTTATCTATAGACAAATCTTGATTATTCGCCTACGACGTCTTTCCCTTTGTAGTGACCGCATGATTTACATACGCGGTGAGCCAACTTCATGTCGCCACAGTTTTCACATGTCGTCATGCCAGGTACTTGTAGTTTGTAATGAGTACGGCGTTGGCGTTTTACTGTTTTGGAAGTTCTTCTTTTTGGTACTGCCATTGGGGGCACCTCCTTATAATTGCCTATTCATCCTTGGATTCGAAAAACTTGGCCAGATCGGCAAGTCTTGGATCCACTTTGGTTTCCTGTTCTTCCTGGAGCCGGGCTTGGAATTCGTCGTCCGTCGTATAGGACCAGCCTTTTCCTTCGGTTTGCTTCATTTCGTCTGCATTCTCGCTGAACACTTGAAGCGGGACTTCCAATAGGAGCAATTCCTCGAAAAGAGGCGTCGGGTCGATGACCTCCCCCACAACCGGATGAATTTCATCGTCCGTTGCCAAGGTGGCTTCGTCCCAACTGAATTGTTCGTCGGTTTCAATGGAAAACGGGTACTCGACATCTTCCCAAGTCCGTGAACAAGGCAAGGTCATTGTCCCTTCCAAATGAAATCGGCATGTCAGCTTTTTTGAACCGATGGAGCAGCTGCCGGTCACATGGACAGGCGAAATATCCCGGATTTCCGGATTCCGTTTTTTGACGGATGCAAGGTCAACCGCTTCGTCAAGTGGCATCGGACCTTGTCTGTATTTCTGTAATTGATGGATGGACCATTTCATGTCTATCACCTCAAGACAACAAAATTGATTATATAATGTGGCTGTAGGGATGTCAAGATATTTTCTTGTCACCGGTGACACGGAATACGTTATAATTATCCTATATTGTAGCAAAGGAGGGACCGCTTTGAAAGCGACAGGAGTCGTCGTCGAATATAACCCATTCCATAATGGTCATCTCCACCATGTAACGGAGGCACGAAACCGGACGGATGCCGATATTATCATAGCCGTTATGAGCGGAAACTTCCTGCAGCGGGGAGAGCCCGCCTTCGTCGACAAACGGACGCGGGCCAAGATGGCGCTGGAAAACCATGTCGATATCGTATTCGAATTGCCTTACGCCTTCGCCACAGCTCATGCGCCCGAGTTCGCACGCGGAGCCATCACACTTTTGGACGCCGCCCATTGCGACGCCTACTGTTTCGGAAGCGAAGACGGAGATATCCAGGCATTCGAAAGGGCGCTGGACCTCATCGAGCGCGCAGGACAGGATTATGAACAAACGGTGAAGACCGCCGTGAAACAGGGGGTCAGTTATCCACAAGCGTTGAATGAAGCGTACCGCCAGACCGTCCGCCTGTCCGATTCCGGCGAATCAGTAGTGGATTTGACCAAACCGAATAATATTTTAGGGTATCAATACATGGAGGCCGCCCGTACGCTTGGATCTTCCATGAAGGCGGTCACCATCCCGCGCATTATAGCGGGCTATCATGACAAGGCGGTCGTTGGCAATTCGATTGCGAGCGCAACCGGAATCCGTAAATCCTTTTTTGAAATGGCAGCACTGGATGCGGTTTCGGGTTTCATCCCAGAACCGACTCGGACCGGCCTGGTGGACTGGCAGGAGGAACAGCAGTCTTTCGGCGCTTGGCCTTCGTTCTACCCATTGCTTCGCGTCATCATCCTCCGCGAGGGGCCCGAGCGACTTTCCCGGATTGCAGACATTACAGAGGGCATCGAGAACCTCTTATACCGCGCTGCCGCAGAACACGGCGAATTCGAACCGTTCATGAATGAAGTGAAATCCAAACGGTACACGTGGACCCGGATCCAACGCATGCTAACGCATATTTTTACCGGTTACACATATGAATTACGCAATGAAATCGAGGCTCCTTCCTATTTGCGGCTACTTGGCATGACGGAAGCGGGACAGCGGTATTTGAATCAATTCAAGAAAAAGATGAAGCTGCCCATCGTCAGCAAGGCAGCCTCCTATTCCGATCCGTCCCTCGCCATGGACTGCAAGGCGTCGGACATGTACGCTTTGGGGATTGGAGGCGGGACAGCCCACTCCCGTCTAGGGGCCGATTACAAGCACCCCCCTATCATCATTCCGTAGGATTTATTTTTCTTCTAGCGTCTGCAAATAAGCAAGGGCATCATCTACCGTCTTCACTGGCACGATTTTCATTTTCGTGCCGATTTTTTCCGCCATTTTCACCGCTTCCTCGTAATTTGTCATGATTCCCGGGTTCGCTTCCCGCACTTCGTCAGGCAAATCGTCATCCGGGGCAAAGAAAATTTCCACGCCTTTCCGGTCGGCCGCGACGACTTTGAAATCGGCCCCGCCGATCCGTCCGACCGTCCCGTCTTCCAGCATTTCACCGGTTCCTGCAATGTTGTACCCCTTCGTCAAATCCTCGTCCAGTAATTGGTTTATAATTTCAAGAGTGAACATCAACCCTGCCGAAGGGCCGCCGATATCGGCTGTATGGAAATCTACTTTTGGATCCGTTGTCAGCGTCCGGTCCTCTTGAAACTGGATGCCCAGCCCGACACGCCCATCGTTATCCGGAATCTCTTTCATCGATAGGGCGATAAGCTTCTCTTCCTTTTCCCGTTCTATTGTCAGATGAACGTCATCCCCTTCTCCCTTATCGGCAATCAAAGAAGCAAATTGCCCAGTTTCCTTCAAAGGAACCCCATCTACCGCATGGATTTTATCTCCAACTTCCAATTTCCCGTCCGCGGCTCCACCCGGCAAGACCATCATGACGAAAACCCCGTCAAAATCAACTTTCAGTGGAAACCCTGTTTTTTGATAGGCAACATGGATTGCGTTGAATTGCGAATCAGACATCAGCTTTTTCTGCCGCGTCGTATATTCTTTGTCATCCTCCCCATGTCGCCGCACTTTATAGGAAGGCAAGAGCTTTTGATAGTCGGAGAACTTCGCGTAGAGATAGGTGGCCGGCGTCGCTTTCGACACGGAAATGGTCATCAAGCTGAATGTGCCGATATCGTCTTCATCCCCTCCCTGAACTTTGACAAATGGGGAAAGTTCGTAAGCACCGCCAGGCTTCGATATGTACGTATCCATCGGATATAAGAGCACTGCGGCCAGGATGGCAAGGATGGCTAGCAGCAAACCAAGCCGTTTCATTCTCATCAATGGTCACCTCCGTTAATAGCCTGTTCGTTCTGGACATATATATAAGCCAAGATCAGTAAAAATGTTTTTTCACCTGCCAAGTAGCCGGATTATTTTTCCTTTGGCTGGCACTATTCCAGTCTAGCATTGATAAAACGGCCGGACAAAGAGTTTTATTTCCATCCTCAGCTTTCTACCTACTCTCAGAAAGGAGCAAGTGCATGAACCGTCACATTCAGGCACCCCGATCGTAGTCAGATGGCAACCATTGCGATCATCTGGGGACTGATCATCCTTTTCATCTTGCAACCCGGCATTTCTCACGAAGGAGCGGAATTCGGCGCTCAACTGTTCGTCCATGCGCTCCTTCCGTATTTACTGCCCTATATCATTTTGACCCAATGGCTGCTAAAAATACCGGTTCGGGCAAGGCGGACTTCAAAATGGCAAAAATTCGTGAAGGCTTATATTCTTGGCTCGTTCGGCGGTTTCCCGGTCGGGGCTGTGACCGTATCCGAAATGAAGAAAAACGGGGAATTGACGAGGAGGCAAAGCGGCCTGCTCTTAGCCGCCTGCCATGCACCCGGTCCAATGTTCGTCATCGGTTTCGTCGGGACAGAATTGTTTGGCAGTGTCGGGGCAGGATGGAAATTGCTGGCCGCCACTCATTTATCGAATATCCTTTTTTTCATGCTCACTTTATTTCTCATGCGAAAAGATGAATCCCAAGAAAAACCGAATGACGAGCCCAAATCTCGAGAAACCGGCTTGCCTTTGCTGGATGCCATCAAAGAGAGCTCTTCGATCATCATACTCGTTGCCACCACGGTCATTTTCTTCTCTTCCCTTGGAACAGTCTTGTCATCAGTCGCCACCGCCACATTCACCGTCGATCTCGGCATTACTAAGACGATTGCGCTATCCATTTTTGAAATGACATCAGGCGTCCAATCCGCTACTGACCATTTCTACGGGTATGCCTTCTTCCCATTTCTCATCGCCGCCATTTTATCATTAAATGGGATGAGCATTCATATGCAGGTATTTGTCATTGCAAACGCAGCCCGTCTCCCGTTGATGCCCTATGTGTTAGGAAGGGTCTGGAGCTTCCTCCTCGTCCCGTTCCTGTTTTATCTTATTTACTGAGGAAGTGAAAATGGTTATGATGAGCAGTCTCATCATAACCATTTAGCATTACGCATTGAATTTTTGTCTTAGTGCTTCCTCCACCCGAGGAGGGACGAGCCCTGAAATTTTTCCACCATATTTAGCAGCTTCTTTCACCATGCTGGAACTTAGAAAGGAGTATTGATTATTCGTCATGATGAAGAATGTTTCAATGCTTTCGTCCAGATAGCGGTTCATCGATGTGATCTGCATTTCATATTCAAAGTCGGAAACGGCGCGCAACCCTCGGACAATCGCAGCCGCCCCTACACTTTCCGCATAGTCGATCAACAACCCCGTCGATGAGTCGACTGTCACATTCGGAATGGAAGCGGTCACTTCTTCTATCAAGGAAACCCGCTCTTCCACCGTAAATAACGGATTTTTCGATGAATTGATCATGACTACCACTTTGACCTGACTGAATACTTTGGCTGCCCGTTTGATAATATCCAAGTGTCCGTTCGTCAGCGGATCGAAACTCCCCGGCACAACTCCAATTTTTGACACATTTACCCCTCATTCCCGAATATCGTTATGGCTGTATTTCCATAGACGACATTTTTAATTTGTTTAAATGAACCATAGGACATCGGCAGTTCCATCTTTTTCTCGTGCTCGCAAATAATGAGAGCCCTCTCAGACAACAGACCAGCCTCGACTAGTCCGTTTGCCAGCCCATAGAGCTTTTCTTGGGCGTAAGGCGGGTCGATAAAAAGCAGATCGACTCTCCCCCCACCCGATTCCAAAATCTTAACTGCGTTTCGGGCATCTGCCCGATGAATATGTACTTGGTCGGAGAAACGGCATTTTTCCGCATTTGCTTGGATGATTGCACAAGCTTTCGGATTCTTTTCAAAAACGATAGCCTTTTCGGCACCTCTGGACAACGCCTCCAGCGATAAAGAGCCGCTGCCGCCAAACAGCTCCACCACGGTTTCGCCGTCAAAATAGGGGCCGATGATGTTGAAAAGGGACTCTTTCACCTTATCTGACGTCGGACGTGTTCCCGTTCCCGGCAACGACTTCAACGGAATTCCTCTCCTAGATCCTGCTACGATCCTCATTTCGGTTGAACCTCCTCCAACAGATTTGCAATCGGCACAATATCAATCTGCTCCTCTTTCTTCTCGATGCTCAGCAAAAATAGACGCTTGAATGCCTCTTCTTGGAAATAGATATCCCCTTCCAACAGTTCGAAAGGAATGGAATTGACCGTGAATTTCTGTTCATTATACACGTAAAAAGGATCCTTTCTCGGAAACCTGAAATTCCGTTGGTCGCTTTTTATATAAATGGAACGTTCGTTGCTGTCGATCGTATAGCCGATCTTGCGTAAAATTGTCTTCGAGGGATAAAGGATCTTCCCGTCTTTCAGCAGGACGCGCAGTTCCGGGAGCGCCTCTCCATTCAACGTGACAGTCCGGAGATCTTCCACGAGGAATGGATGATCGGCGGAACCGTCTTTGAGGCTTTTCTCAAAATAGGAAGTACCGAATCCCGTTACTTCGCCTATCAGGTCATCAAGAGCGGCCCCATTCATCTTTTCCCCTGTTTTCTTATGTAATTTGGTTTGCAAAGCGGCCATCTCATCCTCTGTAACCGATTCCTGCAGTGTTTGGTACATGGCCCGGGCTTCGGATGAACCTGTCGGCTTATCGCTCAAAATGGAAGCGAGCACTTCGGCAAGGGTCGGTCCGGTTGCCGGCAGTTGAAATCGTCCATCCATGCTGCTTGCCATAAAAAGGTCCGTGGCACGGCCGATATTTCGATTCGGTGTGATGATGAAACGCCCCGAACGGATGACTTGTCCCTCCTTCCCCAAAATAACGGTGGAATGAGGCACCTGCACTTCCTCCAACGCCGCATTCGCGCTCTCAAAATTGACCTCCGTCCCGCTTTTCCCGTAGACGGATAAGCGATCTCCCTTAAATACCAAAGGCGAATTCTCTTTTTGCCAATAAAGATCGGATATGCTACCTGCCCCCCGGTAATAGGAATAATCGATATGTTCCATCTCCTTATGCCCAATCCGTTTCAAGCCATTGACCCATAAGCCGCCAATCCCTGTTTCATCCGTCAGATGGAAGCGGGTCGTTGACACGATTGCCCCCCGAAGCTCTGCAAAGGTGTTTCGGAAGAGGGCGGTTCCCTTCATGGCCTGTTCCTTTGGGATCACATAGGAAATGGACTGGACAGGCACTTCCCCTTCTGATAGCCCGGTCAAATTTTCATCCAACCGGTCACAGGAAGTCGGTTCTTCTAAATGGCAGGAGCGGGTCACACTTTTCTCAGGCCAGACGATTTCGTATCGATCCGAGGATAAGTTGCTAAAATGGTGGCGGATGTGAAGGCCATCCGGACGGTTCACCAACTCAATCTCCTGCTTAACTTCCCGGATGCCCGCAGCTTCCGCGTCCGACCCTTCTTTCTGACTGTAATGCATATATATAAGAAGCGCATCCACAATCAACAAAATTACAACCGTCCTAACAATAAATTTCAAGTTCTACACCCCGTCGCATGGTATGATGAATACGGTATTCCATATTCAGAAAGGTAGTGTTCCTTATGATTTTGCATCAGCGATTTATCGAACTCGGCGAAGGGTATGGTGATGTTTACGAACTCTGTGAATTGATCCATACCAACGGGCACCGTTTACATAACACCTATTTGTTGGCTTCCAATACAGCAACCGGCAAGGCGTTTTCACTGGCCGCCTCGTTCCGACCGGCCAGCGGTTGCAATTTCATGCCAATCTACATTTGCCGCGAAGGCATTGCAGACCGGGATTCAAAACGGATCACCCTGTTCCAGGAAGCAGCGCAGCAAGCCGGAAGCCAGCCTGTCGCCATCGAATTAAAGAACTCTTCAGAATTTGCCGAGCAAGAACTGTTCTATCAATATGTCATCGGCATCTTGCGCCTGAACCATTTATTGCCTCCGCTGCAATGAGCTTATAAACCGGCTTTATAATCATATTCTTTCGCTTTATCAGGCTTGGCATTCGTATATTCCGTCTTAATGAATGGCCGATAGGAAGGCAACACTTTTTTCACGGACGGCAACCGCTCGATCTTGCCGATGACTCCATCGACATCCTCCTGATTGCAATAGAGGACCACATATTTCATCTTGCGAGAGATATAATGGACATGACCGTATTTACGGAATGATTTTGCCTGTCTTAAATGATGGAGATATACAATTACTCCTTGTCGATCAACCATAGATTTCCCCTCTTTTCCTAACACATACAATACCATAGGTCCGAAAAGGCCTGCAACCGAACATCTTCCAACTTTTGCTCACAGAAAACCGGAACGGGCCACGCCGGAACGTGGACATTCATCAACTTAGCACAGGTGGTGTAGGGAAAGAAGATTTGCCATCTTACGAAAAAGGACTGGTCTGTATAATTTAGGGAACGGCAATCGACTGTGTACGAAGCTGCACAATCGGCTTGAAGGGCTGGAAATCCGTGGATAAAAAAAGGATGAACGGATGGAAAAACAATTGGCTTTAATACTGGACAAACTTGGAGAGTTGGATGGTATCCGAGGTGAACGAAGTAAAATTTTTTAATTTGCGAAGAGAACTGGCTATAGAGACGGGAAATCACGAACCATAACCTCTCACCCATTCAATGCCCTGTAAAACCGAGGCCCTTCCTTCCCGCCATCATCCAGGATTCCAACTGCTTTGTGTCCAAATATGGCTGACAGTACCAATCTTTTATCCTATAATGAAATAAGGATATGTAAATTGAGGAGGTTCCTGAATGGGGAAGAAAACAAAGGTTGCACTTTCAGTGGGGGCTGCCGGTATTGCAGCTTGGGCCGCTTCCAAAGTCGTGGCAAAACCAGTTCCACGGGAAGGAAAGAAAGCGCTCGATTTTGAAAACCCGATCATTCTGGCACGCCGGGGCGGTCTTGTGGACACACCGGAACACACAATGGCAGCATTCACAAAATCCGCCGAATTGGGTGTCCATGGATTTGCAATCGATGCCCGGCTGACAAAGGATGAAGAAATCATTCTCTTCCATGATGAAACCGTCGATCGGACAACGGATTTGTCCGGCAACGTGTCTGATTTTACGCTACTTGAATTAAAAGCGGCGGACGCCGGCTATGGATTTTCTGATGACAATGGAATTTTTAAATACCGTGACCAAGGGGAACAAGTTGTCACCCTTCGGGAAATTCTGGAACAATTCCCCCATATGTTCGTTATGATTAATTTGGTAGATGCACCGGATACATATGAAGGAAGCCTCATGCCGTCGAAGCTATGGGGTCTGTTGGACGAAATCGGAGTAGAGGATCGGATTGCGGTAACTAGCCCGTATGACGAGCAGACTGATCGTTTCAATTTATATGCACAGCATAAGATTGCCATCGGCGCCGGGGAGAACGAAGTGAAAAAAGCGTATGCGGCCTATGCAAGCAGATTCGGCCATCTCTACAATCCGCGGGCCGACCTGTTCAGGGTCCCCGATAAAAAGGCCCTTTTCCACTACGGATCCGATAGCTTCGTCCAGTTCCTTTCCAGATTGAACATCCCGATTTATTTTGAGGCCATTACAGATCGGGAAACCTTTACAAAATTACTGAATGCCGGCGCGGCCGGCTTTATTGTCGACAATCCAGAGCTAGCCCTGGAAATCGTGCAAGAGCATGGGGGCGAATGAAAAGAAAGGGCTGTCCGTAAAATCGGAGAGCCCTTTCTTTTCATACACCGAAGCCTGTGGGATATTTTAGTACAAAGAAAAGGGCCGCCCTTAACAGGCAGCCCTCTTCCTCAAGCCGAACAGGAACAGCTTCCACCGGTTCCGCAACCCGTTCCACAGGAGGAATCTGCGAAAAAGGCGTTGCCGGTCGGCACTTTCACCGCCTCTGAAACGGCATGGGCCATGTTTAGCCCGATTTCATCCAACACTTGCTGGATATCGTTCTCTGCCAGTCGCAAGGCGGCGACTTGTTTATTCAAGTCAAGCTCCCGCTTTTGCTGGCGGATCGTTTTCATCACTATATGGTAATCCGGGTGGTATCTCCCGAACCGCTGCACCTCTTCATATCGTTCTTTCATCTCGGTGAACTTCCTGATTGACTGGACTAGATCCGGATCCGAATAGACCCGATCGTAGGCCTGCTGGTACTCGGCCACTACTTCTGAATGCCGCAGCATATCAGCAAGTTCATCTATCTGTTCGATGATGGCGAGCCATTCGTCGGTCATCATCATACAATCATCGCCTCCCATCCCGTCCATCATACCAGATTTCGAGACGCATGTGCATCTATTGCCGCCCGGAATTTCAGGATGTTTCCATTGTCACCTCGATCCGCCTTCCACTTTCCCTTCATACGTTTTTTCCGAGAGAGCCCATTCCGCCTCGGCCACATCCGAAAAAGGAAGGACACCGGTTGCGGTCTGCTGGTATTTTTCATGGCCCTTTCCGGCAATTAAGACAATGTCTCCGGGAGCGGCCCGGAAAATCGCTTGGCGTATGGCGTCTTTCCGATCCAGCACCGCCTCGACTGTCGAACAGTCCCCGCCGAACCCTTCCTTGATATCCCGTACAATGCGTACCGGATCTTCATTGCGCGGATTATCGGTCGTGATGAAAACGAGAGATGAATAGCGGACAGCCAGTTCTCCCATCTCCGCCCGTTTCCCCTTATCCCGTTCTCCCCCACAACCGAAGACAGTGATCAGCTTTCCGTAGCAAATGGTCGACAGTGTTTGCAGGACAGCTTCAAGTGCATCCGGCGTATGGGCATAGTCGATGAATACCTGGACTCCATCCTGCTCCAGGCGCTGTAACCTTCCTTCCGGCAATGCCAACATACTTATTTGGTCGGCAACGTCATCAACCGTATAGCCGAGAGCGATGAGTGCACTTGCCGCTGCAATGGCGTTCAGTCTATTATAATGGCCCGGGATGGCAAGTTTTTGAAGGATCAGATCTGTCGAATAGCCGAGCATGGCAGCCGCGCCAAAATAGAGAGTAGGCCGTTCCGAAGCGTCTGCCATTTGACGGCATTGCGTATCATCTTGATTGACAATGATGGCATGGGCTTGATGTAGCAATCGTCCTTTGGCGGCAATGTAAGCTTCCCTGCCGCCATGTTCCTCATAATGGTCTTGGCCGATATTCAATAGGAGGCCGACGTCGATTTCACAATGTGCAAGCCGCGAGTTGGCCAAGCCGATGGAGGAGGCTTCCAAGATGACATGAGTTACCCCCCGGCTTTCACAATACGCCAATAAAGGATGCAAGTATTCAGCGGGCAGCGTAGTCATTTCCGGACAGTCATACTCCATTCGGCGCCCTTCGATGAAAATGCCGATCGTACCGATCACGGCACATCGGATGCCAAGCCCTTGCAATAATTGCCCGATGAAATGGGTGACGGTCGTCTTGCCATTCGTCCCGGTCACCGCCACGACCGTCAACCTTTCAGACGGATTGCCTGCTAACCGGGCACTTGCATAGGAAAGGAATTTCCGGCAATCCGGTACTGTGATGATCGGCACATTCAGCGGAAGCTCCGACAAGGAGGGTCGATCGACAACGATAGCAACAGCTCCTTTTTGTATCGCTTCTTCTATATAACTGGCTCCATCTTGCCGCTTCCCTTTCCTAGCGACGAAGAGGAACCCTTCCCCGACATTGGCGGCCCGTTCTGTAACGCCCGTGACCTGAACCCGGGGGCGCCCCCCCGTGACTGTGCAAGGCCAATCTTTTAGAAGCTCCGTTACATGCAACACCCCTCTCCCCTTCCCGAACATTTTCGAAAAACACGAATATATTGAGAGCGAACATACTTTATCGTATGAACAAGAAGGTATGAATGTCACGAAGAAAGTTGGGGGTCTATATGATCGTCCAGAAATTCGGCGGAATCGCCATGAGAGATGAACAGATGAGAGCCGCATGCATCGAGCATATAAGGGATGGTTTAAATAAGTACCGTCATGTATTGGTCGTGGTCTCCGCTATCGGGCGGATGCATGATCCCTACTCGACAGATAGCCTCTTGCAACTGACAACTGCTTTTTCATCGGATATGAAAGCCCGTGATCTAGCGGCATCTTGTGGGGAACTGATCGCCGCTGCCGTCCTCTCAGCAGAATTGAAGGCGGCGGGAGTCCCCAATCTGGTGCTGCATGGGAATCGGGCCGGTGTCACGACTAGCGGTGAATTCGGCGATGCTGCCATTGAATCGATTGATACATCTCCGATCCTCGATGGATTCGAAGAAAGCCGCTGCCTGATCATTCCCGGATTTCAAGGAGTCAATGACAAAGGCGAAGTGATGACACTCGGCAGGGGGGGCAGCGATTTGACCGCCATTGCTCTAGGGGCCGCTTTACAAGCACATCATGTGACGTTTTATAAAGATGTACCCGGAGTCATGACAGATGATCCAAAACAAGTAGCCACCGCAAAAAAACTGGACAAAATTTCATTACAGGACTTTTTGCCGCTGCTCGATTGTGAAAAGCCAATCATTCAGAAGCGGGCGGCCATGCACGCTTTGGACAAAAAAACACCCCTTTACATAAGGGGCATTTGCAATCCGGAAGAGGGAACTTGGGTATTGCCGTAATTCATTCCTCTTCTGGCTCAGTTTCCTCCGCAACTCTGCGGATCATATCTTGTGTATAGTATTTTCCATAGGCACCGGTGCCGATATGGGTGAAATCCTTATCAAGCAGAACATTCCGATGGGCCGGAGAATTGAGCCAACCGTGGACGGCTTCAATCGCATCTACATAATTGAAGGCGATGTTCTCTCCCGCTTTCTTATGGATGATGTCAGCCGCCTTGAGTCGGTTGGCCAAATTGCCGGTCCCAGGAGATTCATGGGAAAAATAATTTTCAATGGCCATGTCCTTGCTATGTTCACTCGCTACAACATCGAGCTGCTCATCCCACACGAGCTCCGGTAGGTCATGTTTGATTCGATAATGGTTCGTCAATTCGAAAATCTGAAGTTCCATCGCATGATTCACTTCCATTTGAACCATGGAAGATGGTCGTTCCGCTGTAACCATATTGCCCATATACGCCATGTCATAAGGCTGCTGGATGACTAACATAATGGGATCGATGAAACGGACCGCCTCCAATGCACCATCCACATCATCGATATAAAGCTGTGCATAGACCCCCTCATATGGAACTAACACACGGTTTTTCATATCATCGCTATTAAGAGTAAAAGTATAAATATTATTGTCGACCTTGACATTCACTTCCGATTCCATAATAGTGAACCGTCGAATCTCTTCGACTTGTTGACTGATAGTAAACGGGGTGACATCAGCTTTCACATCGGCGCTATAAATTTGCATGACTACGCCATCCTGGACTCCAGCCATCAACCGGTCTGCTCCCCTGTACACCCACCAATGGAAGCCATAGCCGGATGGCTCCTTTCGGTCCGGTTCTCCAAAAACCTCCACCAACGCATCCGCTTTTTTTCCGACAAATGTGGAAATCCCTTTCGTCGGGCGGGCTAAAGCATCCATCCTCGATTCTTCCCCTGAAGGAGGAACTGGAATCGGGTTTCCATGGTTGACTGGGGATTCCAACAATTCATTTTCCAATACACGATCATCCATATAATAAAGAAAGGCAAGGACTAGGATCAAAAGTACTCCAATTCTCCAAATCACTTTCATAAACGGCGTCCCGCTCCCCTTGTGTAATATTTTAACAATTCACAGAATCAAATGATTTTCTCAAAATATACTCCGCAATTGCCTATAGGATAAGACAAAATACAGGATGGAGTAAACCATCAGTATACCTTATTCTCAATTGGACAGTAAATAGTTTGAATTTCAAAATGACTTTTTTGAGCGAATAATGGCTCTCTTTTATTATACTTCGGTATTGCCTGATATAGATTAAATAGTAAATTATTTTTCTCCGTCCAATATTTGCTGACACAATGTTGTCATTGCAACTAGATTCGTTTTGTTCTATTATTAATAGGTATAGGGTAATGGCTGGATTATATATAAGGAGGATGTAACAATGTATATTGAAAATACAGACATTGAAAATATTCTTGCAGACGTCAACGTACTGGACGAAATCATGCTGAAACATGATTTGATCCGTGCTGGACAATGGGATTATGAACGTGTCACATACGATAAAAAATATGTTGTGAAAGAAGGCACATATTATTTACGCGTATTCGGCGTAGCAACTGAAGGGGATGTAGATGCACGCGATGCGATCATCCAACTGAAAAAACCGGTTATCGGAAAGTACTACTACCCATTTGGTGTTGAATACGGGGAAGAAGAACATTTTCCAGCCAGCCTGCTGAAAGATTGCGCTGCTACGTTAAAAGCGGTGAATGCAGATCTAAAACCGTATAATTTGACAGTGGCAACAGAAGTGCAGGAAGCTAAGAAAGAAAAGAAACCAGCTTTAACAAAATAATTTGATTCATGTCACCGGAGAGCGTCCTGTTCTCCGGTTTTTTTCTACTCATACGTTTTCTAGAAATTCTTGTCTCTTCCTATTCAATTCTTCCTCTTTTGGGTATAATTAAAATAGTGAATATTTTTGGGGGAATGACGGTTGGCAAAATGGCTTACGAAACGAAACTTTATTATTTTTTTGAGCATCATCTTGGTTATTTTACTATTCGTGTTCATCGTGCCGGTGTCCTTACCGATCATCTTTGCACTGATTACAGCTTTACTGATCGATCCTCTTGTCCGACTGGCAGAAAAAAGATTCAAATGGAGCCGTAAAATTTCCGTCATCTCGGTATTCATTTTCATCCTCGCTATCGTCACCTCCATTCTATATTATACGGTGACTCGCCTCATTGGGAAGATCATCCATTTTACAAAAGAAGCACCCAATTATTTCAATTCCATGTCGGGGTTATGGATTGATACACAGAATAAGTTATTTCAGTATACGGCAGGCATGCCGGACGATGTAGTCAAAGCGATCCAAAAAGAGTTCAAAAATATTTTTGAATCCATCCGGGATTCGGTATTGGACTTGCTAAGTTACCAACGGATCATGGACCTGATGACTGATATTCCTAATCTCCTCGTCGCTTTGCTCGTCTATCTGATAGCCCTCTTTTTATTCATGCTTGAATTGCCTGAACTTAAAAAGATGCTTTTTAGGCATTTGACAACATCTACAGCCGAAAAAGTGCGATATATGATCACGAAGCTGAACACTGTCATCTTCGGATTCATGAAAGCCCAGCTTCTCGTCAGTTTCATCATTTTAGCGGTGACATTCATAGGGCTGCTCATCATCTCACCGAAATACGCCGTTGTCATGTCACTCGTCATCTGGATCATTGACGTCATTCCGATTCTCGGGTCGATTATTATCCTGGCGCCATGGTCACTGTATCATTACATAAGCGGGGATGTCGCCATGGGCACGAAGTTAGCGATTTTAGCGGCTATTCTCCTTATCATCCGAAGAACGGTCGAACCAAAGGTAATGGGTTCCCAGATCGGGTTATCACCGCTTCCGACATTAATAGCGATGTTCATCGGATTGAAGCTGATTGGCTTCCTCGGCTTTTTCCTCGGGCCACTTATTGTCATCCTTTTTACAACAGCAAGGGAAGCAGGAATCATCAAACTCAGCTTCAGAATATGATAAAAAACACGGAACCCGTCGTATGGGTCACGTGTTTTTTGTTTACAATCCTAATATCGCTTTGAAAACCGACGTCGTCTCCCCGCCTTTATAGAAAATATAGAGAAGAAGATAGACAGCCACCCCTGTAATGGCGGTGAAAAACCAGATGACACTCGTAACAGGGCCAATTTTGCGGTGACGCACCAAATTCTGCTTCAGGCCCGTGTAAATCGTGACGATGCCGAAAACGGCCCCCGTTGTCGCTAAAAAGATGTGAAAGATAAGAAATATCGTATAATACACTTTTAAATGTTCGGGTCCGCCAAAAGCGGTATTCCCGACAAACACCGTCCGAGAAAGGTAAATGATGAAAAAGAGCAGCGCCGAAACCGCGGCCGCCAGCATCGTCTTCTTATGCGCTTCAATTTTTTTCTTCCGAATCAAATACCACCCGATTGCAACCAGCACCGCCGACAGAACAATGAAGAAGGTGCTGATTGTTGGCAGTAATGGGACATCCATATTACTTCTCCCCTATCAAGAGCCGTGCATCGTCAATTTTTGACGTTCCAGTAAATCTCTTTTAGTTATTTCATCGGCATCTCGCTGTTCTTCTTTATACCATTTAATAAATATTTTACCAATTACTACTACATAAATAAGTTCCTGAATGACTTTCATCAAAATGCCGCCCAATTGTTGATCATACACTGTAGGCATTTTCGTAAATAATTCTGGGCCTGAAATGCCTAGTCCCGAAAGTCCGGCAAGGGTGCTTCCAGGTACGCAAAGAGCCATCGCTTGCAGCCATGCTTCTCCACTGCTATACGTGTCATAAACAGGGACATCCACGAAGATGATGAGAGCACAGGCCGGTGTGATCAGAATAGCACTGAGAATGACGTAACCGATTTTCTTCAATCCATGAAGTTTAGGCTGTCCTTCCAGTGTATTGACGATCGGCCACCATAAAAAGATAGCAAAGATGAATAATGTGATGGTAAACAGTGCATGGAAGATAATGCTAAGTTTTACTTGATCCAAAATAAACGGATAGTGATACAAGGAAAACATAATGGTAAACAGAATAAGGCTCAGGACGGGATTCGTAAAGAAGCGCATTGCTCTACCCACGATCTTGATATCCAATACCTTTTTCCAAATCCAGTCTGGGATTCCGATGATTAAAAAAGGAGCAACTATCAAAAGAAGTATAGCCATTTGCGCCATATGAACCGAGAATAGAATATGGCCCATCAAATCCATCGGCGAGCCTTTCACGATATAGAGCAAGACCATCGAGGCAAGGAAATAGCCAATCTCCTTCCGAGTCACCGGCTCCTCCCCATCAAACTTATGTCTCCATTTCTTGGTCAATAAAAAATATAAAACCACCGCGGCAAGGATCGATAAGAAAAACCAAGGACTCCACAATGCGCGAAATCCGAATATGCTCAAAGGCAACATTGCCATCGCTCCTTCACTAAAGTCTTTCTCCATTATAAATCGTACCATCAATGAACACAATGAATGAACTATGACAAATTGCCAATTCTCGACATACAGAATGCAATGACGCACAAAAAGAAAGCCTAGGGAAGATTATTCTTCCCTAGGCTTTCCGTCTAGCATTACCACCATACAATTGTGACGAAAGTCAACGGAATGAGGAAGCCAAGCAATGCGCCTGTGAACATGAACATTTGTGGAATGCCATGCCCTTTTTCACTCATGTGCATGAAGTAATACAATTGTAAACCGACTTGGACGGCAGCGAATAACATGATTATCGGAATGATGAAGAATTTGGAAAATCCGACAACTCCGGATTCAAATGCAACCACCATGGAGAATGAAAGCAATGTGAGGAAGATCATCAATGAAAACATCATGACCTGCGCACGCATAGCCTGCTTTCCACGTCGCCGCCCTAATTCCATTTCAGCAGGAGACTTTTTGTAGACTTGAATGTCCGCCATATTAACCTACCACTCCCATCAAGTAGACTACAGTGAAGATGAACACCCAGACAACGTCGATAAAGTGCCAGTACAGCGAGAAAGTATAATACTTCGTCGCATTGTACAAGTTTAGGCCGCGTTTGGCATTACGGAAAATCAACAGTGTAATCCAAACTAGACCGACGGCCACGTGGAAACCGTGTGTTCCGACTAACGTATAGAACGAAGAACTGAACGCACTGCTGCCATACGTGAAACCAAGTTGCACATAGTGAGAGAACTCATATACTTCAAGCATCAAGAATCCAAGGCCCAAGAAGGCTGTGATTCCAAGCCAAAGCTGCATTTTCTTGAAGTTGTAGTTTTTCAAATGATACATTGCGTATACACTCGTCAAGGACGATGTCAAAAGGAGCATTGTCATGACGAAGACAAGAGGCAACTCATAAAGTCCCTGAGTGGTGAATTCAAAGCCGCTTGGCCCTTTGTTTTTCAATGCAACATATGTTGCGAACAGAGTTGCGAAGAGGATGGTTTCCCCTCCAAGGAAGAGCCAGAAACCGACAAACTTGTTCTTTGCCTCAAGTGTCGCTTTCTCCGGGTGATCCGGCCACGTTTCAGGGGTGAATTTAGTATTCAAAGCCATCAGTTTTGACCCCCTTTGCGTTTTAGATCATTGAGAATGTCTTCTTTCTTAACATAGAAGCCCAAATCGTCTTTCAAGGAACGTACTCCCATCGCAACGAATGTCCAAGCAAGACCGAAAATGAGAACCGCCAAGCCCCATGAAGTTTCGGTACGGAACATCGCACCAAATCCGGCAATGAATAATCCAAGTGTCATGAGGAACGGAATAATGGAACCGTTCGGCATATGGATATCCGTAACAGGCTCAGCAGCTGTGAGGCCTGATTCATTCCCCTCCTGTTTCTCAATCCACACTGTGTCAAGTCCACGTACAAGTGGTGTTGCAGCAAAGTTGTAGAAGACTGGAGGTGATTCGATTGCCCATTCAAGCGTACGTCCGTCGCCCCAAGGGTCATTTCCAACTTTCACATTTCTTACAGAAGTCATCACGATGTTGATGACGAGTACGATAACCCCAACTGCCATGAGAAGGGCACCAATCGTACTGATGTAGTTTGCAGTGTTCCAGCCTTGTCCGTCCATGAACGTCCAGACACGGCGCGGCATTCCCCAGAATCCTAACCAGTGCTGGATCAGGAATGTCATGTGGAAACCGATAAAGAAAAATACGAATGTAATTTTACCAAGTGCTTCGTTCAGCATCGTACCGAACATTTTTGGCCACCAATAATGAGTAGCTGCCAAAATCGCAAGTACTACCCCACCGACGATAACGTAGTGGAAGTGGGCAACGATAAAGTAGGAGTCATGCAATTGATAGTCAAGCGGAGCCGCACCCTGCATAACACCTGTAACTCCACCCATGACGAATGATGGAATGAAACCTAGAGCATACAACATCGGAGTCGTAACTTTGATACTGCCGCCCCACATAGTAAGTAACCAGTTAAAGATCTTAACCCCAGTTGGTACGGCAATCGCCATTGTTGCAACCGCAAAGATCGCGTTCGCAGTCGGTCCAAGACCTACTGTGAACATATGGTGAGCCCAAACCATGAAACCGAGGAACCCGATGAGTACCGTAGCGAATACCATGGACGGATAACCGAACAGGCGCTTCCGTGCAAACGTCGAGAAGATTTCAGAGAAAATACCGAATGCCGGCAAAATCAGAATGTAAACCTCAGGGTGACCGAAAATCCAGAAAATATGCTCCCAGATAATTGTATTACCACCATTGAGATGATCAAAGAAATTTCCACCGAACATACGGTCGAATGTCAAGAAGAACAATCCGACTGTAAGTGGAGGGAAAGCGAATAGAATCATTGCTGATGCGACGAACGTAGTCCATGTAAACAATGGCATACGCATGTAAGTCATACCCGGAGCACGCATGTTAATGATGGTGACCAGGAAGTTGATTCCCGCCATTAACGTACCACCACCGGCTATTTGAAGACCGATTGCATAGAAGTCAATACCATGTCCTTCAGATGCAAGTGATAATGACGCATAAGACGTCCATCCGGCATCCGGCACTTGGCCAACTAACCATGAAATATTAAGGAATAATCCTCCGAAGAAGAACATCCAGAAACCTAACGAGTTAATGAATGGGAACGCAACGTCCCGTGCTCCAATCTGAAGAGGCACGATCGCGTTCATAAAACCGAATAATATCGGCATGGCCGCAAGGAAGATCATCGTCGTACCGTGCATCGTGATCAGATCATTGAAAAGCCCAGCACTGACAAGATCGTTGTTCGGTTTTAATAGCTGCAAACGGATAATCATCGCTTCTATACCGCCGAGTACGAAGAAGAAGCCTCCGCCCACGAAATATAGAATCCCGATTTTCTTATGGTCGACTGTTGTCATCCAGTCCCACAACGTTGCGCCAAAACCCTTTTTTTGAGCAACTGAACTCACTACTTTTACCTCCTCTACAAATTCACGTTACAAATCATTTCTCAACAGATAAGCCCATGAGATACTCGGAAAGTGCATCTAGTTCCGCA